>NZ_JBHMFR020000002.1:587-324550 GCF_042436615.2 Streptococcus bovismuti | reverse complement strand
TGATTACTACAACAACAAACGAATTAAGGTAAAACTAAAAGGACTTAGCCCTGTACAATACAGAACTAAATCCTTTGCTTAAATTAATTGTCTAACTTTTTGGGGTCAGTACAAGAACCAAATCTTTTTTATTATGTTAGAAACGAATCGTCTCACGTGTTTTTTCGTATGAAGTGACAAAACGGTTGGTTACACCTGGTTCTGCAACTTCCAAAGCTTGCGAAATCTTATCAAATGAAGCATGATAATCAAATTCTTTTTCAAAAATTTCTAATGATTCATTAAAGGCTTCTTGAATTCGTTCATCAAATGAGCGGTAACGGTTCGAATACTGTAGCAATTGTTCTGTCAACGTTGCATATTGAACAATATTATAGGTTTCTTCTTCAAGTGCTTCTATATCATTTGTTGCAATTTCAAGCATCCGGTTCACAGCTTCTATATTGACCCGAGCTTCTTCTAGTTCAGCCATCAACTCTTCAGTATGGTTACTTGCTGTAAAGAACAACTGTAAGAAATTCTGAGGAATACCTGGAAGATTGCGTTTTTCCATATATCTCTTAATTGTGTGAAGACGATTAACATAAACATTTGCCTTCTGGCGAGCATTGATATCATCTTTTTCAATCTGAGCAAGACGTTGACTAACCTCAACTTGTTCATCTTCAATTTCCTTCAAAGTAGCTTGTAAGTTTTCCAAACGTTCTTCAAGGAATGAATAAGGTTCAGAATGTTCCTCTTGTTCAGAAGTTAGTTCCAATACAGATTCTTCTAAAGATTCTAACTCAGCTTGTAATCTATGAACATGACTAACATCCGTTTCAGATAGTAGGTAATTGTTACTCAATCGTTGAATATCTTCCACTAAAACAGCATTACTATCTTTCATGTGTTTCAAATATGTAGGAAGAGTTGCAACTAAGCCTTCTACTACTTTTTGAGCAGCGATTTCTCGTGTAAAGATATCATAGAGTGAATTGATTTCTTCTTGAACTTGAGTATTTTCATACTCAGCATTATCCAACTCTAATTGTGCAATATTTTCGTGGTTTTTCTTCAAAGATTCATAAAGCAATTGGAAGCGAGATTCAATATCCGTTTCAGCAAAATGATAGTTAGCATCTAAAAGCTTACGGTAACCATCCTCCAAATCTTCCAATTGATCAGGTAGCTCTTTAGATAATGTTTTTACAATCGCTGGCAGGCGGTCAACAATGTGACTCAAAGCCAAGATATGATTTTCAGCATTATCCAAAATCACAGCAGCTTCTACTGGGTCACCTGAAGTGTTCAAAGTAACAAACTGAGAAAACTCTGATTGGATATTTTCCAATTGTTTTTCGATTTCAGATAAACCTTGGCCATATTCTTCAGAATGATCAGCCACTCGGTGTTGCAACTCTTCAAACAAGTCCAAGGTATGAAGAACACGACCGCTGTTTTTAGATTCTTGTTTCTCCAAATCTGCCAAGGCATTGCGAATTGCCGCAATATCTTCTTCAATCAAGGTAATTTGGCTCTCGATTTGGTCAATTTGATGACTAGCCTTAAAAAAACGGAATGAATTGTTATAACCTTCTGCCTCAAAAAGATTATTTTCGATATCAGCAAAAGAGTTAAGAGATAGGTCAACCCATTTTTGGTTCCACTCACGGAAAGTCACTTGACTTTGTCCAATCAAGTGCATATTTTTTACAGCTTCAACTTCATCGTTTACTGGAAGATTGTACAGCTCTTCTTTTTTCTCTTCTAAAATTGCTAATTTACTTTCATTGCGTTTTCGTACGTAGATTGCGATAGCATAGGCAATCACTAAGAAAACTGCAACTGCAATTGCAAGATAAATTACTAGTGTACCAGACATATTAAACTCCTTTTTTACTTGAAACAATCGTAATGATTATATCATATTTTTTAGACCAAGGGAACTACTTCTCCCGATTTTTTAGACATCAAGTGTACTATAGACGGCATTTTCTTCGATAAATTCACGACGAGGCTCTACTCGATCCCCCATCAACATATCAAAGATTTTATCTGCCTCAGCTGCATCATCCACAGAAACTCTGGCCATCAAGCGATGTTCGGGATCCATGGTTGTTTCCCATAACTGATGATCATCCATTTCACCCAGACCTTTATATCTCTGAATAGTTGGTTTGGCACGACCTTCACTGTGGCGGGCTAATGCTTCTTGGAGTTTAATTTCTTGGTCTGCTCCTGGCTGGATATATTCTTTAATCTCGCTTCCAACCTTGACACCATAGATTGGAGGTTGGGCGATATAAACATAACCAGCTTCTAAAATTGGTTTCATATAACGATAAATCAAGGTTAAAAGAAGGGTACGAATGTGGGCTCCATCGACATCGGCATCGGTCATCAAAACAAGTTTTTGGTAACGGGCTTTCGAAACATCAAATTCTGCTCCAAATCCTGTTCCCATCGCGGTGAAAAGACTACGAATTTCTTCATTAGCAAGAATCTTATCCATACTTGCCTTTTCAACGTTCAAAATCTTACCGCGAATTGGAAGGATAGCCTGGAATTCACGGTTACGACCAGATTTGGCTGACCCACCAGCTGAGTCTCCTTCGACGATGAAGAGTTCTGTTTCAGCAGGATTGTTAGAAGAACAGTCTGCTAGTTTCCCTGGAAGGTTGGAAATTTCCAAACCAGATTTTTTACGAGTGACTTCACGCGCACGCTTGGCAGCGACTCGAGCCTTAGCAGCTAAAATCCCTTTTTCCACGATTCGCTTAGCAATCTGTGGATTCTCCATGAGAAAATCAGAGAAGGCATCGCTGAAGAGACGATTAGTAATCTTGACCACTTCGCTATTTCCCAGTTTGGTCTTGGTTTGCCCTTCAAACTGTGGATTTGGGTGTTTAACTGAGATAACTGCAGTCAATCCTTCACGGACATCTTCCCCTGTCAAGTTGTCTTCATTGTCTTTAAGCAGTTTATTCTTACGAGCATAATCGTTGATAACACGTGTCAAGGCCGTACGGAAACCTTGTTCATGCGTTCCACCTTCATGAGTATGAATATTGTTTGCGAAACTCATGACATTTTCATGGTAACCCGTTGTGTACTGCATGGCTACTTCGACTGTGATATCATCCATTTCACCATCTGTGTAAATTGGTGTATCAAAGATTACATCCTTGTTCTCATTGATATATTCAACGTAGCTAGCAATCCCACCTTCATAGTGGTAATGCTTAGTTTGTTCTAACCCCTCACGCTTATCTGTGATGGAGATTTGAAGACCACGATTTAGAAAGGCCAACTCTTGAATCCGTTTATTTAATTTATCGAAATCAAAGGTTGTTGTTTCAGTAAAGATTTCTGGGTCCGGTGTGAAGTGAACTGTTGTTCCAGTCTTATCCGTATCTCCAACCACCTCAAGATCTGCGACAACATGACCACGACGGTATTCTTGGTAATGAATTTTACCGTTTTTGTGGACATGAACGTCTAATTGAGTGGAAAGGGCATTAACTACTGAAGACCCCACTCCGTGAAGACCACCTGAAACCTTGTATCCTCCACCGCCAAACTTTCCTCCAGCGTGCAGGACAGTAAAGACAGTCTCAACGGCAGGTCGACCTGTTTTTTCCTGAATATCGACTGGGATACCACGCCCATCATCAACAACAGTAATCGAATCATCTGGCTCAATAAAGACTTGAATATGGCTAGCAAATCCTGCCAAGGCCTCGTCAATTGAGTTATCAACAATTTCCCAGACTAAATGGTGAAGACCTTCTTTTGAGGTTGACCCAATATACATCCCTGGACGCATACGAACAGCCTCTAAACCCTCTAAAACTTGAATTTGACTGGCATCATAATCTTGTGCCTGCAGATTTTTAATTTCTTCTGTCATCTTATTCCTTTTTCTTACATGTCTAATACTTGTCTTAAATTCACGATACTGGTAAACAAGTGGGTAGCTAGTCCTGCAGCTTGCCCGGCTTCGATATCAATCGGTCGATCACCAATTACAAGACCAGAGTTAATCTGATACTTTTCTCTTAAATAAATCATGGACTCAGGATCTGGTTTTCTCTTAAAGCCTGAGTTAGAAGTAACCACTTCTGTAAAATAAGCTGCTATAGAGGTTTTTTCTAAAATTTCCAAGACCTGATCATTTCGATGAGAAACCAAAAAATGACGGCCACCTTGATTGGAGATATCTTTCAATAAATCAGAAACTCCATCAAATAAAATCGGGTGTTCAAGTTCTCTAGCTTCATTTTCCTTGTACTTTTCTAAAAAATTCTCTAAGTTGGGAGCGAATGTCTCAATCGCAAAATCAGTAGAAACCTTTAAAGCCTGATAGACACTGTCATGGTCTTGTGTGATGCCATACAATGCCAATGTTTCAACAAATGCAGCTGTTGAAGTTTCGTAATTATCCAGTAAAGTTCCACCTAAATCCCAGATGTAATCGTGATATTTCATACCCTTCATTATAGCATTTTTTTATGAAAAAAGCGATGATTTCCCTGAGTTTCCCACATAAAAAAACGAGAGTTTGACTCCCGTTTTACTGATTTTTACCAAAGACATCTCGATAGAGCATTCCTGTTCGTAAACTCTCTGCGTCTCCTCCTAATTGCTCCACCAATTCGTAGGCAAAGGCAAGGGCTGTTGAGGGGCCTCGACTGGTTGTCAAATGACCATCTACCACTACTGTTTCCTTAACGTATTGACCATCAAGAATTTGCTCTTGAACGCCGTCATAGCAAGTGTACTGCTTGTTTTTCAGAACTCCTGCTTGATTGAGGGCAATTGGTGCCGCACAAATGGCTGCCAGTTTCTTCCCCTCTTGCTCGAAGCTTTGCAACTCTTGAATCAAGGCCTGATTATCCCGTAAATGTGCAGAACCAGGCATCCCTCCAGGAAGAACAATCATGTCATAGTCTGATAAATCACCATCAAAGACACGATCTGCTCTTACTTGGATTGCGTGCGAACCTGTCACTTGCTCTTCAAATCCTACCATATCACAAGTAATATTAGCACGACGCAAAACATCCACAACTGTCAAAGCTTCAATTTCTTCAAATCCCTGAGCCAATATAACTGCTACTTTAACCATGATTTTCTCCTTATTTGATTCGTTTTAATACAACTTTTTTCCGTTTGAATGGGACTTTTCCGCTCTTTTCTTCAGCTAGGTTTGTCTGGTAACTCATCGATAAAAGCAAGCCAATACCAATCAAGTTACTGATGATAGCCGATCCACCTTGAGAAATGAAAGGCAAAGGAATCCCAGTCAAGGGAAGCAAGCCAGTAACAGCACCGATATTCTCAAAGATATGGAAGAGCAACATCATAATCAAACCTGTGGAAATATAGGTGTAGAACTGGTTATTTGATTTAAGAGTAATCTTCAACATACGGTAAATCAGCATGAGATAAAGAGCAATAACAAGAACAGAGCCAATAAAGCCAAAATCTTCTGCAATGACCGTGAAAATCATATCCGACTCTCTAACTGGAATAAGCAAATTAGAAGCATTAAACCCTTGACCAAATAAGCCACCACTCCCAATCGCGATTTGCCCTTGAGCCTGCTGGTAAGTGGTTGTTTGGGCAAAGTCAAATGGATTAAGCCAAGCCAAAATACGGTTGATTTGATAGGTCGGCATTCCCAGTTGATGAAGAAAAGCACGACCGTCCTTACTGATAAAGATGGCTAGAAAACCAGCAATTCCTGTTACAGCAGTCACAAATACTGGGATAATAATTTTCCAAGAAACCCCTGATAATAAAACGATTCCTGAGAAAATAGCCACAAAAACCAAGGCAGTCCCCAAGTCACTTTGAAGTGCCAAAAGAACTAGGACTGGAATGGTAAAGAGAATCATCCAAAAAATTAATAAAAAGTCCAGTGGAACTGTGCGTCTCCATTCCTTATGTTTTTTTGTGAACTGGACAATGACACGGGCCAACATGAGGATATAGGATATCTTCATAAATTCTGACGGCTGGAACAAGGTGATACCATTTACCGATACCCAGTTTTTGGCACCCGTGGATGCAACTAAACTTGGATTATAAAAGACAATCGGCAAAACCATAAGTCCCAAGCCTAAAATATATAGAAAGGGGGTCACCTTCCAAAGAAATTCTGTATTAAAGAGCATGACGATAAAACCAATCACAAGCCCCAAGGCAATCCAGGCGACCTGCTGCCCTAAAATGGGCAGAATATTGTTTGGATAATCATGACTAACGGCTATGTAGATAGCCACTACGCCAATAACCAGTAGAAAAAATACTGGCAAGAGCAAACTATAATCGACTCTAGAGTCGAGAGAACGTTTCATATATACTAACCTTATACTTTCATACTATACTATTTATCAAAGCTCATTTAAAAATTCATCAATAGTCTCATCAACTTCGGATTGAGAGACGGTTTTAACTGTCGCTTCTTTTGCTAGAGATGCTACTATTTGTTTGCCATATCGCTTTCCGACAATTCTCCTATCCAAAATGAGAGTTAAGGAACGTTGGTGTTCGCGTCTCATACTTCTTCCCAAAGCCTGTTTTAATCGAATAATGGCCATGGGCAACTGATAATCATAAAAGGCATTTTTTCCTTCTTGATTCAGTTCTTGATTAATCTTTTTCGTCAAGGGCTCTTGAGGATTTTGGAAAGGAAGCCTTGGTACAACTTGAATTACAAAAGGATGGCTTGAAAAATCCACTCCCTCCCAGAAACTTGCTGCACCAAGCAGGATTTTTTGTTCACCTTTTTCGAAGCGCTTCTTAAGCTGATGAACATCCCCATTTTTATACTGAGCCAAATGACTAACTGGAAGTAAATCAGATACTGCTAGAAGCATGTCTTTAGCAGTAAAGAGAACCAAAATCGGTTGCTGGAAAGCTTGAATTTCCACTAGTAAATCAGCTACTTCTATGGCATAGACTTCTAAGGAAGTTTCTGTTACCAGGGGAAAATCTTTGACCAAGACCACTTCTTGATCCTGTTTTCTACGAGCTTCAATCTTGACAAATTTGGCTTCAGGATAGCCTAAAAGGTCGGCCAAAGAAACTCTCTGACTAATCTCAAGAGTAGCCGATACTCCCAAGACTTGACAGCTCTCAGGAACTAAAGAGGACAGAAGAATACGTCCTGATTTCGTTGAAGAAATCTGAATTTTCTTTTGACTCGTTTCAGTTGCTTCAAGCCAATAATCTCGTTCAGCTGTAAAATAGCGAACCAGCTCCTCAAAACCTTCTACTTCTAATTCTGAAAAATACTGGTATAGATTGGCAAGAGAATCTAAGATATTTTTCCTAGATTTTCCAGACTGAAATTGTTCTATCAAGTAGAGACACTCAAAGCGAATACTTTCTAGTATTCGTTGCTGGACCTTATTTTGCTCCTCCAGTAAAGCCTTATCAAGCAAATCGATAATAGACTGGATATCATGGGTCTCTTGAAGCAGATTTTCTAGGGCCAACAAAACTTTTTGGACTTCATCAATAATCAGTAAACGATCACTGACAAATTCAGGATTATCTTCCAATCTGGTTACAAGATAGGCATGATTGGTCACTAAAAGCTTGCATGTTTGTGCTCTTTCTTGACTACGTTTCCAGAAATCTTCCGTCACAAATAAGCTCTGGGATGATAAATTCCCATCATGACGAAGGTCTCTTAGAAAATGTTGGTAACGGTAAAGTTGCCCGATTTCATCCAGATCTCCTGTTTCTGTCTCTGTCAGCCAGACCAAGAGTTGCATCTTAAAGCGTCTAAATAAGCGATTTTCACCATTTTCCTGCAAGGAACGATAAAAGGCATCCAGCTTCAGATAATTTTGTGGCCCCTTTAAACTATGAATATCTATATGGAACACTTCCTTGAGACGTTTACCTTCTTCTTCCATGATTTGATTTTGAAGAATCTTTGTTGGAACACTAAGAACAATTTGACGCTCTTTCACTTGAGATAAAGCAGGTAAGAGGTAGCCATAGGTTTTCCCAATCCCTGTCGACGCTTGAATCAGAGAGACAGACTCATTTTTCAATAGAAAGACGACTTCTTTAGCAAAATTTTCTTGCTCCTCCCTCACTTCAAGATTCAATAGAGAAATATTTTTAGAAAAATCTTGAGATAGTTTTCGTGGCTTTAGGAGAGCTGCATTTTTCTTGAAATACAGTCCTTGAACTTCGACCAAGTCTGGAGAACTCAGGATAGATTGGCTGCGATAAATTTCTTCAATAACCAGGTAGGACTCGTATAGGAGGGCATCAGTCATTTCCAGCAAGCGTTCCAAGAGACCTTTAGGAAGCTGGGCCATCTTTTCCCGTAGAAAAAGGAGTAATTCCGCAGTGGCTTGGGCATCTGAAAGGGCTGTGTGAGCATGTTTTAGAGGAATTCCTAATTCTCGACACAATATCGGCAAACTATATTTTTCCAGTTTAGGGAAAAAGACCTGAGCCAATTCGACCGTGTCAACACGAGGATTTCTTAGTTCATAGCCTTCAAAAAATAAATTTTCCGCCAAGAGATTGGCATCAAACTGAACATTATGGGCTACAAAAATTCCAGCCTCCACCAAGTCAAAGATTTTTCTAGCAACTTGCGAAAAATCAGGTGCTTGCGCCAGACGTTGGTCAGTTAGCCCTGTCAATTCTTTAATATGAACATCCAGAGGTTCGTGTGGATTGACATCCGTCGTATACTCATCGACGATTTTTCCATCCTCAATCACCACAATTCCCACTTGGATAATTTTAGCCTTACTACCTGTGCTAGTTGCCTCTAAATCAACCACAACATAGCGATTACCAATCGTTTTCATTATAAAAAATTATACCAAAAAAAGGGCCATTTGGCACCTGCAAACATGGGATAATTTTCAAACTCAAGAACAATACTTGTCTTAAAAATTCCATCAAATAGAGCATCCTAGCCTACTAATTCTTTGAAAATATTGGAGAATAAGAAAAAATTGAGAGAAGAAACGTTTGCACCTTCCTTCTCTCAACTATCCATTTACTTTATTTGACCATATCAGGATCGTAATCATAGAATCCTGTATCAAGGAATCGATTTTTAGGGTGTAACTTGCGTACTTCCTCATCCAGCAAGAAAGCTTGGTCATGGCTAAAGCTGCCCTCTTGGATCAAGCTACGCGCTTGGATAAAGAGTTTTGCAATCTCAACAAAGTTCTGACCTGGAGTGTAGAGCCCTTCTAGTTTCCAGTGAGTGAAACCATGCTCCACCAATTCTGTCAATTTAGTCATCAAATCAAGGTCATTGTTGGCAAAGATGTGGGTACCATGATTGTCTTCAAAAATGGAATAATGGCTCTCTGGGTCACTTGGCTCAGCCAAGAAGAGGTCACGCTTACGCGTCTTTTCATCATCGATATGCGTAAAGTTATAGTAGTTTTGCAAGAGCGGACGTTTAGAATGGTGGATGACGCTAGCTCCGTAAACCAACACTTCAGCAGGAATTTCCAAAATCTCTGGCATTTTGAAGAGTTCAGCTGATGGAATTTCACGCGCCAAAACAGCCTCAGATGCGCCAGCCTTTTGTCCCCAGAAGTTAATCTGACGACTGCTTGTCACCATAGTTGAAGCGTCGTAGATAGTCTTGAAAGAATAGCCATCACGGTTGACTACGTAAAAGACACCTGCATCCCCAATCGTAATGTAGTCTGTCTTAATTTCTTCCAAGAAATCAAGGAATGGCTTGATACGATCCATCATGTCTTGGTGCATGAGAGCATTAACCGCAACGATCAATTCCTTACCAGCATCATGAACCAACTTAGCGATTTCACGCAATTGGTCATAACTAAAGGTCGTTGGCAGACGAAGGCCAAAATCTTTCTCACCGACATAGATACGGTCTACGCCAGCTTCGAGCAGTTGTTTAACTTGTTCAATACTTTCAGCAGTTGCTGTAATGATAATCTTTTCCATAAGAAAAATTATACCATATTTCTGGAAAATCAGCCATTCTTTAAAAATGAAAAGGGACTTTATTCTTATTGTAACCTTTCTGTAATAATTCTCTGCTGAAAAAATGATAAAATAGGTATGTACTGTTAAGGAGAGAATAATGCCCGTAAGAAAATTACAATCCTATGAGGTAGATTATCAAGAAGAATTAAGCCAGCAGGTTCCTCGCTATCAAGATTATACACCTGAAGCGCAATCTGATGCCAATCTCAAGGAAATCCTATTTTTTGTTAATATCGCTGTTTTTTGCATCTGTATTGCTATCTTTAGTTTTATCTTTTTAGCATTAAAATTATCGCCTGCTCTTGCATTTGCCGCAGCAATCGGATCCAGCTTACTTGTTTTAAAAATTCAACGATCTATTATCAAACGAAAACGTAGAAGATAAATCCAAAATATCGCCCCGTCTGGAGCGATATTTTTATTTTTTCTTTTTAGATGGTGTGTGGATGGCAATCTTCACTTCAAAGATTGTTCCCTTTGGTTTATTATCTTTAACAGTAATGGTTCCTTTTAAGGCATCTACAATTTGCTTGGCCAGAGATAACCCTAAACCAAAACCACCTTTTTGACGGGTTCTAGCCTTGTCCACTCGATAAAAACGGTCAAAAATTTTCTTCTTATCTTCTGCTGAAATACCGACTCCATTGTCGGAAACTAGCAAATAAAGATTACGATCAGTCGCTGAAATCATAAAATCAATTTCACCATCCTCCTCAGTATATTTGATAGCATTATCAAATAAGATGGTCATCAGTTGTTTCAAAAGAAGTTGATCTGTGACAATCGTTCGATGGATCCGATTTTCAAAACGGAAGACACGATCATTTTCCGAAGCAATCATCTCATAGTTTGTGAAAGTCGTATTGAAAAAACTGGTTGGAACTTCTGCAAGTTCCGGCTTAATCCCATCATCTCTCCGAGCTAAATTCAACAAGTTTGTCGTCAAAAACCTCATGTTTCGAACTTCTTCCAAACTCGAAGCAATACTTTCGCTCACATCCATAATGGTAGCTTCTGGCTTACGGAAAAGGGTCTCTAAACGATTTTGCAAAACTGCAAGTGGGGTTCGTAACTCATGACTGGCATTTTCCACAAAGGACTGTTGCTTCTGCATGCTCTCAAGCAGAGGACGAACACTGACCCTAGCTAGATAGAGACTGGCAAGCAAAGACAGAATCCAGAAACTTGCCATTACAACCACAATCAATTGCTCATGCTTTTGACTGGCCTGCTCCAACTGACTGGTATTTATCAAGACAGCAGCATACTTGATATTGGTTGAAACCGAACTAATATTCGTTTCCATCAAAATCATGCGATAGATTTCTTCCTGTCCATAGCTATTAAAAACCTGAATCTGATAGATATGACCTAGTTCTTTCTTTTCTAACTTAATCTTATCCAATCCCAAAAATCGATTTCCAGAAAGAAGTTGGGTAAAATTCTTATCAAAAAGAATAACCTCTGTATTGGAACTGACATTGGGTTTTACCTCAGCCTTGCTAGTATCTGTGGCAGCATTCTCTAAATCTTTAATCTCTTCTGTTGCCCTATTTACAGCAAGCTGAATAACTGCCTGAGGATTGTTACTCAAACCATGGAGCGTATCATCCACCGAAGTATAGAGACTCGAGTGCATGACCTGTAAAATAATCAAGGTCATGGTGGAGAAAATCAGAGTGAAGACACCAAAGTTACGAATAAAGTAACTAAAGTCATCCGCATACCATGTTTTTTTTAGTTTACTGAACATCTTTTAAAATATACCCAACACTGCGCAAGGTTTGCAAATTCTCTGCAAAAGTGGTTCCTTTTAATTTCTTACGAACTTTTGAAACATAGACTTCGACAACCGAAATCGTGGTATCACTATCAAATCCCCATAGACGATCAAAAATCTGAGTCTTAGGCAAAATAACATTTTGATTTTGAAGGAAATAAACCAGTAAATCGAACTCTTTCCCCAGCAATTCGACAGGAGTATCTTCGACTTTAACGGTATTGGTTGACAAATTAACCACAATATTTCCATAAGTCAAGGTGTTTTCATTAAACTTGCCTGAACGTTTGAGAAGCGCTTGAATCCGCATTTTGAGTTCTTCTAAGTAGAAAGGTTTGGTCAGATAGTCATCCGCTCCCAATTCAAATCCATGTCCCTTGTCATCCAAACTTTCCTTGGCAGTCATGATCAGAACTGGTGTCGTAATTCCTTTTTCACGCAATTCTTTCAAGACTTGAAAGCCATTTTTTTCAGGTAACATTAAATCGAGCAAAATCAAGTCATAGACGCCACTTTCAGCTTCGTAGAGACCTTCTTCACCATCAAATACCTGCATGACATCGGCAAAATCGTCTAAAAAGTCAAATACTGAATTTGACAGGCCTAGGTCATCCTCAACTAATAAGATTTTTATCATGAGAAACTCCTCCTTATTAAAACCATTATACCAAATTTGCCTTAAAAAAAACTCAACTCTCTACATTTTACATGAGATAGCTGAGTTTTCTTTTTATTTTAGGCTTATTTATGCGTTTCCGTATTGAAGAACGACTGCTTCCACTGCAGTTTTTTCACGGTTAATCAAGTCAACACGCGCTGCAATTTCCTTGATTCCCATACCGATATTACGGCTAAGAGCAAGGTCAGAAAGTTGCGGTTCAAAGAATTCCTTGTACTCTGCCAAGCGTTGCTGAGTCTTAAATACGTGAGCAGGAAGGATAACAAAGCTATCAAAGCTCATATCTCCACCAAGAGCTGCCTTAATCCAAGCCCAATTTTCACGAGCCCAAGACCATGCTGTTTCCTGAGTTGCCTGATGGCTTAAGAACTGGAAGTACCAAGCAGACAAGTCCTGTGGTTTAACCACAAATTTGTCCTTCCAAGAAGTAATCAAGTTTTGGATATTATCCGCATCTGTACTGTATGCAAGAGCTGCTGCCAACTGACGTTTAAAGACAGCATCTGTTGCGTGCGTATAAGTATCAAGATAAAGTGCTAACAAGTCTTTAGTCTCATGATGTTTCATCTCATTGATCAGAACTTGTGAACGGATTGCTGCTGGAAGTCCTGCAAGATTCTCCTTGTGAGCCGCGAAGATTTGGCTAGCGACTTGACTAGCTTCTGCATCATTTGAGCGAATCATCATAGAAACAGACAACTGACGAACCAACTCATCCTCATCTGATTCACCATCTTTAGCTTCAAAACCAAGACGGTCATAATTATGACGAGCCAATTTAGCAACCAATTCTTTGAAGGCTCTTTCAGCTTCTGTACCTTCATCGATAAAGCGCTCAAGAGCAGAAATTACTTGAGAAACAGCTGAAACGACAAGGTAAGACTCTTCCTTGGCAAGTTTATCAAGGACTGGGAGCAAGTCAGCATAAGAAATGTGTCCTGCTTCAGCAAGCAAACGACGTTCTTGAACGATCTGCAGTTTGCTTGTGTTATCAAGTTCAACTAGATCGGCAAGAACAGCTTCTAATAAGTTTCCTTGATAGTCTGTAATATAGTGGGCTGTATTTTCAGTGTTGAGATGAAGGGCTGTTTTGTTTTCAGCAAGAAGGGCTGCGTAGCCTGGAATTTCGATGCTTTCAGTTTCAAGTGTATCAGGCAAGCCTTTCCAGTTGCTGTTTAGTGGCACAACCCAGAGACGGTTCTTATCTTCGTGCTCACCGATGAAGAATTGTTTTTGTGAAATCTTCAAGACATCATTTTCAACTTTGACAGTGAGAACTGGATAACCCGGTTGTTCCAACCAAGAATCCATAAAGGCTGCGACATCACGTACAGACGCTTGACCAAGAGCATTCCAAAGGTCACGACCAATTGTATTGCTGTATTGATGTTTTTCAAAGTAGGCATGCAAACCTTTGGCAAAATCGGCATCACCTAGCCAACGACGAAGCATGTGCATGAGGCGACTTCCTTTGGCATAGACGATAGCTCCGTCAAAGAGCGTATTGATTTCATCTGGGTGTTTAACTTCGACGTGAACAGACTGAACGCCATCAGTAGCATCACGTTTCAAGGCAGACGGAACACCACCTGTTTGGAAATCTTCAAAGATATTCCAGCTTGGTTCAATAGCATCCACACAGACGTATTCCATCATATTGGCGAAACTTTCATTGAGCCAAAGGTCATCCCACCATTTCATCGTTACGAGGTTACCAAACCATTGGTGAGCCAATTCATGGGCAACGACAAGAGCAACCTGTTGACGGCTAGCAAATGTTGAGTTCTCATCCACAACCAAGTAAACTTCACGGTAGGTCACAAGACCCCAGTTTTCCATAGCACCAGCTGAGAAGTCAGGAAGGGCGATGTGGAGAGATTGAGGAATAGGGTACTTGACTCCGTAGTAATCTTCGTAAAACTCGATAGAGCGAACGGCGATATCCAAAGAGAAATCAAGGTTAGAAAGTGGGTGAGCTTTGGTTGAGTAAACACCTACAAGGGTACCGTTTTTAGTTTTAGCTGTCACACCCTGCAAATCACCGGCGACAAAGGCTAACAAGTAAGAAGACATGCGAGGTGTTGTCTCAAACTTCCAGATACCTGTTTCCTTACGGTTTTCAACTTCGATTTCTGGCATGTTAGACAAGGCCAATTCACCTTCTGCTTGATCAAAACGTAGAGCAAGATCAAAAGTCGCTTTGGCTTCTGGCTCATCCACACATGGGAAGGCTTCGCGGGCAAAATGGCTCTCGAATTGAGTAGACAAGACCTCCTTCTTCACTCCATCAACTGTGTAATATGAAGGGTAAATCCCTGTCATGTTGTCTGTGATTTTACCTGAAAAAGCGATAACCACTTCAACTTGACCTGCCTCAGCAAGTTCGATACGAAGAGCTTCGTTTTCATTATCGACTGTGAATGGACGAGCTGCCCCTGCAACTTCTACGGAGGCGACTTCCAAGTCTTTTTGGTGAAGGGAAATACGGTCACTCTGTGCTTGACCAGTGATAGTCACTTTCCCTGAAAAAGTCTTGGTCTCACGACTCAAGTCTAAAAATAAATCATAATGTTCAGGAACAAATTGCTTAATAAAATGTTCAACTGCTTGCATAGTTTTCTCCTATCTAAGTTTAAGAGCTAGAGCTCTTCTTCAAACAAACTTATTATATCATGTTTTGCTTAAGAAAAAAGGATTGGACAGCGATTTCCAAAACTTTCTTCCTTCTACAGTCTACAGTGGGTAGACCTTGCGAAATTCTTCTAAAACAACCTTACTGTCAGGCGTAAAAGTTAGTCCTGCCTCACGCAGCCACTCAGCGAAACAATCCTCATGAACCCGACGCCAATAGGCTAGGGATTTGTCACCTTCCCCTTCCTTAAAGGCATGTTGAGCAGAAACTTGATTGAAGGGCTGGACAGAAACCTTTGTAATTTCAACAATACAGACAGCCTGATTTTGACTGTCTAAAATGACATCAAAAGTTCCTTCTTGTGGAAGGGATTCGTCTTCTAGTGCGTAGAGGTCGTATGCTGAAGCCGTTGCTGTCTTTTCGCCTCTCAGTACCAAATCTGCCAAGAGATCTGCTTCCACTCCAAAAGCCCAGGCATCGATTTCATCTCCTATAGAGGGGTTAATTTTCTTGTATGCATTCCACATTTCTTGCGATGTCATAGGTGCTCCTCTGTAATTTTTTACTTTCTTCTTTTATGTGTTTAAGATGATCTGGATGGTCAATCTCTAAATTAAAAATCTCTGGAATAGAACTATAGTGGAGAATGCATTCGATACCCATCTGATTCATTTTTTGTATGAAAGAAGTATTCAGATAGCCTGCTACAGCAAAGTCAATATTTTTAATCCTTGCTTTATCCTGCATCTGTCTTAGCATATCTAACATAATGGGACTTTCCATATCATGCCATTGACTGTTTCTCACAGTCGCAAAAACAAAAGAAGTCAAATCATTCATTCCAACTACAATCTTTGAAATACCAACTTCCAGTATGCTGTCTAAGTCAAAATATGCTGATGGTAATTCAATCATCGTGGCAATTTTCCCAGTAAAACCCTGCTGACGCAATACTGTAATAGCTTGCTTTAACTGCTTAGCATCATTGACAAAAGGAAAAATAACAGACAGATTGGGATTGGTCTGATAAACTTTTGTAACGACATTTGCCTCAGCCTGAAATTCATCCAAACACGCCAGTAAACGCCTAGTTCCTCTATAACCAAACAAGGGATGATTTTCATCAAAATACTCTTTAGTTCCCTCTAAACAATTGGCTTCTGTATTCGTTAATTCAGAAAAACGATACCAGATCTTCTCATCTGAGTACAGGGAGCAGATAGTCGCTAGATAATCTTTTACAAATTCCTGGCAACTTGGTAATAGTATGTTTTGGTTTAGTTCTCTGAACAAGTATTCCCCACGAATCATTCCAATGTGGTGAAATACTTGAGGATGAACTTTTTCAAGAATTTTTTCTCCACTAAGAGCAAGTTGATTTTGCATACTGTACCTTCCAATTCATGTAAGAGGTCTTGTCCAATTCTGGAAATCCTAATAATTCTGCTTTGACTTTCAAAACTTCTGGAGATGCACTCTCTTCTGTGGTTTTTGATTTCCGTCCAATCACTACTACTTCAAAGACCAACCACCATCTATTGTCAGAATTTGTCCCTGCATGGCAGATGCCTTTCCACTGGCCAAAAAGATACTAACTTCTGCCACTTCCTCTGGTTCAATCCAGCGCTTGATTGGTGTTTCACTAGCTACCCAGTCTGCTAGGCCACCTGGCTCAAAATCCGCAGCGGTCATAGCTGTCTTGACAGCACCTGGAGCGATACCAAAGACCTGAATTCCAGCTTCAGCATAGTCTAAAGCCAATTGCTTGGTGAAACCTGCCAAAGCATGCTTAGATGAAGTATAGGCGTGACCACCTCCACCTGCTAGACTAGAAGCTATAGAGCACATGTTGATGATGATTCCCTTTTTATTTTCCAACATTTGTGTCAAATAATAGCGAGTCAACTCAACAGGAGTCATATAATTAATTTCAAAAATTTCTTGAATTTCCTGCGCTGTCTGTTCCAAAAGTGGTTTGTAATCATCCAAAACTCCAGCAGTATTGCACAAAACATCCACCTGAGAACACCAGTCAAAAATAGGCTCTAAGTCCAAGGTCAAATCTCTCTGTAAAAAGTGGAAATCACCCTGTAGGAATGGATTTTCTCCTTGGTCCACTCCGTAAACTTGATAGTCATTCTCTAAAAAGAGTCGAGCCTGAGCTAGTCCGATACCTGAACTAACTCCTGTAATGAGTACACGTTTAGTCATGCACTTCTACCCAATCCGTCGCCAAAACATCACAAGGTGTCGGGCTCCACATGGAAAAACCTTCTCCTTCTCCAGACACGTTGATTAGAAAGTAGGGCGTCACTTCAAGTGCAACCCCGTTTTGTTCAATCATATCAAAGAGTTGGACATAGTTTTCAGCACCTCCCCAGCCAGTACGAACATATTTTTTCTTAGCCTTTAATCCAGGCAGCATTTCTTCAAATGTCATGGTTTTCTCCTTTAATTTCTAACATTCTTTCCTTCATTATAACAAAAAAACCGCTTTGCAACGGCTTTTTGACTGTGATTTATTTACATCTGCTTCTACTTACGGCAAATTATTCCCTGCTGCAAGATAAATTTCATACCATTCTTTTCTTGTTAAGCTAAAGTTTCCCGCTTGGCTAACTTCTCTCAAGTGCTTAGGATTTGTTGTACCTACGACTGCCTGCATTTTTGCTGGATAACGCAATATCCAAGAAATGGCAATAGTTGAAGAGGTTACTCCATATTTAATAGCTAAACGATCAAGTACTTGATTTAAAGCTTGAAATTTCTCATTTCCAACAAAATTCCCTTTAAAATACCCGAATTGTAAGACAGACCATGCTTGAATGACCACATCGTGTAATTTGCAATATTCAAAAATGCTGCCATCTCGCATAGCTGCTTGATTATCTTCCATATTAACATGAAAACCTGATCCGAATCCTGGTGTAAAAGCCGCACTCAATTGTAGCTGATTAACAGCTAACGGCTGCTTGACATCTTTTTTTAACAACTCCATCATCATAGGATTTTGATTAGAAACTCCAAAATCTCGAACCTTACCTTGTTTATAAAGGAGATCAAAGGCTTCTGCTACTTGGTCAGATTCCATCAAAGCATCTGGTCGATGAAGAAGCAAGCTATCTAGATGATCAATCTTCAATCTTTGCAAAATACCGTCTACTGATTTTATGATATAGTCCTTAGAAAAATCAAAATAGGTAAATTCTTCAATGCGAATTCCACATTTTGACTGAATCCACATCTTTTCTCTTAAATCTGGACGATTTTTTAAGACAAGGCCTAACAGTTCTTCACAACGACCACGACCATAAATATCAGCCAAGTCAAAAGCATTGATTCCAACAGACAGTGCTGTTTCTACAAGCTCTTCAACTTCTTTTACAGACTTATCTTTTATTCTCATCATTCCAAGAACAATTTCTGATAATTCTTTGTCATCTTGACCAAGAGTTATGTATCTCATCAAATTTTTCTCCTTTGATTCTACATTCTTCATTTAATTATAACAAAAAACCGCTTTGCAACGGCTTTTTGACTATATTTCACTCCATTTTATCTTCTTAAACCCACGGAAAAAGAGAAAGATACCAATAAAGAGAACAGCTAAAGGAATAATCTTTGTAAGAAAAACATTTGAAATTCCCATCCACTCATAGTAACGGAGCAGAGAACCTACAATAAGATGGGCAACAATCATACTGTTAAAGGGACGAAAAAAATCTTCTTTCCAATTCCAAATACTGATGACCAGCGAAATTGTAAAGACAGATAAACTATCCCATGGAGCAGGAAGATAAAAGGCTCCTTCTTGTATGAAGCTTGCCATTCCTACATATCCCAGAACAACTAGCAGAACAAGAACCCCAACGACAATATAGGTGCCAATTTTCATTTTAGGAGAATCTTGGACTAAGCCCCAACGTAAGATTGTAGCCACAAGCCCAAATCCGACTAGAAAAAGAAGAAGTTGCCCTAAAAATGTGAGCAAATTGACTGTTAAGAGAGGACCTTTAGAAAAATCGCTTATTAGTTGATAGTAACGTAATACCACTAGGACAAGAATTGGTGTCAAAAGGGACTCCTTGATAGAACTACGTGGTGCTTCCTTAAGCATCTCTTTCATTATTTTTTTAGGATTCTTACCTAAATAATCCTCTGCACTCATGCCATCTCGTTCTGCTTCTGAGAAATCTAGCATCATCAAATAGACCTGCTCTCTAAGATAGTCCTCATCATAGAGAAATCCAGCAAGATTAAAACTATCCCACAGTTCCTCAAAATATTGCCGATTCTCCTCAGAGAATTCATGTAACAAAGCGCTTATTTCTTCGTAATACTTCATTTTTTTCATGGTTTAACCCCCATTCTTAATTCCTTCTACTTTTTGACTCAAATCATCCCATTGTTGCCAGAAGACCGAGACACGCTCTTCTCCTTCTTTAGTTAATGAAAAATACTTCCGATCTGGACCATCTGGCGACGGGCGCATGTCGCCTCTTATCCATTGATTTTTTTCTAACTTTTGCAACAAAGGATAAATAGTTCCTGGAACGATAGTATCAAATCCAGCCTCTCGCAAAGTCTGAACCAACTCATAACCATATCGCTCTTTTTGACCAATCATATCCAAGACACAACCTTCAAGAACACCTTTTAATAGTTGAGTTTCTTTCATCCCTTCTCCCTTCTAATCTATTTGGTAATACCTACTAGTGACTTCATCTATAATATACCACTTTCACACTAGTTTGTAAAGCATAATAGTTAAATAAAAAACAGAACTAGCATGAACTAGTCCTGTATACTTTTACCCAATCACACTTCCATTCGGTACAGCTGAGTCAACTGTGAGAAGGGTTAATTTTCCATCATGTTCAGCTGATAGGATCATACCTTGACTGACATATTTCTTCATCATCTTACGAGGTTTGAGATTGGCAACGATTTGAACTTTCTTGCCGACCAATTCTTGTTCATTTGGATAGTATTTTGCAATTCCTGAGAGGATTTGACGATCTTCACCATCACCAGCATCCAAGCGGAATTGAAGCAACTTATCTGAACCTTCTACTTTAGACACTTCTTTGACTTCTGCGACACGGATTTCGACCTTGTCAAAGTCTTCAAACTTGATTTCTTCCTTGTTTAGTTTGAGTTCAACTTCGTCTGGGTTCCACTCTTTTTCGACAGCTGGCTTGTTGCCTTCCATTTGTTCCTTGATATAGGCGATTTCTTCTTCCATATCGAGACGTGGAAAGATTGGTGTTCCTTTGGCAACTACAGTCACATCTGCTGGGAAGTCAGCCAAGCTCAAATTTTCAAGGCTAGCAACTTCTGCTAAACCAAGTTGAGTCAAAACTGCACGACTGGTTTCCATCATAAATGGCTCAATCAAGTGTGCTACGACGCGAAGGCTGGCTGCCAAGTGGCTCATGACACTTGCCAATTGATCACGAAGAGCTTCATCCTTGGCCAAGACCCATGGTGCGGTCTCATCGATGTATTTATTGGTACGAGAGATCAGAGTCCAGACTGCTTCAAGAGCACGTGGGTAGTCAACTGCTTCCATGTGTGTATGGTAGTCTGCGATTGATTGTTCTGCAACCTCAGCAAGAGCATGATCAAACTCTGTCACGCCCTCTACATAGGCTGGAATTTGTCCATCAAAGTACTTGTTAATCATAGAAACCGTACGGTTGAGGAGGTTTCCAAGGTCATTGGCCAATTCGTAGTTGATACGGCCTACATAGTCTTCAGGAGTGAAGGTTCCGTCTGAACCAACTGGAAGGCTACGCATGAGATAGTAACGAAGTGGATCTAGTCCATAACGCTCTACCAACATTTCAGGGTAAACGACATTCCCTTTAGATTTAGACATTTTGCCGTCTTTCATGACGAACCAACCGTGAGCAATCAAACGATCTGGCAATTTGATATCCAACATCATAAGAAGGATTGGCCAGTAAATCGAGTGGAATCGAAGGATATCTTTTCCTACCATGTGGAAGACTGTTCCATTCCAGAACTTATCAAAGTTACCGTGCTCATCTTGACCGTAGCCAAGTGCTGTCGCATAATTAAGAAGGGCATCAATCCAAACGTAGACAACGTGTTTAGGATTTGATGGGACAGGCACTCCCCATGTAAAGGTTGTACGAGAAACCGCCAAGTCTTCCAAACCTGGCTCGATGAAGTTGCGAAGCATTTCATTAAGGCGACCATCTGGAGTGATAAAGTCAGGATGGGCTTTGAAAAAGTCTACCAAACGATCTTGGTATTTGCTGAGGCGAAGGAAGTATGATTCTTCAGAAACCCATTCCACTTCGTGACCTGATGGAGCAATACCACCAGTTACATTTCCAGCTTCATCACGGAATACTTCTGCAAGCTGGCTTTCTGTAAAGAATTCCTCATCTGAAACTGAGTACCAACCAGAATATTCACCCAAATAGATGTCATCTTGAGCAAGCAAGCGTTCAAAAACTTGCGCTACCACTTTTTCATGGTAGTCATCAGTTGTACGGATAAATTTATCGTATGAGATATCTAGTAATTGCCAGAGTTCTTTAACTCCAACTGCCATTCCATCAACATAGGCTTGTGGTGTAATGCCAGCTTCTTCCGCTTTCTGCTGGATCTTCTGACCATGTTCGTCAAGACCTGTCAAATAAAAGACATCGTAGCCCATCAGGCGTTTGTAACGAGCTAGGACATCACAGGCGATGGTTGTGTAGGCAGATCCGATATGAAGTTTACCAGATGGATAGTAAATCGGCGTTGTAATATAAAAATTCTTTTCAGACATAATTTTTCCTTTCCAGGCAAATGAAACCTGTTTTTCTAACACTTCATTATATCACATTTTTAAGGATTTTCGATAGGGAAATCTATACAAAAACAAGATAGACAAGTGTCCATCTTGTTGATCTTATTCATAACGAAGCGCTTCAATTGGATCAAGTTTCGATGCCTTGTTGGCTGGCAAAACTCCAAAAATCATACCCACGCTAGCCGAAACTGCAAGACTAAATAGGGCAACTGGGATTGATACTCCCACTTCTATACCCGCAATCAAACCTTGTAAAAGTAGACCAGCTATAGCGGTTAAGCCTGTTGCAATGGTTAGACCAATGACTCCACCAAGCAAGGTCAAAATCATAGATTCAATCAAAAACTGAATTAAAATATTGGCACGCGTTGCTCCCAAAGCCTTACGGAGACCAATCTCACGCGTACGCTCTGTAACAGAAACCAGCATGATGTTCATAACACCAGTCCCACCAACAAAGAGGGAAATCCCCGCAATGGCACTAATAATCGTAGTTATAAAGCCGAACAGTTGTTGTACTTCTTGGAAGGCTGCAGTCGCATCTGCCACCTGATACTCCCCTTGCTGAAGACCAGCAATCTCGGTCAATTTTCTAGCTAATTCTGGTCCCACCGTCGGTGTCAAACTGGTATCATTGACACGGAAGACAATATCAGAAATTTCATCCATATTGAAATTATTGGCAAGAGAAATATTAGTCGTAATCGGAAGTCCACCAATACCAAAAGTCTTGGCAGTCTTGGCCTCATCGCTAGTATAGACACCAATGACACGGTAACTAAAGCCACCAACATCTATAATCTGGTTAACAGCTTCTTGAGCTGAACCAAACAGACTATTGGCAAGTTCTTGGTCTAGTAAAATGACACTGGCCACATCTTTATAATCCTGAGCTATAAGACTACGGCCTGCAACAATTTCATTTTCAACCGCCTTCATGTAGGTAATATTCCCACCTGTCAAGCTAGCACGCTCCACTTTTTTATCCTTATAAGCCAGGGTGGTATTGGTTGAGTTGGTTACATAGTAACTATCTACACCCTTCAGTTTTGCCGCTTCCTTGACCCAGGATTCTTGTGGTTTTGGTGGTTCCACAGGAACATCCTCTTCTTTCCCAGAAACTGTCAAAGCTGATTGCTTTTGGGTAAAAGAACCGTCTTTACTTTTAATAGGCGAGAAAAAGACATGGATATTCTTCTGTGACTTGGTCATGTTTTTATTGACCTGACGAGACATGGAATCCCCCAGAGCCATAATCACAACAACTGAGGAAACACCAATGATAATCCCTATCATGGTGAGAAAAGAGCGCATCTTGTGGGCCATGATAGATGAAAAGGCAAATTTCAGATTCTGCATCTTAGTTTTCCTCCTTTTCTAACTGTGCACTATCAGACGAAATGACCCCATCTCGAATGACAATCTGGCGTTTGGCATAAGCTGCGATTTCAGGCTCATGCGTTACCATGATAATGGTTTTTCCTTCATTATTCAGTTCAACTAATAATTGCATGATTTGGTTACCTGTTTTAGTATCCAAGGCTCCTGTCGGTTCGTCAGCAAGAATAATAGAAGGATTGTTTACCAAGGCACGCGCAATAGCTACACGTTGCTTTTGACCACCAGATAATTCTGAAGGCAAATGGTGGCTACGTTCAGTCAATTCAACCTTATCTAGATATTCCTCAGCTAACTTGCGGCGTTTTGAAGCCGAAACTCCCGCGTAAATCAAGGGCAATTCTACATTTTGTAGAGCATTGAGTTTGGATAGAAGAAAGAACTGCTGAAAGACAAATCCGATTTGTTGGTTACGGACCTTGGCTAGTTGTTTTTCACCAAGTCCAGCTACTTCTTGGCCTTCAAGATAATACTCACCGCTGGTTGGTGTATCCAACATGCCAATCGTATTCATCAGTGTAGATTTACCAGAACCAGATGGTCCCATGATGGCAACAAATTCACCCTCATTCACTTCTAGGTTGATATTTTTGAGAACCTGCAGTTCTTGGTCACCATTACGGTAGCTTCTGCAGATATTTTTTAGACTAATTAGTTGCTTCATCAGCTTTCACCTCTTTTCCTTCCTCTAGAGAAGACGTTGGGTTACTGATGACCTTAACTCCATTTGTCAGACCTGAAGTGATTTCTTGGTTGTCTGCATCAGCATTGCCCAAACTAACTTCCACTTTCTTAGCCTTTTTCTGCTCGTCAAGTACCCAGACATAATTCTTATCATTTTCCATGACAACACTTGTTAAAGGAACCAAAATAGCTTTACTCTTATTCTTGACCTCAACACTTACAGAAAATCCTTGTTTCAAGTCACCGATTTCACTTGTAACATCAATGGTATATGGATATTTAGAGCCAGAATTACCAGCTGCTGCGGCAGCCGCTGTACTTGCTGCTTCGCCATTGTTTTTAGGGTAGTCAGAGATATAGCTAATCTTACCTGTCCAGCTCTTATCCTGGTAAACTTTAGATGTAAAGGTTACTTCTTGTCCAACAGATAAATTGGCAAGGTTATATTCAGATAGTTCCCCCTTAACTTGCAAGTTTTCATTACTTACAACATGAACGACCACTTGGCTAGCTCCTGTTGGAGATTTAGAAACATTTTGGTTAACTTCGACCACAGTTCCCTCTAAGGTACTGAGAACCGTCATTGCATCCAACTGACTTTGAGCCTTGCTTAATTGCGCTGCTGCATCTGCACGGGCATCACGAGCATCACCTAGCTGTGCATCAATAGATGACACTGCATTGCCTGAGACTGGAGCTTGAGTTTGGGCTGCAGTACTTTCACCTCCTGCTGGTGCTGGTAACTGTGGAGCGGGAGCTGAAGTGGCTTCATTTCGTGCTTGATTGAGTTCGTTGATATGACGGTCTGCCTTAGCTACTGCTCGACTAGCTGAATCATAGGCAGCCTGTGCTTCTGAACTACTGTACTTTACTAAAGCTTGTCCTTCACTGACTTTATCACCCACAGAAACAAGGATTTCATCTAAATCTCCCTTACTAGCATCAAAATAAACATACTGTTCATTTTTTGCCGTTACTGTTCCTGACAATAAAACAGAGGATGCCACACTTCCTTCCTTGGCAACAACAAGATGAGTAGGCTCATCTTTTACAGCGGTCTGAGATGGTTGTCTAAAGAGCAAAATCCCTCCAGCACCTAATACAACTACACTGGCAGCACCGATTGCTACATACAATTGCCACTTTTTAGCTTTGCGATTCTTTTTCATAATGAAACTCCTTTTTGATTTAAAGTCCTTAACAATATTATACAAAAACTACCAAATATTAACAATAACCGTTCAGAACGAAATAATGACATTTCAGGATTTGATTATTGTTCGGAATCTATTTTTGTTACCATTGTACTAGTTATATAATACACTTTATTTTTCCTTTTTGCAAGCCTTTTCTTTAATTTTTTTAAACGTAGCAGATTTTTGCAATCAGATAAAAAAAAAGATAGAATATGACTATCAAAAAATGACACTCTACTATTTCAAAGAGTATAAAGGAGTTTTCAATGAGAGAATACGATATCATTGCTATCGGTGGAGGTAGTGGAGGAATTGCTACCATGAACCGTGCTGGTGAACACGGAGCTAAAGCAGCCGTTATTGAGGAAAAGAAACTAGGTGGAACCTGCGTCAACGTAGGTTGTGTTCCTAAAAAAATCATGTGGTACGGGGCACAAATCGCTGAGACTTTCCATCAATTTGGAGAAGACTACGGCTTTAAGACTACTGATCTTAACTTTGACTTTGCAACCCTACGTCGCAATCGTGAAGCCTACATTGATCGCGCTCGTTCTTCTTATGATGGGAGTTTTAAACGCAACGGTGTAGACTTGATTGAAGGTCATGCTGAATTTGTAGATTCTCATACTGTCAGTGTAAATGGTGAACTGATTCGTGCTAAACATATCGTGATTGCTACTGGTGCCCATCCAAGTATTCCAAATATTCCTGGTGCTGAACTAGGTGGCTCTTCTGATGATGTATTTGCCTGGGAAGAATTGCCAGAGTCAGTTGCAATTCTAGGCGCTGGTTATATTGCCGTTGAATTGGCTGGCGTACTTCACACCTTTGGTGTCAAGACAGATCTCTTTGTTCGCCGCGATCGTCCTTTACGTGGTTTTGATTCTTACATCGTTGAAGGTTTGGTCAAGGAAATGGAAAGAACAAACTTGCCACTTCATACTCACAAAGTCCCTGCTAAGTTAGAAAAAACTGCTGAAGGCATTACCATTCATTTCGAAGACGGAACTAGTCACACAGCTAGCCAAGTTATCTGGGCTACTGGTCGCCGTCCAAACGTTAAAGGGTTGCAACTTGAAAAAGCTGGAGTGACTCTGAACGAACGTGGCTTTATTCAAGTGGATGAATACCAAAATACTGTTGTTGAGGGAATCTACGCTCTAGGTGACGTAACGGGCGAGAAAGAACTGACTCCAGTAGCTATCAAGGCTGGGCGTACCCTATCTGAACGTCTCTTTAACGGAAAAACAACTGCAAAAATGGACTACTCAACTATTCCAACTGTTGTCTTTTCACACCCTGCTATCGGAACTGTTGGATTGACAGAAGAGCAAGCTATTAAAGAATACGGACAAGACCAAATCAAGGTTTACAAATCAAGCTTTACGTCTATGTACTCTGCTTGCACTTACAACCGTCAAGAAACACGTTTCAAATTGATCACAGCTGGTTCAGAAGAAAAAGTTGTCGGACTTCATGGAATTGGCTACGGTGTTGATGAAATGATTCAAGGATTTGCTGTTGCTATCAAAATGGGAGCAACCAAGGCAGACTTTGATGCAACTGTGGCGATTCACCCAACTGCATCTGAAGAATTTGTAACTATGCGTTAATCGAAACAAAAGAAGCTGATACAAATGTGTCTGCTTCTTTTTTGATGTTTTCGAATCAACAAAACAATTATCCAACTTAACCAGTAAGCAAAATCGGCCGTTACAGTTTTTGTTACCTTGTTTTAAAAAATTGGTTGACAATAATTACTCTACGAGTATAATAGTTACTATACATCAGAAACGAGGTTAACTATTTTGAAAAAAGCTCATATTTATGCTATCCCTGCTATTGGAGCTGCTCTCATTGCTGTTTTGGCACAAATCAGTCTTCCAATTGGACCGGTTCCCTTCACTCTGCAAAACTTTGCAATCGGCTTGATTGCTACTGTCTTTAGACCGAGAGAGGCTGTACTTTCTGTTGGACTCTATCTTCTTCTAGGTGCTATCGGTCTTCCTGTTTTTGCAGGAGGTGGAGCTGGTTTTCAGGCTTTAGTTGGCCCTACTGCAGGCTATCTTTGGTTTTATCTTGTTTATTCTGGACTTACATCCTCTCTAACCAACAGCAAGAGTAGTGTTGTCAAGATTTTTCTTGCAAACCTCTTGGGTGATGCCCTTGTCTTTGTCGGCGGGATTCTCAGCTTACATTTTCTTGCTGGAATGGCATTTGAAAAAGCTCTTATTGTGGGGGTCATTCCCTTTATCATTCCAGACCTTGGTAAAATTATTGCTATTAGTTTTATTAGCCGTCCATTACTTCAACGCCTTAAAAATCAAGCTTACTTTGCTAACTAAAAAAGGATATCGAGTTATCATGACTCAGTATCCTTTTCTTTTATTTTGAAAACTTAATTGCCTTTAAAGGCATCCACCATCGTTTGAAATTCTTCATTGGAGAGAGTAATTCCTTTGCCCATCTTAGTGTGGTCTGGGCTCCAAGCACGAATATCAAACTTTGCAGGGGCACCATTAAAGCTCACACGGTTGATTTCCTTGGTCCAACCTTTTTCGTTTTCAGAAAGAGTCAACAAGTGCTCTTCGATTTTAAATGTAAATTCTGCCATTTTCTTCTCCTTTTTTAGCTTTCATTTGATTATTCGTAAAATCTTGTAGATTTTAGGAAAATTTTATATAATATTGATATAAAAGAAGGGAGGCCACTATGAGACATAAATTCCAGCAAGTTCTAGATAAAATACATGACTTTTTAAATGGGCATGAAGAACCAGACCAGACTGAAACCAACTCCCTTACATCCACTATTGAAGAGGCTATCCAGAAACAAACTGCTGTTCACCTTATCTTGTCTGAGACAAGCTTTACAGGTGACATCATCAAATACGATCAGCAACGCCAGCAAATTATCGTGAAAAATTTTGCTAAAAATGTGACCCGTATTATCCGCATAAGCGATATTCAACGCCTTCGATTCGTCCCTTCGACCGTCCAAACAGCTCAAAAAAATAGATTTAAGAAAGAGTGAGATGTAGTTGCTTCATCCCACTCTTTTTTCTTAGCGAATTTGTTCAAAATGTAAATGAACTGCGATATGATCTCCATAACCACTTCTTTCCAAGTCACGTTGTAGACGATAGGAAATGTAGTGTTCTGCAATGGTAATGTAACCTGCACCCAGTAAACGATGTTCAACCATAGACTGAATCATGCTGATGGTAGCACGTTCCACCTTGGCTTCTTCCAAATCCAAAACCACTTTCTTAGTGACTTGTGCAAGGTTTTGACGCAAATCATCTGTCAATACATAGACAGTCTGGGCTGCTTTTAAGATAGCTTGGTAAATCTTGTCTGGATTAAATTCAGCAATTTCTCCATCACGTTTGATTACTTGCATAGGTTTCTCCTTTATTCTTTGTTTTCTTTAATTTCTGCCAGCATTTTTTCTTCTTCTGCTGTCAGTTGATAATGTTCAAGCAAATCCGGTCTGCGTTCATAGGTTTTCTTCAAACTCTCATACAATCGCCACTGACGAATCTTTTCATGGTGCCCGCTCATCAGAACATCTGGGACAACCATGCCTCGATAATCATAGGGACGTGTGTACTGAGGATATTCAAGAAGGCCTGAAGAAAAACTATCATCTTGGTGGCTAGACTCCTTGCCAATCACTTCTGGAATCAGGCGTACCGTAGCATCAATCATAGTCATAGCCGCCAACTCTCCTCCAGTCAGGACATAGTCGCCCAAGGAGATCTCATCTGTCACCAAGGTCTTAATACGCTCGTCATAGCCCTCATAGTGACCGCAGATAAATATCAGTTCCGCTTCTTTGGCCAAATCCTCAGCATAAGCTTGATCGAACTGCTTGCCAGCTGGGTCTAGGAGAATGACGCGCGGATTTTTCTTTTCAATAGCATCAAAGGCATCGAAAATGGGTTGGGCTCGGAGCAACATCCCCTGACCACCTCCGTAGGGCTCATCGTCGACATGGCGGGCCTTTTCAGCATATTCTCGAAAATTATGATACTGGATATCCAAGAGCCCTTTTTCTCGAGCCTTTCCAACGATTGAATGCTCTAGAGGAGAAAACATCTCTGGAAAAAGGGTTAAAATATCAATCTTCATCGTCTAACCCTTCTAATATTTCCACATCGACGCGGTTATTTGGAATATCAACATTGAGAACCACTGGTGGGATATAAGGCAATAATAAATCACGCTTGCCTTTTCGCTTGACCACCCAGACATCGTTGGCACCTGGTTGCAGGATTTCCTTGATAGTTCCAATCAGATTCTCTCCCTCATAGACTTCCAAACCGATAATCTCATGATAGTAGAATTCACCATCGTCTAGATCATTCAAATCTTCCTCAGCAACCTTGAGACTGTACCCCTTGTACTTTTCAATGGTATTGATATGGTACATATCTTTGAATTTAATAATGTCAAAGTTCTTCTGTTTACGGTGGCTAGCAATGGTCACTGTTTGAACAAACTGATCTTTTTCATCAAACAAAGCCAGCTCAGCCCCTTTTTTAAACCGTTCTTCTGCAAAATCCGTCACAGACAAGACTCGCATCTCACCCTGTAACCCCTGCGTATTGACGATTTTCCCAACATTAAAGTAGTTCATCTTGTCTCCTGTAGTCTATTTATTTCCATCTTATTCTGACAATTCTCGAATAATAGTCACAATTTTTTCTGATTCTGACCATTGTAAATAATGGTGATTCCCTCCTAAAATGAGTTTAGTATTGGAAGTCCAATATTCTGATTCTCTGTACTCTTTTTCTCTATAAGCCTGACAAAAAATAAATACAGGGACATGAGATTCTATCGACAAATTCTCAAAATCTTCCTCAGTAATCTCTCCAGATATCTGAAATTCTGAATCTTGATTTTGCAACTCTGAACCTTTTTCTTGCATTATTTCCCAGATTTCTTTATTGATTTCAGGGCTAAATGTGGCTTGAGTTAAGCTCTTAAAATAAAGTTCAGGACCACACTCCTCAATCAGCATCATCTGCTCTTCCATTTCTGGATAAGGATTTTCTGAAAAATCAGCAAACATGACTTTTTTAGTTGTCGGTTCAATTGCTACTAAAGCCTGACACTTAATTGGTTTCTTGAGCAACTTGCAAGCTAAAATTCCACTCAAACTATGTGCACAAAGTATATATTCAGAAATCGCCAATTCTTCAAGTACTTCATAAACCGCATCTGCAAGATTATCCAGATTTTTTCCAGCTTGGTCATGAATCGGACTTCTACCTGTGTTTGGAAAATCAATTGTCAAATAACCAATTGTGGGAGGAAGTTTTTCGAGTATAAGTGAAAAATTTTCATAACTTGGTAGCAAACCTGCACCACTTAAACAAACTAGCATTTTCTTTTGCTTTTGATAAGTAACAGAGAGACTACCAATTTCTGTAGATACTTCAATCCTCTTCATAAAGAAATCCACTCATTCTGTATAATGAATTATAAAAAATCCTTATCCTTTATTTTATCACGTTCCAAGGATTTTCTCAAGTTGGAGAAAAAGTATGTCAACTCTCGAATTCCTTCAAAAATCCTTCCAAATCACGTTCATGTTGGTACTTAATGGCTGCAGTTTTGTCTTTCTCAAAGATGGTTTTAGTTAGGTCAATATGGTTGATGGCTGCGATTGCGACAGTGTAGTGAATGATATCAGCCAATTCTTTTGCTAGTTCCTCGTTAGAATCCTGAACGCCCTCTTTTCTACCAGAACGACCATTCAAAACCTCAGCTACTTCCCCGACTTCCTCCACTAACTTCATAAAGAGACCTTCTTCAGTCCGAGACTGCTTGTAATGTTCCAGTAAGTAGTCTTGTAATTGTCTAAACGTTAAATCCTTCATATCCTGCTCCTTGCAAAAAAAGCGAGACATTTGTCCCGCCCTTCTTATTTTTCGTCAATAACGATTCTTACTTTTTTGTCTTCAGTTGGGACAGAGTAGACAATCGTTCTTATCGCAGAAATAGTGCGACCCTTACGACCGATTACACGACCCACATCGCTTTGATCAAGATCCAAATGATATTCCAAAAACTCTGGTGTATCTTCAATCTTGATAGTTAAGGCATCTGGTTGTGAAATCAAAGGTTTCACAATCGCAATAATGAGATTTTCAATCGTATCCATCTGTCAACCTACTTTAAACTTATTTTGAGAATTTAGAATCGTGGAATTTCTTCAATACACCTTCTTTTGAAAGGATGTTGCGAACTGTATCTGAAGGTTGAGCTCCATCAGCCAACCATGCAAGAACGCGGTCTTCTTTCAAAGTTACTTGGTTTTCAGCAACAAGTGGGTTGTATGTTCCAACTGTTTCAATGAAACGTCCGTCACGTGGTGAACGTGAATCTGCTACGTTGATACGGTAGAAAGGTTTTTTCTTAGAACCCATACGAGTCAAACGGATTTTAACTGCCATTTTTAAAGTCTCTTTTCTTATTTTTTATTTCGGTGAAATAGCTGAGCTATTTAGCACATGTTCTATTATATCAGATTTCTAACAGGTGTCAAGAAAAAAACTTGACAGACTATAAAATTTTTAAACCAGTTAGAAATTTGTTATATTTTTAAAGAAAAATCAGAAAGAGAATGTCATGAATCCTATTTTAGAAACATTTTATAAAGACCACCAAGTTAAGCCCTTCATCTCACCTAAACGTGATTTGGATTCTTGGCTCCTAAATCCCAAGCGTGTTTCCAAGGGAAATATCAAGGATTTTAAGAACGATATCTACTAATTAAGTTATAAAATATGAATTAATAGATTCTAAATAGGGGAATAATTTAGTTCTGTAAAAATTAACTTCTACACCTACAAAGCTTATTCTGACAGACTTTATAACAGTCTAAGAAAAAAAGTAGAGATTCATACAGTATCTAGATTTTTCAAAAATTCTTTATCATCAAATATTATTAACGAAACTATCCAAACCAAATCCGATGCATTGCTTCAAAGAATTCTTTAGTTGTTTGACTATCAAGGGCTTTTATTAAAAAATTTTTTCAAATAATTGCCACCTTGGCACATAAATTCTTGCTTTCCAAATTTAAATGTGATATATTTATAACATAAAATTTAAGTGTTATATATTTATAACACAAAAAGGAGTCTATCATGAAAAAAAGTCAAAAAATGCGTGGCCTCATTGCAATGATTGCCGTAGCTCTCTTTATTGATTTTATTGTTTTATTTGGTTCTAATCTTAGTTGGGAACCCAAGTTAGTTATTACTGGTATTTCAGTGTCAGGTCAAATTATAGCTATTTGGAGCTGGCTAAATATGAAACCACGGCCTCATAAGATTCAGAAAGGTAAGGGGAAGATTATTTTTGACTTGTCTGCTAAGCTTTACACGATACTTATTTTTGCAGCAAGCATTTTTTATACAGTAGGGATTTGGGTTGCGACCCCAAGCGTAAGTTCTGGTATTAAAGAATGGATTATGGGAATTGGCCTCGTTATTGAATTGATTTTATTTGGTTTTTTCTGTTTGAAAAATGTCAAGGAAACTCCGGACGAACGCTTTTATGCTAATTTAGCCAAGGCAGCTAGCTTGATGTTTGTTTTTATACTAGGCGCACTGATGATTCTAGCAGTTATCATTGGGTATATGGGGGCTCTCACTCTTTACATGGGCCAAATATTTATTAGCATAGCTGCCTTGATTAGCATCTTTGCGGTTGTCTATTTTATCTTGGAACGTAGAGGATAAGCATGGCCAAAGAAAGCAAAATTATTACTAATCTCAAATCTGTTCGTGAGTCCACAGGCATGACCCAGCAGGAGTTAGCCGACCTCATCGGCATGCGACGCGAGACAATTCTACACTTGGAAAATAACCGTTACAACCCTTCTCTGGAAATGGCTCTTAAAATTGCTCAAGTTTTTAATCTGAAAGTAGAAGACCTCTTTGAACTCAGACAGAAAGAGGAAGCATAATTCTTTTCGAGACCTAGTATTAAGTTCATTGATTAATTAGGAAGTAAAGCCAAAAGAAAAAATCCTTTGAAAATGTGCTCTTTTAAAATATAGTAATTCTTTCGAATTAACGTTTACTAATTGTGATTCTTTACGAACTTTCTTAAGATCTGGTTTCCTACATACTTCGAGTACACTTATGGTATTGATACCCCTAAACAAGCGACTTTCTGGTTGGCTTCCTCTTAAACTGTCTTGTCACTAACATTTGAAATCCACTTCCTTTTAGGGTACAATGGTAGAAATGAATTTTTGAGAGGATCAGAATGAAAAAACTAGCAACCCTTCTTTTACTGTCCACTGTAGCCCTAGCTGGATGTAGCAGCATTCAACGCAGTCTGCGTGGTGATGACTATGTTGATTCTAGCTTGGCTGCTGAGGAAAGCTCCAAAGCAGCAGCACAATCTGCCAAGGAGTTAAACGATGCTTTAACAAACGAGAATGCCAACTTCCCTCAACTTTCTAAGGAAGTTGCTGAAGATGAAGCCGAAGTGATTCTCCACACAAGTCAAGGGGATATCCGTATTAAACTCTTCCCTAAGCTAGCTCCTTTAGCAGTTGAAAACTTTCTCACTCATGCCAAGGAAGGCTACTATAACGGCATTACCTTCCACCGTGTCATCGATGGCTTTATGGTCCAAACTGGAGATCCAAAGGGAGATGGTACAGGTGGTCAGTCCATCTGGCATGACAAGGATAAGACAAAAGACAAGGGAACTGGTTTCAAGAACGAGATTACTCCTTATCTCTATAACATCCGTGGTGCTCTTTCTATGGCCAATACTGGTCAACCAAACACCAATGGTAGCCAGTTCTTCATCAACCAAAACTCTACAGATACCTCTGCTAAACTCCCTACAAGCAAGTATCCAAAGAAAATCATTGAAGCCTACAAAGAAGGTGGAAACCCTAGTCTAGATGGTAAACACCCAGTCTTTGGTCAAGTGATTGACGGTATGGATGTTGTAGATAAAATTGCCAAAGCCGGAAAAGATGAAAAAGACAAGCCAACTACTGCTATTACTATCGATAGCATCGAAGTAGTAAAAGACTACGATTTTAAATCTTAAAAACCAAAAAAATACAGTATCCACATTCGGTACTGTATTTCTTTTACTCTCATTCTTAAGTTAAATTATTAAAATCCCATATTTGGTCCATCCAGCCTTCATAAAAGTCTGGTTCATGGCAGACCATAAGGATAGATCCCTTGTATTCTTTGAGGGCACGTTTGAGTTCATCCTTAGCATCCACATCCAAATGGTTTGTCGGCTCGTCCAACACTAAAACGTTGTTTTCACGATTCATCAAGAGACAGAAACGAACCTTGGCTTGTTCCCCACCTGACAAGACCTGAATTTGGCTTTCGATATGCTTAGTTGTCAAACCACAACGAGCAAGGGCTGCACGAACTTCTGCTTGGTTGAGAGCTGGAAAGGCATTCCAAACAGCCTCTAGTGGTGTTTGGCGATTACCGCCTTCTACTTCCTGTTCAAAATAACCGAGTTCTAGGTAGTCACCGCGCTCCACTTCCCCAGCAATAGGCGGGATAATTCCCAAGAGAGACTTCAAAAGAGTTGTTTTCCCGATACCATTTGCTCCAATAATGGCAACCTTTTGATTGCGTTCAAAGGTAAGGTTTAAGGGCTTGGTGAGTGGACGGTCGTAACCAATCTGTAAATCCTTAGCTTGGAAAATAAAGCGCCCTGGCGTACGAGCCGGTTTGAAATCAAATGATGGCTTTGGTTTCTCACTTTGCAGTTCGATAATATCCATCTTATCCAATTTCTTCTGGCGGGACATGGCCATGTTTCGTGTTGCAACACGCGCTTTGTTTCGAGCCACGAAGTCCTTGAGGTCCGCAATTTCTTTTTGCTGACGTTCGTAGGCTGCTTCTAGCTGAGATTTCTTCATAGCATAGACTTCTTGGAACTGATAGTAGTCACCAGAATAACGCGTCAGCTGTTGATTCTCCACATGGTAGACAATATTGATCACGTCGTTCAGGAATGGAATATCGTGCGAAATAAGTACAAAGGCATTCTCATAGTTTTGGAGATAGCGCTTAAGCCAGTCAATATGCTCAGCATCCAAGTAGTTGGTCGGCTCGTCTAGAAGCAAGATATCAGGCTTTTCAAGGAGAAGTTTAGCCAAAAGCACCTTGGTTCTTTGCCCACCTGACAAAGAAGTTACATCCGTATCCATGCCAAAGTCCATGACACCAAGGGCACGCGCTACTTCGTCAATCTTGGCATCCAAGATATAAAAATCACGACTCTCCAGACGGTCTTGGAGTTCTCCCACTTCTTCCATGAGAGCATCAACATCCGCTCCATCTTCAGCCATTTCCATATAAAGGTCATTGATACGAGCTTCTGCTTTAAACAGCTCATCAAAGGCTGTACGGAGAACATCACGCACCGACTGTCCTTCTTCCAAGACAGAATGTTGGTCTAAGTATCCAGCAGTCACATATTTGGACCACTCAACCTTCCCTTCATCTGGCAACATCTTACCAGTCACGATGCTCATAAAAGTTGATTTTCCTTCACCATTAGCACCGACCAGACCGATATGTTCTCCTTTGAGAAGACGGAAGGAAACATCTTCAAAAATTGCACGGTCACCAAAACCGTGACTCAAATTTTTAACTTCTAAAATACTCATTTTAATTCCTTATCTTGTTTTTATGTAATTGTTTATATAGGAACCAAGCCAGATAGCCACCCAAGGTATTGGTCCACAAATCATCAATTTCAAAGACGCGATTAAAATCAAAGAAAAAGTCCAAGACTAACTGCGTACACTCGATTCCAAGGCTCACTAGAAAACTAAAAAGTAGCACCTTTTTTGTTTTCCGCAAGTTTGGAAGGAGATAAAGGAGTTGGAACACCAAAGGAAAAAGCAAGAAGACATTGAGGATATTTTGTAAAAAAATCCAAGATAATTGTCCCACATCACTCACTTGGCCCAGTTTCCAGAGAGAATTGAAAGGAGTCAAAAGAAAAACCAGGCGTCCAAGATGCTGAATACCTGGAGTTTCCACTCCCACGGGAGAATGTCCTTGAGGAGTAAAGCAAAAATAGACAATGCAAATGCTATAGAAAATGACTCCCCATACTAAAATATGATTATAAGTTTTCTTCATCATTAAGGATTGACTGCTGCGACTGCTTTCTGGCGGTCACGTTTCATTGTGTTAGAGCGCAATTGTCCACAAGCTGCATCAATATCTGTACCATGTTCTTGACGAACCACACAGTTGACCCCCTTTTTCTTAAGCGTATCATAGAAAGCCATCACGCGCTCTTTAGGACTACGGCTATATTGGTCATGCTCACTAACTGGGTTGTAAGGAATCAAGTTTACATAAGACAATTTCTTAATATTCTTGAGCAATTCAGCTAACTCAAGGGCCTGTTCAACACCATCATTAACTTCATTTAGCATGATATACTCAAAGGTCACACGACGATTTGTTGTCTCAATGTAGTACTCAATAGCTGCAAAGAGTTTTTCAATCGGAAAGGCACGGTTAATCTTCATGATGCTTGAACGCAACTCATTGTTAGGTGCGTGAAGGGAAACGGCAAGATTGACCTGAACTCCTTCATTAGCAAAATCACGAATTTTATGGGCCAAACCTGAGGTTGAAACCGTAATGTGACGAGCACCGATGGCCATTCCTTTGTCATCGTTGATAGTACGAACAAAATTTAAGACATTGTTATAGTTATCAAAAGGCTCACCGATACCCATGACAACGATATGGCTGACGCGTTCATCCTGACCACGCTCATCAAAGTATTTCTGAACCAGCATGATTTGCGCTACGATTTCACCGTTATTGAGGTCACGTTGTTTCTTAATCAAACCAGAGGCACAGAAGGTACAACCGATATTACAGCCAACCTGAGTGGTCACACAGACTGATAAACCATAGTGTTGACGCATAAGTACTGTCTCAATCAACATACCATCAGGTAACTCAAAGAGATATTTGACCGTACCATCAGCAGACTCTTGCACGATACGTTGTTTCAAGGGATTGACCACAAACTGGTCATTAAGCTTAGCAATCAAATCCTTGGAAAGGTTGGTCATTTCTTCAAATGACTGGACACGTTTACGGTAAAGCCATTCCCAGATTTGATCTGCACGGAATTTCTTTTCTCCCTGCTCCAATACCCATTCCTGCATGGTTTGACGCGTTAAACTATAAATTGACGGTTTCATTTCTTCTCCTTATTCTCTACTCACTTCTGACGAATGACAAAATGACGTTGTCCCTTGTCCTCTTTCTGAGAATGCTGGTCTTTCTGACGACGTCTATTTTTCTTATCTGCATTCGGTTTTCGTTTGGTTTGAGTCGGTTTCTTTCCTTTTTTAGAAGGTGTTTCTTCTTCCTTCTTACGTATTTTCTTGTCAAATGATGCTCGCTTAGGCGCTTCATTTTCTAGAACAAAATAGGCACAACCATAACTACAATACTCTAAAAGGTAGTCTTGTAAACGACTGATTTTTTCAAGTTTTTCTTCTGTTCGATCATCCTTGTAAAAACCTCGTAGGCGAAGCTGTTCGTTGCTCCAGTCTCCCACGATATAATCAAACTTGGTTAATACTTCTGAAAAACGCTGATTAAAAGCCGTCACATCAAAGGCATCTTTGATATTTTCCACCAAGGAAAAAGCGATCCCTTCCGTTTCTACCTTGTCCCCATGTAAATGGAACTCAGGACCAGGAAACTTGTTATAGTTGTATAATTCAGGTGCAATTTCTTTTCGCATAGATATCCTTTTTCCACGATTACTTAATACTTTATTCTACCATAATTTCTAGCAGTTAGCACGTTTCTCATAAAAATGAAAAAAGTCTGACGATTTTGTCAGACCAAAATAATATAACCTTAAAAAGAGAAGAACAATTCTTCCCTCCAACTATCATTATTTAGCTGCTGCGTACAATTCATCTACTTTGTTCCAGTTGATTACTGAGAAGAAAGCTTTGATGTAGTCAGGACGCACGTTGCGGTATTTCACGTAGTAAGCATGTTCCCAAACGTCCAAGCCCAAGATTGGTTTTTTACCTTCTGAGATTGGTGTGTCTTGGTTTGCTGTTGAAGTCACTTCAAGTTTACCTTCTTTGTTGACAACTAACCATGCCCATCCTGAACCGAAACGAGTTGTTGCTGCTGCAGTGAAGGCTGCTTGGAATTCTTCGAATGAACCAAATGTTGCATCGATTGCTGCTGCAAGTTCTGCTGAAGGAGCTGTTTTCTCAGGAGTCATCAATTCCCAGAAAAGAGCGTGGTTCAAGTGTCCACCACCATTGTTGATAAGCGCTTGACGTATATCAGCTGGAATAGATTCTACATCAGCAAGCAAGGCTTCAAGGTCTTCACCAATTTCAGGGTGTTTTTCAAGAGCTGCATTAGCATTGTTGACATAAGTTTGATGGTGTTTGTCATGGTGCAAGTGCATTGTTTCCGCATCGATGTATGGTTCCAAAGCGTCGTATGCATATGGAAGATCTGGTAAGATAATAGCCATCTGTAATACCTCTTTTTCTTTCTATATGAAAATGATAACGCAAACATTCACTTTTTTCAAGTTTTTTGCTTATAGATAAGGAAATCACTGAAATACTTTCTAATAATACTCTTCGAAAATCTCTTCAAATCTCTTCAAAGTCGCCTTGTCATACGTATGGTTACTGACTTCGTCAGTTCTATCCACAACCTCAAAACAGTGTTTTGAGCTGACTTCGTCAGTCTTATCTACAACCTCAAAGCAGTGCTTTGAGCAACCTGCGGTTAGTTTCCTAGTTTGCCTCTTTGATTTTCATTGAGTATAAAATAAGCAAATCAGCAAGAAACCCACGACAAGATAATTTTGACGCGGGTTGTAGTTTCAAAAAAATGTCAATTGACCTGACTAGCAATCTGTAGGAGTGCCTTTTCAAAAAGGAAACCTTTTTCATAAAGACCTGTTTTAATCTGATAGTCTGTCTCAATCAAATAGGAAATAGCTTGCTTCAAAAAGCTCAAGGAAAGTCCTCTTGAATCTCTTAGCGCAAACTTGATTTGATAGGGATTCGGGGTGCGTCCTAGATAACTACCTAAACTACTTGCAATCTGCGCTTCTGTTTGCCCAGACTCTGACAAAATTTTCACCTGAGTAAAAGTACGAAATTGTCCCATCATGACAGCTATGAGCTTAATTTCATCTTCACCTTGCAAGGTCAAGTCTCTAACTAAATCGCGCGCCTGGTCCATCTTTTTAGTCAGAATAAACTGTGTTAAATCAAAAATATTGTCCTGTAAGGTCTTGGGAATAGCGTTGACAATATCCTCCTCCTCGATAACAGAATCTTCCTTATAGGACTGTAAAAAAAGGAGATTTTTCTGGATTTCGCTAAATTGAAAACCCGACTTGATGAGGAGATTTTCAAAAGAATGATTAGTAAACTGCAAACCTTGTTTCTGACTCCACCTTTGAAAATACTGGTGCAGTTCTTGTTCTTTAACTTCTACTGCATCAAAAACCTTGGCATCACGCTTAAGTAATTTAACCAACCGTCTTTTGCTATCCAGCTTTCCTTCTGCAAAGATTATCAACTTGGTTGTTGGTGAAGGATTGTCAAAGTATTCCTCAAATGACTTGAGCTCATCATCTGTCAAAAAGCGCTTTTTAGCAGTTGTGATATCGACAAAATGATCTAATATCACGATTTTCTCATCCGCAAAGAAAGGAAGACTGACCAACTCCAGTTCCACATCCTTGTAAACTACTTCTTTCATATCAAAGTAGGCAAAGTTGAGGTCGGCAGAATCATAACCAATCTGTTTCAATACTTGACTCTTCATAACTTCAAACTGACCCTGATCTGTCCCTGTAAATAGGCTCAGACTAGGTAAATTTGATAAAGTCAACTTCTGACTTTCTTCAATGGCTAGCATCTTCTCTCCTTTCTTCTGATTTTTTAATGAATTTAATCAATATAGCGCAATTTCCCACGGAAATCTTCTAGGCTTTCGTACCCTTTTTCCGCCATGATTGCTTTCAGTTCATTGGTAATACGATCAAAAGCACCAACTCCTTCTTTGTGAAGGGTAGTTCCCACCTGCACCATACTCGCTCCACAGAGAATATGTTCAAAGGCATCACGACCAGTCAACACGCCACCTGTTCCAATGATTTGAATTTGAGGATTTAAGCGTTGATAAAAGGCATGAACATTAGCTAGAGCAGTCGGTTTGATATACTCTCCACCGATGCCACCGAAACCATTTTTAGGACGAATAACGACAGACTCATCTTCTATATAAAGGCCGTTTCCGATAGAGTTGACGCAGTTGACAAACTTAAGAGGATACTTGTTGAAAATAGCTGCCGCTTGGTCAAAGTGAACAATATCAAAATATGGTGGCAATTTAATTCCCAGAGGTTTGGTAAAATAGGCAAATACCTCTGCCAAAATCCGGCCAGTTGTCTCAAAATCATAGGCAATCTGAGGTTTACCTGGAACATTTGGACAGGAGAGGTTTAGTTCAGTCAGACCACGAAACTCACTCTCTTGGACTTTTTTCAAAATAGTATGGGTTTCCTCTGGAGACATACCAACTAGAGATAAGAAGAAAGTCCGGTTCGGCTCTTTTTCCTGCAGATCCAAAAGATAGTCCAAATAATAGTCTAAGCCATTATTTGGCAAGCCCATAGAGTTGATGGAACCAAGTGGAACATCTTGATAGCGTGGCTCAGGATTTCCCTGACGGAAGTCCAAGGTCGCTGTCTTGGTCACAAAGGTTCCTGCCGCTGAGTTTTTAACCCCTTCTAGCTCCTCTATCGTCATACAAGCCACACCCGCTGCATTCATCAAGCAATTGTCAAACTCAAAGCCAGCTATTTGTGTTTTCGTTGATACCATGATTCTGATCCTCCAGATTCCTTTTATTGCTAATATTATACCATATTTTCACATTTTCTCTTTGAGAAAGATATTTACAAGAAAAACGTTCGTTTTTATCTGTTTTCTAAAAGTTCTAAAACTAAATTGATAGAATTTTTAGAAAATTTTTGTTTTTCTCTTTACAGTTAAAAAAAATTCTGCTATAATGACACACATAATTAAATTAGAATTTAAGGAGAACGATATGACATCTGCTAAAGAATATATCCAAAGCGTGTTTGAAACTGTAAAAGCTCGTAACGGGCACGAGGCTGAATTCCTCCAAGCTGTTGAAGAATTTTTCAACACTTTAGAACCTGTATTTGAAAAACACCCTGAGTATATCGAAGAAAATATCTTGGCACGTATCACTGAGCCAGAGCGCGTGATTTCTTTCCGTGTTCCTTGGGTTGACCGTGATGGAAAAATTCAAGTAAACCGTGGTTACCGTGTTCAATTCAACTCAGCTGTTGGACCATACAAAGGCGGACTTCGTTTCCACCCAACTGTTAACCAAGGGATTTTGAAATTCCTCGGATTTGAACAAATCTTCAAAAACGTCTTGACTGGACTTCCAATCGGTGGAGGTAAAGGTGGATCAGACTTCGATCCTAAAGGTAAAACAGATGCTGAAGTGATGCGCTTCTGCCAAAGCTTCATGACTGAATTGCAAAAACACATCGGACCATCACTTGACGTACCTGCTGGTGATATCGGTGTTGGTGGACGTGAAATTGGTTACCTTTACGGTCAATACAAACGCCTTAACCAATTTGATGCGGGTGTCTTGACTGGTAAACCTCTTGGATTTGGTGGTAGCTTGATTCGTCCAGAAGCAACTGGTTACGGTTTAGTTTACTACACTGAAGAAATGCTTAAAGCAAACGGTAATAGCTTTGCTGGTAAGAAAGTGGTCATTTCAGGTTCTGGTAATGTAGCTCAATACGCTCTTCAAAAAGCAACTGAACTTGGTGCTACTGTAATCTCTGTATCTGACTCAAACGGCTATGTCATCGATGAAAATGGTATCGACTTCGATCTTTTGGTTGATGTTAAAGAAAAACGTCGCGCTCGTTTGACTGAGTATGCAGCTGAGAAAGCAACTGCTACTTATCATGAAGGTTCTGTATGGACTTACGCTGGAAACTACGATATCGCTCTTCCATGTGCTACTCAAAACGAAATCAACGGTGAAGCTGCTAAACGCTTGGTTGGTCAAGGAGTTATCTGTGTCTCTGAAGGTGCCAACATGCCAAGCGACCTTGATGCCATCAAAGTTTACAAAGAAAATGGTATCTTCTACGGACCTGCCAAAGCTGCCAACGCTGGTGGTGTAGCCGTTTCAGCCCTTGAAATGAGCCAAAATAGTCTTCGCCTCTCATGGACTCGTGAAGAAGTTGATGGACGTCTCAAAGACATCATGACAAACATCTTTAACACAGCTAAAACAACTTCAGAAACATACGGTCTTGATAAAGACTACCTTGCAGGAGCTAACATTGCTGCCTTTGAAAATGTAGCAAATGCTATGATCGCACAAGGTATTGTTTAAGAAATATGCTAAAAACCTCAATCACTACGATTGGGGATTTTTAGGTTGAGTTAAACGGTTGGAAAATTATAGCATATTGAGTCTAGAATAGTACACCATGACTGCTAAAACATTTCTAGAAATTAATTTGACTTTCCTAATAGATGTATTCATATCTTATTTCAATCTACTATACTTACTCGCCCCATTTTATCCCCTTTCGGAGAAATAGAAAAACCCTGCCAAATTAATTTTTGGTAGGGTTTTTGGTAGGAAACTAAATTAATTTATCAGTTTCTAAAATGTGTTCACAATTCTAAAAGGCTGATACTATAGTATTCCGAATTCTAATTGGTATATGCCTCTTATTTAAGAGTAACTGAAGCTCCAGCTTCTTCCAATTTAGCTTTGATTTCTTCAGCTTCTGCAGTTGCAACGCCTTCTTTAACAAGTGCTGGTGCACCATCAACAAGTTCTTTAGCTTCTTTAAGACCAAGACCAGTGATTTCACGTACAACTTTGATAACGCCAACTTTTTTGTCGCCTGCAGATGTCAATTCAACGTCGAATGAATCTTTAGCAGCACCAGCGTCAGCAGCACCAGCTGCAGCAACAGCTACAGGAGCAGCTGCAGTTACACCAAATTCTTCTTCGATAGCTTTTACAAGGTCGTTCAATTCAAGGATTGAAGCTTCTTTAATTTCAGCAATAATGTTTTCAATGTTCAATGCCATTGTTATTTCCTCCAAATATGTTTTAAATTTATAATAGATTTTTCGTAGCTAGGCTACGCTGCGTAGCTTAAGATTAAGCTGCGTCTTCTTTGTTGTCTGCAACCGCTTTGACTGCAAGAGCAACGTTGCGCACTGGCGCTTGAAGTACAGAAAGGAGCATAGAAAGAAGTCCTTCGCGGTTTGGAAGAGTTGCAAGAGCAAGGATCTCTTCTTTAGATGCGACAGCGCCTTCGATTGCACCACCTTTGATTTCAAGTGCTTCAGCGTTTTTAGCAAAATCGTTCAAGATTTTCGCTGGTGCGATAACATCTTCGTTAGAAAATGCTACTGCAGATGGTCCAACAAATACTGATGCAAGATCTTCAAGACCAGCTTTTTCAGCTGCACGACGCAAGATTGAGTTTTTAATCACTTTATACTCAACTTCGCTTCCACGAAGCTCACGACGAAGAACTGTATCTTGCTCAACTGTCAAACCACGAGCGTCTACAACGACGATAGATGCAGCAGCTTTCATTTTTTCAGCTACTACGTCAACTAGTTCCGCTTTTTTAGCAATAATTGCTTCACTCATTAGTGTGTTCACCTCCGTTATTATTTTGCTTGGGGAATTTTTCCAAAAGAAAAACGCGCCCAAACCTAGACACGAAAGTACAATACGCTTCTTTTTACATGATACGTTTTGTCCTCGGTAGGATACTTATGAGTCGAGCTCCCCTACTGTCTTAGGCAGTTTTTTCAAACCGTATATAAGTATAGCATAGTCAAAAAAAGAATGCAAGATTTTTGCAAACTTTTTTTAAAATTTTTCGTGATTGTTCTTTTACAGTTCTACTGTCAGGACTCGGCCTTGCTTCACAACCTGTTCTCCGGCGATATAAACATCATCTACATCACTGGATTTAACAGCATAAACCAGGTGAGATAGCATATTTTCTTTGGGTTGGAGATGAATTTTTCCCTGTGGTTGAATAACCAGAAAATCTGCTTGCTTGCCAACTTCCAGACTTCCTATCTGTTCTTCCATTCCTAGGACCTTAGCCCCTTCGATTGTCAGTGCCTTAAGAGCTGTTTCGATTGGAAATTGGCTAGCATCTCCGCTCTTCATTTTCTGTAGTAGTGCGGCTGTCCGTCCTTCCTCAAACATATCTAGATTATTATTGGAAGCAACCGAGTCAGTCGCAATTCCGACTGCTACACCTGCTTTTTGGAGTTGGATAATTGGAGCAATTCCTGAGGCCAGTTTGAGATTACTGATAGGATTGTGGGCGATAGCCACTTGAGAGGTTGATAAACGTTCAATTTCTCGCTCGTTTAATTCGACCCCGTGAGCAAAGACAGACGGATGCTCTAAGTAACCCAGTTCTTCTAGAAAGGCGAGTGGACGTTTACCGTATCGTTTCAGGATAATGCCTGATTCCTCCTTGGTCTCCGCAACATGGATATGGATTGGAATATTCAGTTCTTTCGCCATATCTAAGCTCGTTTCCAGCAAATCTCTACTACAGCTGTAAGGAGAGTGAGGAGCTACCATAACCTTGAAATTTGGATTTTCATATCCTAAGATTTCCTCGATGATGCCTCGTGTTCTAGTAATGGTCTCAGTAGTTGTTTCTGCCTCTGAAGAAAAGAGGGTCGGTGAGAAATAACAACGCATCTTAGAATCTTTCACTGCCTGATAAATCCGCTCAATATCCACACCATTGGGATTATACATATCATTAAAGGTTGTTGTTCCTGACTGGAGCATCTCTGTCAGAGCTTCTTTGACCGCCTTGGTAGTCATGTCGGGAGTAAACTCAGCTTCTGCTGGCCAGATATAGTCATTGAGCCATTCATGAAGATTGCTATCATCTCGAATCCCCCTCAAACCTGTCATAGCAGAATGAGTGTGACAATTAACCAAACCAGGCATGATCCAGGCTCCCTGATAGTCTATAATCTGCTCAGCTTGCTCTAAAATCTCTGACTTCTCTTGACCGATATACACGATTTGAGAATCCTTAACAGCTAAGATTCCATCTATATAGACATGGAAATCTTGATCACAAGTCACGATATTTACATGCTGAAAGACTTTCATACTAGGCTCCTTTTCTAAAAGACAATTTAAAGTGAACAATTTTTCTAGCTATTGTAACAAAAAAGTCACCCGAAGGCAACTTTTTTTGTCCATAAGATTTCAAAGTAGAAAGGATTAGTCAGAGCTAAAAGCTGCAGCTTGTTGCATTTGGTAATACTTGCCCTTTCGAGTCATGAGATTCTGATGATTGCCATACTCAACGATGTCACCATCCACCAAGACTAGAATCAGATCCGCATCTTGAATGGTTGACAAACGGTGGGCGATGATAAAACTTGTGCGCCCCTTCATGAGCTTAGCAAAGGCATCCTGAACCAGCACTTCTGTCCGTGTATCGATAGAAGAAGTCGCCTCGTCTAAGATAAGAATCTTTGGAATAGCCAGAAAGACACGCGCAATGGTCAAAAGTTGAGCCTGACCGGCAGAGAGAGATTCACCTGCATTTTCTAGCTTTGTATCATATCCCTGTGGCAACTGTTGGATGAAAAAGTCTGCGTTGGCTGCTTTGGCTGCAGCAATCACCTGCTCCCGACTGGCTTCAGGATTTCCAAAGGCAATATTGTCATGAATGGTCCCTTGCTTAAGCCAGGTTTCTTGGAGCACCATACCAAACTGCTGGCGTAAAGAGGCACGACTATAGTCATAAATGGATTTCCCATCCAGCAAGATATCTCCCGAGTTAATGGGATAAAAACGCATGAGGAGATTAATAAGGGTTGATTTTCCAGCACCTGTCGGACCAACAATAGCTACCTTGCTACCAGCTGGAATATCAATAGATAAATCCTTAATCAAAATCTTTTCAGGATTGTAGCCAAAAGAGACATGTTTAAAGGAAATAGCTCCCTTAACTTGGTCACTGGTCAAGACTGCCTTGCCTGTTTCAACCACCTCAGGACTTTCTAAGACAGCATAGACACGCTCTGCACAAGCGAGAGCACTTTGCAACTCGGCCAAAACTGAAGAAATATCGTTAAAGGGCTTGGTGTACTGCTGGACATAGTTCAAAAAGGTCACTAAACGCCCGATGGTCAAGGTGGAACCCATCATGATACGATAAGCCCCTACCCCAGCTAGAAGGGCATAAATGAGTGCATTGACAAAGCGAGTCGAAGGATTAACCGTTGAGGAATAAAAGATGGCTGATTGAGAATAACCTGCGTAGTGGTCATTAGCCTCTCGCAGCCTTTGGATAAACTCTGATTGAGCATTAAAAGATTGAATAATAGTCTGCTGGCTAAGAGATTCTTCGATCAACTGAGTTTGAATTCCCCTTGTCTCTGTTTGTTTTTGGAAGAGATGATAGGATCTCTTGGCAATAAAGCGCGAGATTACCATAGACAGTGGCGTCAACAGCAAGACTAAGAGGGTCATGAGGAGATGAATTTGGAGCATGGCTAGAATACTAACCAAAATCATCAAGACGCCAATGAAAAATTGGTTAAAAATCATGGTCAAGCCAGCTGCCAACTGTTCTATGTCTGTAGTTACACGACTGACCATTTCTCCACTGCCTTGCCGGTCCACGAAAGCAATCGGTAATCGATGGAGCTTATGGATGATTCGCTCTCGCAAGTCTTTGGTATAAGAGAAGATTAGGCGATTATAGAGGAGAGGATTGACCCATTGAACTAGGGTATTTCCTATGACTACCAAGATCATCTGAATGAAAATTTGCAAAAAAACTGATGATGAACCAGCCACTAGGACTTGGTCGATGACCTGCCCAATCAAGATAGGTAGGTAGATTGATAAACCAACCTGGGCAATAGTTCCTAGAAAGGCTAGGAAAAGGAGGAAGGGATGGCTTGCTAAATCCTTGGCCAAACGTTTAAGCGTCTGGTTTGCAGTTTGTCGTCTCATGCTAGTCCTCCTTTCCATGTTGGGATGCATTGATTTCACGATAGACTTGACTGGATTTCATCAAGTCCTCGTGCTTTCCGATAGCTAAAAGCTCACCTTTTTCCAAGAGGAGAATCTGGTCAGCCATCTGTAAAGTCGAGGTTCGTTGAGAAATCAAGATTAAGCTTGTATTTGGTAAGTTCTTTCGGATAGCTTTCAAGAGTTTAGACTCGGTAATGGTGTCAAGGGCCGAGGTCGCATCATCTAGGATGAGAAATGGAGCTTGGCGCAAGACTGCTCGAGCGATCGACAGTCTTTGTTTTTGTCCTCCTGAGAAATTTCTCCCTCCTGCCTCAACTAGGGCATCCAAGAACCCTTCCTTTTCACTGACAAAATCCTTAGCTTGCGCAATCTCCAAGGCCTGCCAGAGTTCTTGGTCAGTTACTTCTTGGTGTAAACCTAGAGTCAAGTTGGAACGAATGCTTCCCTTAAAGAGTTCGACTTTTTGGGGCACATAGGCAATCCAGGACCGCCACTGCTCTAAATTACGAGGACTAGATTCATCTCGATAAAGGTCAATGCTCCCCTTGTCTACTGGATAAAGACCAAGTAAGACTTGCGCCAAGCTTGATTTACCAGAACCCGTTCCCCCAATGATACCAAGGATTTGCCCTTGCTTCATATCAAAGGAAATGTCTCTCAGAGAAGGCTGAGCCGCATCAGGATAGGTAAAGGTTAGTTCTTGAACTTGTAAAACCTGATCACTGGTAGCTTGCTTTTGTTCTAATTCTGAATGAATATCTTCTGGAGCTTCGGCAAAGACTTCCTCAATTCGCTTAGCTGAGATATAGGACTGGTTGAGAGAATTTATCAGCATAGCTAACTTGACCAATTCTACCAAGATCTGTAAGAGATAGTTGATGAGGGCAATGAGGGCACCCTGACTAAGTAGACCTCCTTGAATAGAAATATATCCCTGCCAGATAATGACGAGGAGAGTTCCATTGACAATGAGATAGGTCAGAGGGGTTAATAAACTAGACCAGAAACCTGTTTTTTCTTGTAATCTAGCATAGACTTGGTTAAGGGTTTGAAAAATCTGTAACTCTCGTTTTTCTTGCCCAAAAGCACGAATAACTCGCATCCCTTGTAATTGCTGGCGCGTTTCTTGAACCAATTGGTCCGTTTTCATTCTGAGACTGCTGTAGAGAGGATTGACCAGTCGAGAGAGGCCTACAATGATAATGGTCAAAATGACAACCATGACTAAAAACCAGAGAGTCAACTCAGTTGAGATGCGATAGGCCATAAAGATGGCCCCAAAAACGATAATAGGTGCTCGCAAAAAGAGACGCAGGAATTGATTGATACCAGTCTGAATCTGGTAGGTGTCCGAAGTCAAGCGAGTCACCAAGCTCGAAGTTGTCAAACGGTCTCTGCTGTCCTTAGGCAATGAAAGAATATGACGATAGAGGTCGTCTGTCAGTTCTTTGGCAAATCCTACCGCTGCCTTGGCTGAGTAAAACTGAGCTATCAAGGCCACTACAACGCCAATCACTGCAAAGATAAGGAGTAGACCAATCTGCATCCAAAGATGTCCTTGATTTCTCTGAGGCAAGGATTGGTCAACAATCCCAGCAATCACCATGGGAACCAAGAGCTCAAAAACAGCTTCTAACAGCTTGAACAAGGGGGCTAAAATTGATTCCTTGATGTAGGGTTTGAAGTAAGATAATAGGTGTTTCATAAATCCCTTCTATTCGTATTCTAGAAATAAAGAAAGTGGGAAGCGCCCACCATCTCTGTTTTATTTGTTTAAGTAAGGCAATAAATAGCCATATCCTGCCTCTTCCATTTCATCCTTGGCCACAAAGCGTAAAGATGCAGAATTGATACAGTAACGGAGACCACCTAACTCCCGAGGCCCATCTGTGAAAACATGCCCCAAGTGAGCATTACCTGACCGAGAACGAACCTCGATACGTTCCATTCCATGGCTCATGTCCTTGTAATAATGAATCAATTCCTTGGAAATCGGACGGCTAAAACTTGGCCAACCACATCCTGAAGCAAACTTATCCTTGGCAAAAAAGAGTGGCTCACCCGTCGTGATGTCTACATAAATCCCTTCTTCAAAGGTTTGGTCATAGGCATTGCTAAATGGAGCCTCTGTAGCAGCTTCTTGGGTGACACGATAGGACTCTTCTGATAAACTGTCCTTCAACATTTCTTGACTAGGTTTTTCATAGTTTGCTGCATCAATCAATGGCTTATCAGCATCGGTCACATCGATATGACAATAACCAGAAGGATTCTTCTTAAGATAGTCTTGGTGGTAGTCTTCAGCCAGAATGTAATGACGTAGTTTCTCCACCTCTACCGCAATCTTTCGACCCAGCATACGTTCCTGCTCCTGCACCACAGTGTAGATAGCTGGTAAATCTGTTTCATCTTGGTAATAAATCCCAGTTCGATATTGGCGACCACGGTCATTCCCTTGTTGATTGATGGACAAGGGATCGATGACTCGAAAATAATAGAGCAAAATCTCTCTGAGTGACACTGCCTTCTCATCGTAAATCACTTGGACCGTTTCTGCATGGTCTGTTTCCTTGAGCAATTGGTAATTGGTCGTTTCGACTTGCCCATTAGCGTAGCCGACACTAGTTGCTAATACTCCAGAAATTCGTGAAAAATATTCCTCTAGGCCCCAAAAACAACCACCTGCTAGATAAATTTCTGCCATCTTTGTTTCTCCTTTATCAAGTTTTTAACTAGACTTCTTTTCAAAAAAAGGATAGGAAGCCCTCTGGTCAAGTGGTTTCCCCATCCTGTCTTCTATTTTTTATTTTGCTTCGACACGGACACCTTGGGTATCAACTTTCAAGTCATGCAGTTTTCCTTTGAAAGGTTGCTTTTCCAATTCTGCCTTAATCCTTGGCATCTTTTCATGAGAAGCCAGAACCATAACTGTCGGCCCAGCACCAGAGAGGTAGGTTGCATAGGCACCATTCTCTTTGGCTACTTGCTTAATCGTCGCAAATTCTCTCACCAAGTCCTGACGGTAACGCTCGTGGAAGAGATCTCCCTCGATTGCTTGGCCAGCAGTCACCATGTCTCCTGCCAACAAGGCCGCAACAGCCACATTGGCAATTGAACTGGCCGCAACAGCTTCCTTGTATGACAATTTTTTAGGCAAGACACCACGACTGTCTCGAGTACGCAATTCATAGTTTGGAATGTAGGCAAGGAAATCACACTCTGGGAAGTCTGCTACGATAGCAGAAACTTGCCCTTCAACGGAACTTGCAATAACGAGATTACCATAAATAGCTGGAGCCACATTGTCAGGATGTCCTTCGATCTTGGTCGCCAACTGCAATTTTTCATGGTCTGACAAGTTGAGCTGGCCCAGTTGGTTGGCTAGCTCAATCCCAGCAACAATAACCGAGCTGGAAGAACCCAAACCACGCGCCAAGGGAACATCACTGGTCATTTTCAAGCGTCTTGGTTGCAAGTCCGGTACAATTTGCAAAGCGATTTTGAGCAAGAGATTACGCTCGTCATGTGGAATCCATTTGCCAATCTGGTGTTCAATCAACCACTCTTCTCGTTCTTCGCAGACCTCGATTTGAAGATACTTGGTTACAGCCACACCGACCGAATCAAAACCTGGTCCAATATTGGCACTGGTTGCAGGTACAATAATTTTCATCTTATTCTCCTAGCACTTTGAAGGTATTCAAAAGGTCAAATTCTGAAACCTTCTTCAATTCAGCTGAGACATTTTCAAGCTGGGCTTTATTAATCTTGTGTGTGATGATCACAACACGCGCCTTGTCACCCTCTTTGCCATCTTGAAGAATTTGCTTGAAGGAAATATCTTGGGCATTGAAGATTTCAGCAAGTTTCAAGACCTGACCTTTTGAGTCTGGAGCCAAGATTGAGAAGTAGTAATTAGCTTTGACATCCTCTGGATTAGCCAAGACCAAGTCACGACTGTATTCGTTGAAGTCTTTGCCAATGGTTCCATCATTCAAGCGACGAACAATACGGACAATATCGGCTACAACACTTGTTGCAGTTGGTTTTTGACCAGCACCTGGTCCGTAGTACATAGACTCACCGATACCGATAGACTCTACAAAGACGGCGTTCATTACCCCATTCACACTAGCAAGTGGGTGCGCTTTAGGAAGGAAGGTTGGTGTTACTTCTGCAGCAATACCTGAAGGAGTTTCCTCGATAGAACCAACCAATTTCACTACATAACCAAGGTCTTGGGCTACAGCCACATCTTCTGGTGTGATATTGCGAATCCCCTTGTGGGCTACATCATCAAAAGCAACCTTCATACCAAAGGCAAATTGGCTCAAAATAACCATCTTGTAGGCTGCATCAATCCCATCTACGTCATTTGTCGGATCGCTTTCTGCAAATCCTAGACGTTGCGCTTCCGCAAGAGCATCATCATAAGACCAGCCTTCTTCCACCATCTTGGTCATCATAAAGTTAGAAGTTCCGTTGACTACTCCAAGCACGCGCGTGATTTTATCAGACGCTAATGAATTTGCTAAAGTACGAAGAATTGGAATACCACCAGCTACTGCTGCTTCGTAATAAAGTGCTACCTTATTAGCTTTAGCGATTTCTAACAATTCTGCTCCATGGACAGCCAAAAGGTCCTTGTTAGCAGTAACAACGTGTTTCCCAGCTTCCAAGGCACGAGTGATAAAGGTCTTAGCAGGTTCGATACGACCCATTAATTCCACTACGATCGTAATGTCTTGGTCTGACAAAATGTCATCCACATTGGTTACAAAGTTAAAGTCATTTCCTGCAGCAAGCAAGCGGTTCTTTTCATCTTCATCCTTGACCAATACCTTAGCAACTTCAATATCTGAATGTGCTGATTGATTGATTTTTTCTCCATTTTCCTTTAGGAGGAAAGGCACACCACTTGCAACGGTACCAAATCCTAGTAAAGCAATTTTAACTGTCATGTTTATCTCCTCGAAATTTTCTAATATAGCCATTATAACAGAATTTTGTGAAAATTCCTATTATAGTAAATCACTATTTCAGTCTAAAAAAGAAAAAACGAATCAGATGATTCGCTCTTCTTAAAATCTGGAAATAGCTTTCCAGAAAGGATTATCCAATCTTTTGCAGATTGAGCACTGCGTCGTGATTCATCAAGACTTGACCATACTCCTGCAAGACTGAGCGACTGATATCACTATCGTCTGCAAACTCGCGCATACGAGCCAACAACCAAGCTGGATATGGACTTGGATGATTTTCAATATCCACTAAAATAGTCAAATAATAGCGCTCATTCATCTTGTAGAGTTCAGAAGTTTCCATCTCAAAAGTCACCGTCTTGGCAAAAGCTACCAAGTCAGCCAATTTTGCAAAAGAAAGGATGTAGTAGATGTAAGGCTCTTTCTTGCTCTCAGCTTCTTGTTCAGCCTGTTCCTGCTCTTCTTCCTTGGCTTCGACTTGCTCTAGAGATTGAATCGCTTCGATATCATCCTTGGTTTTGTCTGCGATGCTTTTTTCCAAGGTTTTGATAAATTCATCAGGCGACATTTGAGCCAATTCTTCCATGTCTGGTAAATCCGATAAGTCTTCAAAATCTAGATTTTGGTCAATCTTTGATTTGGTTACAAAGACATCGACCTTATCAGGTTTTGGAGTCACACGGAAACTCAACATGCCTGTATCCAGAAAGCTCTCAGGCATCTCTAACTCATCCAAGATAGCATAAAAGAACTCTTCTGTTTTTTCTTGAGGAACGAGAAAGTCAGCAATCTCCATTCCTCGATCCATCAAATCCTCTAAAGACATCGTGATTTTTAAAGTTGTATCACTGATTTGTTTCATTTTCATTGCTAGTAACCTCATACTTTCAGTTCTATCTATTATACTAGATTTTTACGATTTTATCAAAAGAAGACTCCTCTATCAGGCTAGAATTTCCCTAGGGTCTTTCTGTAAAAGCTTCTAAACGGAAATCTCTGCTGACAAATAGAAAAAGCCTTCAAAATCAAACTTCTCGTCTGACTTTGAAGACCTGATACATTAGAATTCTTATAATTTAAAGGTTGCTACACCCAGGATAGAACGATTTAAGTTTCGAAGGATTTGAAGACTTTGCTCAAATTTCTTATAACGAGTTACTCCGTATTCTTCAACAAGAAGGACTGTATCTCTTTCCAAAAGAGATGGTACGTCCTGTAAATCTACAAAATGCATTCCTTTTAAAGCCTCTTGATTTTGTTTCAATTTATCTAGGATAGCTTTATTTGAGCTAACGATAGTCAACTCTTGACCAGCATTTTTGTATGACAAGACATCTGCTAGGTTAGCAATTGTTGTAATCTCTGTTACAAAATCAATTTGATACTGAGAAAAATCACCTGCTCTATTGATTGTTGGATTAAAGAGATAAACCAATACATTTCCCATCACAACCAAAATCACACAGACAACCCCAATAACTACTAAACGAAGAATTAGATTTTTCACGTTTAATCCAAGCGCAGTCTCACCGTTTGCATTCAATTCTTTAGAGTTGATGGTTTCCAATTTTTCAATTTTCACGTTTGCATAGGTATTTTTAAATTTATCAACCAGTGCATCAATCTTTTTCTCTAACAAGTCATTGGCATCTTTACTTGGTGTCAAAATTTTCACACCAACCCCTGCATCGTCAATCATATAGTAGACGGTCAATTTTTTCCACCAATAGTCACTTGTAGAATTTTTCAAAGTTGTCTCTGTAGTATCCAATTCACTGGCAATTTTTTTCAACTCATTCGGTTCTACATCATTGAAAAGATATGCTCCATTCAAATTCCCATCAATCAATTTTCCGTAGAAATCACTATAACCACCAATTTGATGATTCAAAATCGTTTTAGCTGAATCTTCCGGAGGTGTGATTTTATAGCTAATATACGTTGAATAACTTGTTGTGTCCTTGACAGTGTTTTTATTCTTAACTGCTTTAATTGTAAATGGTATAGCAATGAGAGCAAATAAAGCGATGAGAGCTAAAATATTTGCTTTTCGTTTTTTGTAAAGATTTGCAAATAAATCAGCTACTGAATAATGTTCAAACATGATTTTTTTCTCCTTTGTTTAGTAGATACTGGTTCTCTTTTGTAAGCATTTTCGCTACGAATATAATCACAAGAACAATTCCCCAGAATTGCATTGTAAATAAATTGAAGAAACTTTCTGAAAAGCTACTTCTTGGCATAAAGAATAGATTATTCAAGATGAGTAGGGACAAGGCAAATAGGATTGTTCTTGAACGATAGGCTACTTGCAGCATGGCTATGAATAACATACCTAGTAAGAGACTAAGTAGAAAGACTCCTATCATACCATAGTCGGTATACAACTCCATAATATAGCTACTTCCGATACCATGTCCTTTCAAGTATTCCTTGTTCAAAACAAGATAGGACAAATTGTGGGCATAACTATTACTATCGATAGCTAGCTCAACACTATTGGTTGTATGTTCAAAAGCTTTTCCTCCGAAAATGGCCCCCAAGCTTCCCCTTGCAAAATAATCAAGGACAGGACCAAAAGTAAAATTACGGAAATCTCTATAAGGTAGGCTACTGTTAAATAGAAAACCTCGAGCCAGAACGCCAAAACTGGTTCCTTGTTTATAGATAAAGTCAAGCAAGATATCCCAGAAACCTGTATGGGAAACCTGGACATTATCCCGTACATAATTGAGCACTCCCATCGCTAACATGAGAATAGGAGAACCTACAAAAATCGCTAACTTTTCTTTAAACCCAATCCATTTTCCTTTTTCAGTTTGCTCCCGCATAAAGTAATAAACAAAAGCAAATAGAATACTTAAAATAAAGGGATTTCGTGTCCCGATTGCCAAATGAATAGTATTAGCTGCAATGAAGGATACTAACACTGCTGTTGCCTGCCATTTCTTTGGCTTGGTGGCCAGATACATACACATTGCGTAGACCGTAAAGGTAGACAAGATGTAGGTAATATAAGGCAGTTTACTTTCAAAGTTTGCATAGTAGGCATAGTAGGAAGTCTGCAAGCGATACAGGAGCCGTTCAAATAACCGAATGAAATAGAAAGGATAGGTTAGAAGAAAAACTCCTAGCGATACAAAGCGCAACCGCTTGATATAAACCTCTTTTAGAGAACTTCCTATCTTGGGTACTTTAATTTGCTTCCTAGCTATAAAATAACGAGCCAGGATGCCTCCTGTCGTCAAGCCCAGAATCGAAACCATGACAACTATAAAGGCAAAACGATAGGCTACCGGATGATAGGTATCCAAAGCACCATCTCTAAAATAATCAATGGTTGGCCTTGATACCAAAAAGACAAAAATGGTTAAAAAGAAAATAAAATGAATGATATAATACTTGATATCGTTCCAACAAGCAATTAAGCTACTAACCAGTAAGAACAATAAAGTAGAAAGCAAGCTAACATTGTTATTATTAAACAGGTACACAATTCCACTTACTAGCGTCAAGGCGTAGCTGACTATGGTCAAACTAAATAATAATCGTTTTCCATCAATCACTCGCTCACCCCCGTTCTAATGTAATTTTTTAGATTTTTCAATATTTTTCAGTAATAAGAATCGGTATAAGGAAATATTTAGGAATAGAGCCAAAGCACTAATTCTTCTGCCCTTACGGAAAATAGGATTCCTAGCAATAGCAAAGGCATGGCCTTTTAAAAAACGATGAATCTGGGAATAGGCTTCAAACTGTTTATACTGATCATCTAGCAACATCTTATCCAGAATAAAGAAGTGGGCATAGGCCAATCTGAAAAAAGCAACCTCTTTCAAATCCGGATAGTTTTTCACAACTTCATTGTAAAACTTTTGGTAGATATCAATATAGGCTAAATCCTTCTCTGCATAGGGTTTAGTCGTAATACTATCCCCTCTATGGAAATAGTAATAATAGGGTTTGGTATTAACAACGTACTTCTTAGCCAACTTGATTAAATCAAAATGATAATAAGCATCTTCGTAAATCAATCCCTTTGGAAAGGATAGGGCAGTTGCAATCTCTCTCTTTATTAGCTTATTGCAGATCGTTCCAGGTATTTTTTCACCTATGAGGTATTCCTTTAGAAATGTTTGAGAATCACAGACAAAATAGTCATCCTGATTGGTTGATTGTGGGCTTTCATCATTAGCATAGACATTCATGACACCACAGCTCGAAACATCCGCATCTTCTTGAATTAATTGCTCATATAAACTATGAATCATTTCTGGATGGATATAATCATCTGAGTCAATAAAAATCAGATAATCTCCGTGAGCCTGCTTCTTTCCATCGTTTCGTGCTTGCGACAAACCTTCGTTCTTTTTATGAAGCACTGACACCCTATCATCTTGTTCAGCGATTGAATCACACAAGCGACCACTTTCATCCGTTGCTCCATCATCAACAAGAATGATTTCCAGATTCTGATAGGTCTGCTTCTGAATGGAAGCTATCGATTTTTCTAAGTACTGCGCCACATTATAGACTGGCACAATCACACTGATTAATGCAGTTTCCATGCTACTCCTCTAATAGTTTTTCTACTTGTTCGATTTGTTTGGCAATTGTGAATTGTTGAATGAATTGGCTAGCCTCATTGACATCAAAGTTTGAGTCAGAGGTCATGTAGTTCGTAATTGCCTGAGCTGCCTCTTGATTGCTCTCAATGATTTGTCCGAATCTTCCTTCTTGTGATAGTTCCTCAGCCCCTCCGACATCCGTAGAGACAAAAGGAAGTCCCAGACTCAAGGCTTCCACATACACTCCAGGAAAACCTTCTTGTTTAGACATAGACAAGAGAACCTTCATCTGAGATAAATACTGATAAGGATTTTTTTGATAACCAAGGAAATGTACATAGTCTTCAAGCTCATATTCTTTAACTCGTTTTTTCAGTTCCTCTTCCATATCCCCAGCCCCGATAAAATAGAGATGATAGTTTTTTCCCTCTTGGTGTAATAATCGTATCACTTCCACCACACGGTCAGAACCCTTATTTTCCTCAATCCGTCCGATAGTACAAATACTTTGAGGCGCAATCTCGATATCGATTTTCTCTTGAGATTTTTCTAAAATAGTCTTAAAATCATATCCATTGTAGACTGTCTGTAATTTCGAAGCATAATCTGGATAGACTTCCTTGATAGAATTGCTGGTTTTATTCGAAATTCCTACAATGGTATCCGCAGCATCCAACTGGCGTCTATGTGATTCTCTTTTGGAGCTATCCTTAAGAAATTCTTCGATACTTCCATGAATCCAAGAGATTTTCTTGACTTCTTTTCTTTTAGAGAACAAAAGTGGAGGATTCATAATGGTAAAGGAAACTTCAACATCATAGTCATCTTTCACCAGCAAACGACGGGTCAGTCTTGGAAAATAAATTCTCATCCTCCACAAAAGAGCTCGTAACCATCTAGCTTGGCGATAATCCTGAAGGGATTTTAAAATGCGTACATGCTTGGGAACAGATTCGTATCCCTTATCAAAATGTTCCATTTCAAGAATATCAATATCATACTTTTCTGGATCTAGATTTGAAACAATGGTAGATAGAATCTTCTCTGCGCCACCCCCGAGAGAAAAAGACCACATAAAAAATAATATTTTTTTCTTAGCCACCATATTCTCCCTTGTATTCTGTATAAGACTTATCCATATCAGCGATGACAGCATCATGATGTGGTAGCTGCTTATCTGCTGGTGGAGGTGTCATATAATCACCAAAAGCAGTGCTGAGATAGGCATCGTAGCCAACTGGAATGGGCATCTCTGTCTCTTCAAATGGCAAGAAAAGATTATCTTCAAAAGATGCGATTGGGTACTTATTTCTCATGTAGCCAGGCCCTGAGCATAACTCCGTGATTCCATCGCTCTCAGCCAGACTGTACTTGGTCATTTCTTTTTCAGCTTTTTTCCAAATATGATAACGGAGAGATTTTGGCGTCAAACCGAGTAAAATGCGACTCCCCCATTTCATAAGTGCGCCATGCTTTTCTGGAACAGTTTGAGCACAAAAGAGTGAATAAATCAATGCCCAACGAACCTGTTTTTTCCGCTCAGCTGGATTTTTAGGATAGTAATCCAAAGGCAAAACATCCAAGGCCAGACCATGTGGCAAATCCAAATCCTGCTGATAAGGTTTGATACAGGTCGTTTCCTTATCACGAATGGTAATAAAAAGATTGCGGTCGACAAAATCCTTGTTACTCTTTGACAAGAAATAACGCTCATCTGCATAACGAGGCCATAATTCTGCTAATTTTTCATAGTCCTTACGGGGCATAAAAAAGTCTAGGTCGTCGTCCCAAGGAATAAACCCCTTGTTTCGAAGGGCGCCAATAGCACCTCCTCCACAGAGATAACAAAGCAAATCATGTTCCTTGCAAAAAGCCACAAAATATTCAGCCATCTCCAGACTTCGAGCCTGAATTGCTTTTAAATCAGTCATATTGTTCATTATTCTTTCTATCGTATCGTTCCATTATACCACAAATAAGGGATGAAAATCTATTGCAGACTGTAAAAAATCAAAGCCTGACTGCTGGATAAATAGCCTTCAAACTTTGATTTTTCTGTCTTAACTTATCTCATTCCCATTTGAGAGAGCTTGGTTTGATATTTATTTTGGTCTACTAAGAGTGCCTGTCCTCCATAGACATCATAGGCATCTACCCAATCACCTAGTTCTGGAACTGTTAATCTCTCAATGCCATTTTGCGCTCCATCTAGGAAGGATAAACCATTGGTCAATAAGAAACTATAGGGAACATTCGTAGAGGTCATGCCAAAGACCTTACCTAGTGCTTCTGATCCAGTAAAGAGTTTAGTTGGATCCTTGAGTTGTTGTAGAACAGCTGTCAAAACTTGCTGTTGTCTCTTGGTACGACCATAATCACCTTCATCATCATCACGGAAGCGTGCATAATTGAGCAAGGTTGAACCGTTCATCTGCTGCTTCCCGACTTTAATCGTCTGGGTTGGAGACTCTGTTTCTGTAGCATGTAAATCATCTCCCACCGTAGCTTCGGTTAAAGGTTGACCTTCTAAGGTTGAGAATTTTGCATCAATCGTCACGCCATCAGGGAATAGAGTGTCAATAGCGGTTGCGAAGGCCTGGAAGTCTACCAAGGCGTAGTATTTAATATCCAAGTCAAAATTGTCTTTTAGGACTTTTCGAACCATTTCAGCCCCTTTTTGGCCTTCTTGTTCCCCTAGTTCATAGGCCACATTTAACTTATTATCAGACTGCTTTCTACCGTTAATGACTTGGCTATAACCGTCTATATAAACCAAATTGTCACGCATAAAACTGACCAGCTTAATTTTCTTATCTGAGCCACCAACGTTTAGAACCATAATCGAGTCCGTTCTCGTCTCAGCACTGTTTTGGCCAATCCGTCCATCCGTCCCCATAATCAAAATATTGACCCCATCCTTGGTATCTTGACCATGAAAAACTTCTACTTGAGCTGCCTTAGCATTGGCAGGTTTGGTTGGATCCGCATTTGAATAACCTTTTAGGAACATAAAAATCATACCAAAACCAACACAGGCTAGAAGAGCAAGCAATCCTGCAAAAATGCGCCCCCAACGAATCTTACGTTTTTTGGACTTAACCTTTGGAAGAGAATGGCTTTTCTGGTATTTTTTTGCACGACTACGGTTACCATAGGATGGAAGAGGAGACTGATTGATTTGTTCCATGAAAGACTCTTCCATATCATGATTTTCATTATGAATTTCTGGAGAAACTTCACTACCACTAGCCACATTTAACTTACCTTGCAGGTAAGCAAACTCTTTTTTCTCTCGCTCATTAAGGTAATGAATATTCTTAAAGAGATAGTCATAACGCAACTGCTCGTGATGGCTTAAGGGATTTTCTTTACTCATCTTCTCTCCTTTCCATGGTCTGATATTGGATAAATGGGATAGGCACCCAGTACTTTATACTGGATTCCAATAGCTTCTAATTCTTTTTGGGCAAAGTGGACCAAGTCCTTGTCAGCATAGTCCACATCGATTATGAAAAAGTATTCGCCCAGTGCTGTCTTGAGTGGACGACTTTCAATTTTTGTCAGGTCAATTCCTCTCCAAGCAAAGGTCGATAGGGCCTTATAAAGTGCACCTGGAAGATTGTCAGGTAAGGTCAAGGCCAAACTCATTTTCTCAGTTTGTGCTTTCAAGGGAATACTAGGCTTTTCAGCTCCCAGAACCCAGAATCGTGTGAAATTGGCTTCCATTTCTTGAATATCTTCAGCAATCAGTTCTAAGCCATATTCTTCAGCAGAACTTCTTGGTGCAATGGCTGCATAAGGTTGGTCTGGATGTTCGGAAATAAAGCGGGCCGCATAGGCAGTACTAGCAGTCACCTCGATTTGGGCCTCTGGATACTGTTCATCGATGAATTTCTTACCTTGAGCCAAAGCCTGTGGATGTGAAAAAATCTTTTCAATCTTAGTATGACCTGGAACCACCATCAACTGCTGATGAATGGGTTGAACGATTTCTGCCACTGCTTGAATGCGAGCCTGATGAAAAAGATAGTCCAAGGTTTCATGAACACTACCCTCGATAGAATTTTCAACAGGCACCACAGAATAGTCCACCAAGCCTTGCTCATAGGCCTTAATGACATCTGTAATGTTGGCAAAAGCCTGCAATTCCTCATGAGGAAAAGCTGTCTGCACTACGTGGTGTGAAAATGATCCCTTGGGACCTAGATAAGCAATTTTCATCTCAGTTCCTCTATAATTTCCTCTGGGCTTAGCTTGGTCACGTCCAAAACCCGACTGGACACTTCCTCATACCAAGCCTGTCTTTCTTGAAAAATAGCTGCAAGTTCTTCCTTGCTATTATTTAGAAAAAGCGGACGCTGATTGTCCTTATCAGCTGCGATACGTTGATAAAGCGTTTCAAAATTTGCTTTCAGGTAGATGTTATCAGAATTGGTCTTTAGTAAATCACGATTTCGCTTAGAAATGACTACGCCCCCACCTGTTGACACAACTTGGTCCGTTTTTAGTAGGTCAGCTAATACTTCAGATTCTATTTGACGAAAGGCCACTTCGCCCTTTTCAGTGAAAAATTCCGCAATGGACATATCTAAGCGTTTCTCAATCACAGCATCCATATCATAGTAATTAGAGTCCAATCCTCTAGCAATTGTAGATTTACCAGCCCCCATAAATCCTAGTAATACCTTAGCCATGAATCAAGCTCTCCAAATCATCAAAGAAGCTAGGATAGCTGGTATTGATGGCTTCAGCACGGTCAAGCTCCACTTCTCCATCTGCAACCAAGAGAGCCGCGATAGCCGTCATCATACCGATACGATGGTCTCCAAAAGTATTGACTCTAGCACCGTGAAGGGCTGATTTTCCTTTGATAATCATTCCATCTGCTGTAGGTGTGATATCCGCACCCATGCTATTTAAAGCGTCTGCCACAACCTGAATACGGTCTGTTTCCTTGACCTTGAGTTCCTCAGCATCCTTTATAACTGTGACACCTTGGGCTTGGGTCGCAAGTAGAGCGATAACTGGCAATTCATCAATCAAGCGTGGAATCAAAGCGCCACCAATCTCTGTTCCTTTCAAATCAGAAGACTCAACAGTCAAAGTAGCAGATTTAGCGACTGGATCAATTTCAGTTATTTCTAGTTTTCCACCCATGGCACGAATGACATCTATAATACCGGTACGCGTTTCGTTGATACCCACATTCTGCAGCACTACACGAGAGTTTGGAACAATCAAACCTGCGACCAACCAAAAGGCTGCACTGGAAATATCTCCTGGAACAACCACCTTTTGTCCTGACAATTTTTGTGGCCCTTGGACTGTGATTTTCTTACCGTCCACACTTAAATGACCACCAAATTGTTGCAGCATATCTTCAGTATGATTACGGGTGCACTCTTTTTCGATAATAACTGACTGACCCTGAGCCTGCAAAGCTGCAAACATCAAGGCTGACTTGACTTGGGCAGAGGCAATCGGCAACTCATAATGAATAGGTGTTAAATTTTTAGTCCCCTTTAAGTGAAGAGGAGGCAGGTCTCGCTCAGTTTGCCCTGAAATGTTAACACCCATTTTTTTCAATGGAAGGGTCACACGATCCATAGGACGTTTGGAAAGACTATCATCTCCAAACATTTCTACTTCGAAGTCGGCCCCAGCAAGGACACCTGAAATCAGGCGAATCGAGGTTCCAGAATTTCCCATATCAAGGGCATTTTGCGGAGCTTTTAAACCATCCATACCGACACCTTGAATGGTAATAACCCCATCTTTGTCCTCAATTTCAACACCAAGGTCACGAAAGACTTGCATGGTCGAAAGGACGTCTTCGCCACGTAATATATCATAAACCTTGGTCTCCCCCTCAGCCAAACTTCCAAAGATAATGGAACGATGACTAATAGACTTGTCACCTGGAACTCGGATACTGCCGTGTAAGTGGCGAATGTTTGTTTTTAGTTTCATACTGGACCTCATACTTGCAATACTTTTACCTATTTTATCATAAAAAGCCAGAAATTCCTTAAAAATTCCTGACTTTATGATAGTTATTTTCTTATTTTAGCAATTCTGAAACTGGTTCAAAAACAATTTTTTCAATGTCAGAAAGGTAAATTGCCAATTGTTGTTGCTTGGTAAAGAATTCTGACAAGAGGCTGTTCCCTTGAATCTGTTTACCAAAACCTTCCATCTTCGCTTGGAAGGAAGCGTCTGGCATTTGACCTGTCTGCGCTAATCTTTGAATTTCCTCTTGGAAGGCAACATATTCTATAAAAATTTTGCTTGCCTCAGCATCTGCTGAAATAGCATCTTTAGCTGCTTTGACAGCCTTGTATTCTGGTAATTCACGTAGACCGCGACTGAGTTCGTTTGCACTATCGTAAATATTTGACATGATTTTCTCCTTATTTGACAACGACTGTATAATCGGTATTTTCTGTTATGAGATGCTCGGCTCGTTCTAAGTCTTGAGCATTTTTAAATGAAATTTGTAGAATCCCGTGAATATCCTCACGGTTTTCCTCGTTGATGTGGATGTTAACCAAGGAAGTTCCACGTAGCAGTTCCAAAATCCGCAGGATGACGTTTTCTTCATCGGGAACGTCAACATAGAGGTCATAAGAGCTATCCACACCACCACGCTTATGAATTTCCATGGCCTGACGTTGCTCACGCGCTTGGTTAAAAAAGTTCCAGATTTGGTTTTCATCACCCTTACTGATAGCTTGTCCAATCTCGTCCAAACGCTCCTTGAAATCCTCAATTCGATCTAGAATAGTCTCACGATTGGACAAGAGAATGGAAGTCCACATACCTGGCTCACTTTCCGCAATCCGAGTCATATCTCGAAAACCACCTGCCGCAAAGCGTCTTGCCATCTCATGCTCTTGAGCATAGACCGCGGTCTGCTCCATGAGACTAGAAGCCAGAATATGAGGAAAATGGCTAATCTGAGAAGTGACACGATCATGCTCCTTGGCATCAATTTCGATAAAACGAGCATGAAGACCTGAAAGCAAGTCCTTCATTTCCTCAAGCGTGTCCTGACCCGTCAGACTCGAAGGTGTAAAGATATAATAGGCATTTTCAAAAAGATTGGCATCCGCAGAAGCAGCCCCTGTCTTGTGACTACCAGCCATAGGATGGGCCCCGACAAAGCGAACAGGTTTGCCAGCCAAATATTGCTCCGCCGCATCCACAATGACTGACTTGGTCGAACCAGCATCTGAGATAATCACGCCTTCTTTCAAGTCCAAATTGGCCAACTCCTTAATGAAAGCAATGGTTTGTTTGATTGGCAAACTGAGAATAATGATATCCGCAAGAGGAGCAAAACTAGCAAAATCATCCGTTGCACGGTCAATCATGCCTTCTTTCAAGGCGATATCTCTCGAAGCTTGACTGCGATTATAACCTAAAATTTCATAATCTGGATGATCGCGTTTGATACCAAGGGCCATAGAGGCACCAATCAGACCAAGACCTGCGATATAGACTGTTTTTGCCATAGGAACTCCTTAATAGTTCTTTGTATAGTCTCGGTGTTGGGCTACCGCTTCTTTTAATTCCTCTAGATTATCTGATGAGAATTTTTCAAGGATTTCTTGTGCCAGAACCGTTGCCACAACGGCTTCCATAACCACTCCTGCTGCTGGAAGAGCGGTCGGATCACTTCTTTCGACTGTTGCCTTGTAGGGTTCATGGGTTTCAATATCCACACTCATTAGTGGTTTGTAGAGCGTAGGAATAGGCTTCATAACACCTCGAACAACAATAGGTTGCCCATTGGTCATTCCACCTTCAAAGCCACCCAGATTATTGGTACGACGAGTGTAGCCGTCTTCTTTAGACCAGAGAATTTCATCCATGACTTGGCTGCCTTTACGATAACCAGCCTCAAATCCAAGACCAAATTCTACCCCTTTAAAGGCATTGATAGAGACAACTGCCTGGGCCAATCGCGCATCCAATTTTCTGTCCCATTGGACATAGGAACCAAGACCAACTGGAACACCTCCGACAACTGTCTCCACAACCCCACCGATGGTATCTCCATCACGCTTGATTTGGTCAATGTAGTCCTTGATTTCCTGTTCCCGTTCTTGGTTGACAATAGAAACTTCGGACTGGGCAGCTCGTTCCTTAATCTCAGCGACTGTGAGATTTTCAGGAACATCGATTTCCTTGCCACCAAAGACCACGACATGGTTGGCAATTTCCATATCCAACTCAGCCAAGAGGCGTTTGGCTACTGCCCCAACTGCCACCCGCATGGTGGTTTCACGAGCTGATGAACGTTCTAAAGAATTTCTCAAATCATCAAAACGGTACTTGATGCCCCCAACTAAATCGGCATGACCTGGACGAGGATGGGTGATTTTTCGTTTGCTTTTAAGTCGGTCTTCAATGTCCTCAGCAGACATGATATCCAGCCATTTTTGGTGGTCTTTATTGATGACATCCATGGTAATAGGAGCCCCAGTCGTCTTCCCATGGCGAACACCCGAAGTAAAGACAACCTGGTCACTCTCAATCTTCATACGACCACCGCGGCCGTAGCCACCCTGACGACGTTTAAGGTCTCCATTAATATCCTCAGCTGTCAAAGGAAGTCCTGCTGGAATTCCTTCAATGATAGCCGTCAGACGGGGACCGTGTGATTCTCCTGCTGTTAAATATCTCATACACTCTCCTTATTTTACCAAGTAGTCTTTCATCTCTTCCAGAGAAACTGAGTGGATAGTCGCTGAACCAAGCTCTGGCACCAAGACCAATTTCAAGGTATTGCCACGTGCTTTCTTATCATGAGTCAAAGCCTGATAAAGCTTGTCAACATCCCAGTTTTCATAATCAACAGGCAAGCCAAATTTCTGACAAATCTCTGTAATAGACTGGGTTATTCCTTCTGGCATGAGGCCTTTTTCCTCAGCCACCTTGGAAATCTGCACCATGCCCATGGCCACAGCTTCTCCATGCATGACCTTGCCATAACCAGCCGTTGCTTCAATGGCATGACCAATAGTGTGGCCAAAGTTGAGGTAAAGGCGTACACCATTGTCCAACTCATCCTCAACTACCATCTTGCGCTTAACCTGACAAGAATGTTCAATCAAGGTCTCTGCATGCTCCAAAATGCTCTCTACAGTACCATCTAGCTCCGTCAATAGAGTCCATAGTTCTGGATCCTCAATCAAGCCATATTTGATAACTTCACCCATCCCTTCAATCAACTCTCTCTTTCCGAGGGTTCCAAGAACAAGTGGGTCAATCAGAACCCCGTCTGGTTGGGTGAAGGTCCCCACCATATTCTTAGCAAATGGAGTATTGACGCCTGTCTTTCCACCGATAGAAGAATCCACCTGAGCTGTCAAACTAGTCGGAATCTGAACAAAGTGAATACCCCGCATATAGGTAGAGGCTACGAAACCAGCCAGGTCTCCAACGACACCACCTCCGAGAGCCACTATTCCATCGCTACGAGTCAACCCCTGCTTAACTAGAAATTCATAGACTTTCTGAACAGTAGTTAAATTCTTTCTTTCTTCACCTTCTAAAAAATCAAAAACAGCTACCTGAAAACCAGCATCTTCTAGGCTGAGCTTGACCTTCTCTGCATAAAGAGAAGCTACATGGTTATCTGTCACAATGACTACCTTTTGTGGTTGCCAGAGTTCTCGCAACCATTGACCAGCCTGAGCCAGACAACCTTTTTCAATCTGAATATCATAAGGATGATGAGGAATATCGATTCTGATTTTCATAGGAGAATCTCCCTTTCTTTATTGGTATTTTTCTGTTAAGGACTGCCAAATCTCTTCTGTCGGCATTTCCTTTCCTGTCCACAGTTGAAAAGCTTCTGCAGCTTGATAGAGCAACATTCCCAGACCATTGACGGCTGGATTTCCCTGGCTTCTAGCCCATTTCAAAAATGGTGTTTCAAAGGGTTGGTAAATGATATCTGCTACTAAAAGAGTTTCTGATAGGACAATGTTTTCAGGAACTGGAGATGATTGACCATCCATTCCTACACTTGTCGCATTGACCAGTAAATCCGACCCAGCAATCCTTGCTTGCAGTTCGGGAACATCTTCTAAAGCATACAAGCCCACTTTAAAACCTGTCTGCTCTTGTAACTTGTCTAGATAAGGTCTTGTTTTTTCCATCGAAACCGAACGAACAAAGACAGAAATCTGACTGACACCATCCAAAATAGCCTGTGCCAAGATTGATTTAGCCGCACCACCTGCACCCAGCAAGGTCATCTTCTTACCTGTAATTGTAAAAGAAGGCAAGCTCTTAAAAAATCCCTTGCCATCTGTATTATATCCAATTAAATTGCCATTCTCATTGACAACCGTATTAACCGCACCAATCAAGCGCGATTCGTCACTCAACTCATCCAAATAAGGAATCACCTGCTCCTTATAGGGCATGGACAGGTTGATGCCAAACATCTGGTAGCGACGAATATTAGCCACTGTTTCTGCCAAGTCATCCGCTTCAATCTCCCAAGCCACATAAGCACCGTTGGTAGCTGTCGCCTCAAAGGCACTATTGTGGATAAAGGGGGAAATCGAATGCTTAATAGGATTAGCAACAACGGCAGCTAAACGTGTATAGCCATCAAGCTTCATCCAAAATCTCCCGAATTTTTTTCATGTTAGCTAAGGAAATCTGACCTGGGGCACTTGCCTCATCTAGACTAGCAAAAGACCAACTCGAACCAGTCACATCCGCAGTGATACGAGAGACCTTGCCCACCTTGCCCATAGAAATGGTCACATATTCCTGCTCAGGATTGAGGATTTTAAAGCCTCGTGTATAGTTCATCAAGTCTAAGACATCCTGCTCCGTGTGAGCCATCACTGCAACCTTAACAAGTTTTGGATTTAAGCTCGTCAACTCTGACAAGATTTCCATCATATTTTCAGGTGTTTCTTGGAAATTGTGGTAACTCAAAACGAGATTTGGGAAGTCCAGCATTTCCTCAAAAACATCCTTGTAGCTATAGTACTCAAAATCAATATAGTCTGGTTGATAGAGTTGTGCCACTTCCTTGATTAGATGGATATATTCTTCTGGAGAAAGGTCGATTTCTCCCCCTTCAGAGCGAGTTCGTAACGTGAAAACTAACTCACGGCCTGCGAATTTTTCAAAAATAGCTGGAGCCACCTGCAAAATCGCTTCTTTAGGCAGATAGTCGGCACGCCATTCAATGATGTCGGCATCCAGGTACCTCGTGGCATCCAGAGCCTGGGCCTCCTCTAAACTTCTTGGCATTACTGAAACGATTAATTTCATTTACTAACCTTCATACTAATCACCTTGAGGTAATTACTACTTTCATCTTTTTTATTATAGGCAAAATCTGCTGGAAGACCGTATTTATTTAAAATCTGGTAACTTCTTCCTGCAAAGCCTTTATCAATTTGTTCTGTAAATTTCTGACGGGATACATTGGCAGCATTGGTACTAGCAATGATAATCCCTTCCGGATTTAAAATCTCAAGACTCTGGGAAATCAACTTGTGATAATCCTTAGCCACAGAGAACGTTTGTTTTTTGTTCCGAGCAAAGCTAGGCGGATCTAGGACAATCACATCATAGGTCAAGTCTTTTCGCTTGGCATACTTGAAATACTCAAAAACATCCATAACTATAAAACGATGGTCGTCTGTGCTGATTCCATTAGCCTGAAAATGCGCTTGAGACAATTCTCGTGAACGTTTAGCTAGGTCAACCGAAGTAGTCTGGCTTGCTCCTCCCATGGCCGCAGCCACTGAAAAGGCTGCTGTGTAGGAAAACATGTTGAGCAAGGATTTACCCATAGCCAACCCATCCACTAAACTACCGCGAACTTCATGCTGGTCTAGGAAAATCCCTGTCATCAAGCCATCGTTCATAAAGACTTGATACAGAACACCATTTTCCAAAACAGTGAAGAAGTCAGGTGCTTCTTGACCATAAACATGGGCAGATTCATAGTCCAAACCCTTAAAACGGATCTTCTCATATGCTCCTAAAACCTCAGGAAAAACCTGTCTAAAAGCATCTGAGATAACCTTGCGAATCTGATAAACATAAGAGTTATACCAAGAAAAGGCAGCATAGTCGCCATAAAGGTCCACTGTCAGACCGCCAAAGCCATCTCCCTCTTGGTTAAAGAGACGAAAGGCAGTAGTCAAATCATCTTGATAGTAGGCACTTCTCTTTTCTTTAGCTTGTCTAAACAGTGCTTCAAAGAAAGCTTGATTGAAGGTCACCTTGTCTGTGCTCACAAACCAGCCCAAGCCCTTGTTTTGCTGAGAAAGGTAGGCAGTACCAAGAAAGTTTCCATCTTGACTATGAACTTCTACTTCCTGATCCTTGAGACTGATATTCTCAAGATCGCTGGCTTCTAGTAAAACAAGCCCCTTGGAAAGCTTTTTTTCAACCCGTTTGTTGACTCTTATTCTATTCATAGTCCCTATTATAGCAAATTTTGTGACAATTCTCAAAAAAGAAACTACCCTTGCTTTTTTACTCTAGTTTTAAAAAATGGTATACTAATACTAATAAAAACTTAGGAAGTAATTGTGTGAGAATCAATTTTAGCAAAATCCAAAAAGCCATGGGTACCAGACTGGGTTTTGTCCTAACCCTTTTAATCCTCTATTGGCTCAAAACCTTATTAGCCTATACCGTTGACTTTAATTTAGATATTCAATTGGGCAAGTTGCAAGGGAATTACCTTGCCTTTATCGCTTTTTTCAATCCCCTTCCTTTGGGACTCCTCCTGCTGGCTCTAGCCTTCTATGCTCGGTCAACCAAGATCTTTTATGGCCTGAGTATAGCTATTTATAGCCTTTTATTCATTTGGCTCTATTCCAATGTCTTTTACTATCGAGAATTTAGCGACTTTATCACGGCCAATACCATGAAAGTGGTCAGCAAGGTATCTGTTGGTACTGCGGAACTAGAGTTACTGCGCTTTTGGGATTTCATCTATTTTATGGATTTCCCACTGCTGGCTTTCCTTTTCTATAAAAAATTCATCCAGTTGGATAGGAGACCTTTCAAATTCCGCTCCAGTGTTGCCATCACTGCTCTCTCGGCCCTGCTCTTTTCAGCTAACCTTTTCTTGGCTGAAATTGAGCGTCCCGATCTCCTGTCACGAGGATTTTCTAATTATTATATTGTTCGTGCCCTTAGTTTGCCAGCATTTTTAGGCTATAGTGCCAACCAGTCCTATAGCGCCAACAAAGAACGTGCCAAGGCCTCTGAGACCGACCTTCAACCTATCACAGACTATATTCAAGAACATTCTGCTAAGCCCAATCCAGACTATTTTGGCTTGGCCAAAGGGAAAAATGTGATTTATCTCCACTTGGAAAGTTTCCAGCAATTCCTACTGGACTATAAACTCAACATAGATGGAACTGAGCATGAAGTCACTCCCTTCCTTAATTCCCTCTACCATTCGCAATCAACCCTAGCCTTTTCTAATATCTTTAACCAAGTCAAGGCTGGTAAGACCTCAGATGCGGAAACCATGCTGGAGACTGGTTTGTTTGGACTTGACCAAGGTTCCTTTATGGTCAATTACGGTGGTACCAATACCCAGCAAGCTGCGCCTTTTATCCTATCAAAAAATGGCTATCAATCGAGTGCTGTCTTTCACGGTAATATCGGGACCTTCTGGAATCGAAATACAACCTACAAACAATGGGGCTACCAATACTTCTTTGACGCTTCCTATTTTACTAAGCAAGACAGTAGCAACTCTTTCCAATATGGTTTAAATGATAAAATCATGATGAAAGATTCTATCCAGTATCTAGAGCACTTGCAGCAGCCTTTTTATGCCAAGTATATCACGGTGTCTAATCACTATCCCTATGCAAGCAATCTGACAGGCGATGAGCTTGGTTTCCCCTTGGCTAAAACCAAAGATGAAACCATCAATGGCTACTTCCAAACAGCCAACTATCTGGATAGCGCCATCAAGGCCTTCTTTGACTATCTCAAAGAAAGTGGCCTCTATGAAAAATCCATCATCGTCATCTACGGAGACCATTATGGAATTTCTAACTCCCGCAATCCTGACCTGGCTCCCTTGATTGGCAAGACTTCTGAGAACTGGTCGAATTACGACAATGCTATGTTGCAACGAGTGCCTTTTATGGTGTTCATGCCTGGCTATGAAAAAGGACAAATCATCAATACCTACGGTGGACAAATCGATATCTTACCGACTCTCGAACACCTCCTTGGTATTGAGTCCAATTCCCTCCTTCAAGTCGGCCAAGACCTTCTGTCTCCAGATCATCAAGAAATCATTGCCTTTCGAACTGCCAATTCCTTCGTCACACCTAAATACACCAGTTATGACGGACGAACCTACTATACTGAGAGCGGTCTTGAAATCAGTAATCTTGATGAACAAGCTCAGACTGAACTAGAAATCGTTCGGCAGACAGCCAGCCAACAGCTGAAAATCAGCGACCAGATTCAAACTGGTGATTTGATACGTTTCTACCAAGCAGATCATCTTGGAAAAGTTGATACAGAAAGTATTTCTTACCTCAATTCTTTACCAATTCTGCAAAAGATTGAGCAGGAAAAAGGAAGTCAATCAACCAGTCTCTTTAGCCAACGACAAGGTAAGACCAGTACTGACCTTTTCAAGGCACCAAGTTACCAAGAACTCCATCCAGAGTCTGCAGAAACTGAATCAAAATCACAATAAAAAATGCTCTTCCATCGTGGAGGAGCATTTCTTTTTATCAAATAAAATTCAACGAAAATCAAAGAGGAAACTGGCCTCAGGTTAACTGCGAGATTGTAGGTAGAGAGGTTGTATCAGCAATATATGTCTGTCAAATTTAGTGACGAAGATAGTAGAAGAAATATGAGGATATAAATCAGCTTCAGCAGGTATCTGGAAAGTTTGATTTTATAGAAAAGCCTTTTGTTACAAACTCAATATACTATCAATAAATAATATTATAGAAGCAACAATAATTATAATTTCACCTATTTGAATAATTCTATTTCGAAATCTAAATATATTTCTATCAAAAATACTTGGATCACACACATTATAGGAATTAAAGTTTTTGAAATTGAGAAGTATCCAAATAAATATGATTTCGATACTATTAAGACCGTTTATCTAGCTTCTTCTCTCTAAAGTCTTTTGTAATTATATCCTGAAGAAGTCTCTTAATATGACGCAAATTATCCTCTGACGATAATTTTAATATTTTCTCCATCAATTCTTCGGTAACTTTATAAGAAACTTTAAAATACTCAGTCAGTTTATTCACTAGAATATTGGTTTCTACTTTGATAAATAATTGTTTTTCCTCAATACTTGGAATTTGGAAATCGCTAGTTAAATCAAATCTAGACTTAAGTGAATTGGGAATATGCTGAGTAAAATATTCTGGAGTCATATTAGAAGTAAAAATAATCATATAACCACTTAAATCATGAACAATCCCATGCCTATCTGTAAAACTACCATCTTCTAGAAGCTCGTAAAAGAAGTTGAATACAGATGGTGTTGCTTTTTCAAATTCGTCAATCAAAATAATTTTAGATTTTGATGAATTAATTTTTTTAATTAACTCACCACCTTCATCGCTTCCGATGTATCCAAGCGGAGAGCCAATCAAACTATTTAACACTCCCTCCGTTGAGTAATTTCCGAAGTTAATTTTGATGAGCTCTCCATTTGGATAGAGTGATTTTGATAAGATTTTCGCAAATTCTGTTTTTCCAATTCCAGATTCGCCTATCAGAAATACGGAAAAAATCTTTCGAACACTAATTTTTTCTAGTAATTTATAATTTTCATACTTCTTTACAAAATCAGCCTTAAATAAGCTGTGACCAACTAGTTTATCAACAGCCTTTTGTACTTTATCGTTAATTTCATTAACACTATAATCTTTCGCTACCTCATCAAGATTAAGTTTTTGAACTTTTGGATTAGCAAAATCTTCGTTTATAGCTGTTTCATCAAACAACAACGGCAACTCTTTTAACATAATTTCATATTTTGATTTATTCAACCAAAAAATAGGGGAGTTGAATGCCCTATCTAGTAAATGGAATATTTTACCGATATACAGGCTATTGTACGCGCTTGGATTCATTAAAGCAGATAAATCTATAACCAAATTATTAAAAGGGTATACCTCGCTACAAATATCTTCTAATTCAACGAGATTAGTAAAATCGTGAGATAAGATATGGGTAATATCAATCTTTTTGTTCTCTGAAAAGTTAGCCTTTAAATCATCAATTCTTGTTGGGTCATATAGGTAAATCATCTTTTTTCTCCACATTGATTTTTTGAACAACCGCAATGACATCTATTAAGTGGTACTCTCCATCTAGTTTTTTATAATTGAAATCGAACTCAAACTCAGATTTATCAATAGAACTAGATTCTGGAATTGAAGATTTTTGAATAATATCTTTTACAATTTTCGCTGTATTATTTTTATTAGCTTGCTCACTCATGAACTCTAAAAATTTCGTTGACATCGTATCGACTTCTGAAAAATTAATTTTGCCTCGGTCTATTCCTACTAAACAAAGTTGACCAAGCTGGAAGTCACTATGTCTATATCCATTTTCAAAGCCTTCAATTTCTCCGTAAGGAAAACGAACTAAGAAATTTTCCTCACCTATCTTAAAACCATAGTCAATCGTATAATCAGTCAAAAAAGTAGAAAGTAAGTTTGACATGTTTAGCTCAATCCCTTCTGTAGTAGGATTATCTAGTTTGCTAGACTGTAAAACTTGTAGAATAAGAGGGATATCCTGCGCATTTACAGGAGTCAGTGAAATGTTGTCAAATTTTACCAGATCCCCGGGTTTTGAACTTCTAATTTGAAAAGTTTTAGCCATTTCATAGACTTTTCTAAAAATAGTAGATTTAGTATTTTTAATTTCGAAACTCTCACTAATCTTACTTCCCGTGATTAATTCATGACTATTTTCATAACTAGATGGTAAACTATTTTTCGTACCAACTTTAAAGGAATTTTTATTATTCGTAGTATTACTGTTTTCTTTTTGAATTGTTGTTTTTACAGTATTATCAATCAAAGTAGCAATCTCGTAAGATTTCGCCGAATTTATATAAACTAAATTAAAATAATCTGAGTTTAATTTTGGAGTAACTTTTTCTCTGTCGCTCTTGTTAATAGAATCTATACGCCAACTCACAGAAATTAATATCACACTAATTATTAGCAGTATATTCGGGTCAATATTGACTAAAGTAATTAGACATCTCAATAATGGTCGAATTAATACATAAAATATTGCTATAAGTAAAAATTCATCTTTATTCTTATCTTCAAAAAAGTAGAAAAGCATTATCGTAGATAATGAAAAAATCAATTCATATTGTGAATAAGGCTGTAAAATATTAATTCTAAATAACCAACTAACTACAGTTAGTATAGCTGATGTATATAAAATAATTCTACGATAATTCATTCCTAAGAAAAATTTTTTTATCAATCAACACCTCGCGTTCTTCTAGATTTTTCTAAAACCTAATTTATAATATTATTTTTGAAATAGTTCAGACAAAAAATCTTCTTTTAGCATACACAAATTGAATACATTTGTGATATGATTAAAAGCTTCTGAAAGTGGTAAATGAGCGGTTTTCCAACCTTGTCCATCTGTAACCCACACAAATTCTACATTATCGTTCGAAGTTATTACAAATTGGCTCAATTCCGTAAACTCGCCAGCTACAGCCTTAAGTTTGCTGCCTCCGCCACCGTAGTAATTTGTTTCAATTAGCCAAACTTTATGTTTCTTTTTGGAATATACTACCACATCGAAACGTCGTTCAGACTTATCAACAGGAACTATAATATTCCATTTCTCTTTGATAAATGGAGCTGTAGCTTGAGCTTTCCATTCTAATTCTAATTCGTTTGCTATTTTATCAATATGACGTTCTAAAATACCTTCCATAGTTGTTCCACTACGGTTTTTTCTAGCATTGCTATCCAATCCAGCTTCCACCCCATAAACATAATCCACTAACGAACGGTTAGCGTTGTTTTGAAGGAAATTCAATAATCCAGATTTTTCAGTAAAATCAACATACTCCTTAATCTTGTTAGTATCAATTTTCGAAAAATTGAGTCGCTCAAAACTCATATTATCTTGCTCATCGATAGAAAGAATATCTAAAATTTTATCACGGCTAGCAATTAAACTTGGAATTGCCCTAAGTAGGTCGGGTTGTTTAGTGAACAGAGATAGAGCTTCGTTATAAATAGAATCTTTACCTATCAGGTAGTTAAGGGTGTTTAGCTCTAACTCAAACTGTTTAGTCTCACGATTAACCTTCTCCCAATTGACATAATATTCAGGTGTACGATTTGTTACAGATAAACTTGATAAAAATTCTTTAAGTCTTTCTTCTGACGATAATTCTAGATAATCATTTAGTTTCATAATATCCCCTCGTTTCTTTCCTTTTCTAATCTTGTCTTGGCTATTTTTAAGTAATCTTTTTCTGCGTCAATTCCTATAAATTTTCTACCTAATCTTTTAGCAACCACACCTGTCGTTCCACTACCAACGAAAGGATCCAGAATATAATCATCTTCTTGAGTGGAAGCTAGAATAATTCGTTCCAGCAAATATTCAGGTTTCTGCGTAGGATGCTTACCAGCCCATTTCTCAGTTTGCTTTGTGAGCGGACCAGTCCAGACATCTTTCATTTGTTTACCATCATTTATTTCTTTCATCAAGTCATAGTTGTAATAGTGACGAGCTTTTTTATCAGCTTTCCTAGCCCAAAGAATGGTTTCGGTAGAATGCGTAAAATATCGACAAGAAAGATTTGGAGCTGGATTAGTTTTTTGCCAAGTAATATTATTAAGAATCTTAAATCCTTCTTGTTCTAAAGCCATTCCAACCGAATAAATATTATGAAAACTACCTGAAATCCAAATTGTGCCATTAGGTTTTAAGACTTTTTTAGCAAGATTTATCCAACGTCGGTTGAAATCATGTTTTTCTTCTAACGAAGATATTTTATCCCAATCACCTTTATCAACTGATACTACTTGACCTCCTGAGTTAGAGAAACCTCCATTACTCAAAAAATAAGGCGGATCTGCGAAAATCATGTCCATACTTTCAGGTTTCATTTTCGAAAGGAACTCAAAAGTATCGGCATGTACAAGAATTGATTTGTTTTTATTATAGTATGGCTTTGTCATTAAAACACCTCCATACTTATATTCGTTATTTATCATAGTTGGTTACAATAATCTCATCAATTTTTCCACGACTTGAAGATTTAGCTCCATTAGTCCGGGTAGCAGAGACTTTATGTATATTAAAATCTTTATACAACTCTCCAACTAATGGGCTAGAAGAATTCGATAACATAACGTAGGCGCCTTTTTCATCTAGCTTTTTAAAAGTGTCTCTCAAACGAACTTGGTCTTCGTAAGAGAATCCCTCGTGTGTATAAGAAGTAAAAGAGCTTGTCTCAGAAAGTGGAATGTAGGGTGGGTCAAAGTAAACAAAGTCCCCAGCTTCAACATCTTTAACGGCTTCTTCAAAATCTCCATTTAAAATATGAATAGTGTTCTCATTTAAATATTGAGAAATAGATACAATCAAATCTGAATCTACAATTTGGGGATTTTTATAGCGACCATACGGGACATTAAACTGATTTTTTGAATTTACACGGTATAATCCATTAAAATTTACACGTAGCATATACATAATGCGAGCAGCTCTCTCAACATTATTCATTTTTTCAATTCTGCTGTCCCTATCAGCAGAACGCAAGTTCAAATAGTATTCCTTCGAATTGCTTTCCTTGTGCTTAGATAACGATTTAATTAGCTCAGAAGGATTATCTTTAATTTGTTGATAACAATTGATTAATTCACTATTAAAATCATTTATGATCGCATCTTTAGGAGCAAGTTCAAAAAACAAAGCTCCACCACCAACAAACGGCTCAAAATAACGATTATAAGATTCTGGCATAAGAGATTTGATTACGGAAAGAAGCTGACGCTTTCCACCAGTCCATTTTGTAAAAGGGCGTAAAGCCTGCTTACTATTAAGTATTGATTTCATACCTACAATTATACCACATATCACCACTGAATTAAATCAGTTAAAGTCAACTCAATACCTCAACATTTACAACTGAAATCTTAACACTAGACTCAGATAACTTCTCTCTATAGCTATTCGCTAGCTCTCTAAAAAATTCATCATCTGTTTCAATATCTAAAATCTCTATCAGAGCCTTGGCGGTGTCGGTTAAATGAAAAGCACTATATTCAAATGTTAGAATATCGTTGGAATCAGTCGTAAAAGTTAAAACTAAATTGTCATTTTGAAAACCAGACAGTATCTCTAAGTTTATGGCGAGAATTTCCAAATATACAGAACTTCCAGAACTAACCGTTGAAATCATAAATGAGCTGATTGATAAGATTGTGATACAAAAACCAACAGGAACGAAACGCAATCGAATCATTCAGATAGATATTTACTACAATTTCATCGGAAAACTAAACAACGAAAAAAGCGAGCCGGATAATCTGACTCGCTAATATTACCTAATCACTAAACTGCTGGGTGTCAGGTTACCTTTGGAGGAGCATTTCTTTTTATAAAATTTATCAAGCAAACGACCAACTATCTCATCTTTTTTCTACCTCTACCAATATGCGTGATAGGTAGTAATGATAGCCAAAAACAGCAAGACCAAGTAAGAGGATAAGAGCTCCTACTCCCAAGCTGATGGCAAGGATAGTAGAGAGAGACTGAACCAAGAATATGCTCACAAGAGATGAAATCGACAAGATAACACCATAAATTAAGAGTAAAACCATTTTGACTATACCATTTGAACGATTGACCAGGTCCGTAATGCTACTCCAATTGGTTGACAGATTTTTCACATCCTTAAAATAATGGTGACAAGAAAGGATGACACTGGCAAAGATCCATGCCACAAGAAGGTAAATCATCGAAAGGATGGGCAATCCTAAATAAAGGGAAAGACCAAGTAAAGTCAAGATAGGTAAAAAGGACTGCACAGCAAATATAATCCAAAATTTCACTTTCACGTAACGAGCAAAGTCAAAGGGCAAACTCTTCAGAAAATCAACATTTTCCCTCTCCAAGGATAAGGCAATTGAAGGCAGGCTGGTGATATTGTTATTGAAAACTGCTATAAGCACTCCTACAAAAAACAAGGGTAACCAGTATGGAGGATGAATGTCTGGAACTAACTGAGAATCTCGAATTTTGGAAATCAGACCGATCATCATGAGATAAGGAAGGAAAGCACTTGTAAAAAGCACTGTAATGACGCCAGTCCCCTGTCCCAAGAGGGAGAGGTTGTAGCGCAAAACCATGCGGAAAAATCCCTTTTTAGTAGTTGAAATCCTCTCTTTACTGCGTCGCTCTTTTATGATCTTCTCCTCACTGTTAAGCAGAATCACGTCATAAAAATGAGTAAGAACCTTCTTTTTGGTCAGGTAAAGCAAGAAAACAGTTAGAGAAATCCAAGCGAGCAGACCCACTAAGGCTTCTGTCGAAAAAGGCTCCACTGCTATTTTGTAAAAGAGATGAATAGGATAAAGGAGAGGTGGAATTTCTCTAGTCTGATCACCTATACCTCTAGAAGTAGACTGGACAAAGAAGAAAAATAATAAAGGCGTGAGAACCCCAATCCCAATCATCACATTGGCAAAAATAGACTGATACTTTCTGAAGACCGCAGTCTGAGCTAAGAAATGCACTACCACTACCATCACTAAAGTCACAGAGACAAATAATAAGGCCAAGGACAGTAGCATCAAAGGCAAACCCAGCCAAAGAGAAGGAGCTAGCCTAATGTAGAGAACTAAAAAATAAGCTAGCATTGGTACAATTCCAGCTAGAGCTGGCAAGAGGACCGACAACCCTTTAGCAATTATAATCTCTGATTCTTTAAAGGCATAGGGACTATAGGAGGCCAAATCCTTACTCTCATAAAAGACATTGTAAAAGGCAGTGAAAGCCGTTGAAAAGGCAAGCACCAGTAAAAAAGAAACCATCGAACTAAAATAGATAGGCATTTCCTCAAAAGGAAAATGAATGGCTATATTTATAAACAAGATGAACATCAAGAGGCTGGAAAAAAAGTAAGAACGTAGGATTTTAGCTGAAACATTTACTTTTTTCCCAGGATTTTTAGCCTGCTTCTTTCGTAAGTTAGCCAGATTCACTTCTTTAGATGAATAGAGGATATTGATATCAACTAATTTTTTAATGACCTTGAGACGCATCCGTAACCTCCTCTTTTCTACCGGCAAGGCTAAGGTAGATACTTTCCAAAGACAGGTCTGGATGGTCTTTTCTCAAGTCCTCTACGCTACCACAATAAATCAAATGCCCCTTTTTCAAAATGGCAATCCGATCACAGACTTGCTCGGCCACCTCTAGGACATGGGTTGAAAACAAGACTGTCTTGCCTTTTTGTGCATGTTCCTTCATCATTTGCTTCAAATCAAAGGCAGCCTGGGGATCCAAACCAGTCAAGGGTTCGTCCAAGACCCAAATATCAGGATCAGACAAGAGTGCCCCAATTACAAAGACTTTCTGACGCATTCCGTGAGAAAGGGTTTCAATAACCTGATAGCGGTTTTCAGCAAAATCAAAAACACTTAATAGCCTAGCTAGACTAGCCTCCAAATCAGAGCTAGTCAGATCATAGGATGAAGCAATCAATTCCCAAAATTCATTGGCCGTTAAGCGTAAAAATAAGTCAGGCGAGTCTGCTACATAACCAATCTTTCGTTTGATAGCCAAGCGATTTTCCGATAAATCTAAACCATCTACCAAGATACGACCACTGCTGGGCGAAATGATACTGACTAGAGACTTTATGGTGGTCGATTTTCCAGCCCCATTATGGCCAATCAAGCCCATAATCTCTCCATTTTCAATCTGCAGATTGAGATTGCTCAAAGCCTCTTTATCACCATACAACTTACTAACATTTTGAAATTCAATCATGAGCTGACTCCTAGCTTTATCTATGTATTTTACTATTATAATAGCACTTTCATTTTAAAAATCAACATTTTATATAAAATAGTCAAAAACTTATTATTTAGTATTACGCAAACGTTTGAGTCAAGAGATACTTTATGATAGAATAAAGAACAAGATTGACAAGTAAGAGGAAAAATCATGCAAAATCAAACACTTATGCAATACTTTGAATGGTATCTCCCCCACGACGGCCAGCACTGGACGCGTCTAGCTGAAGATGCTCAACACTTAGCTGATCTCGGTATTAGCCATGTCTGGATGCCACCAGCTTTTAAGGCAACCAATGAAAAAGATGTAGGCTATGGTGTCTATGACTTATTTGACTTAGGAGAGTTTAATCAAAAAGGAACTGTCCGCACCAAGTATGGTTTTAAAGAAGATTATCTTCAAGCCATTCAAGCTCTAAAAGCGCAGGGAATCCAGCCTATGGCCGATGTGGTGCTCAACCACAAGGCTGCAGCCGATCATATGGAAGCCTTTCAGGTTATCGAAGTGGATCCTGTAGACCGTACAGTTGAACTTGGAGAACCCTTCACTATCAATGGCTGGACTAGCTTTACCTTCGATGGCCGCCAAGATACCTACAATGACTTCCACTGGCACTGGTACCACTTCACAGGTACAGACTACGATGCCAAACGTCGTAAATCTGGCATTTATCTCATCCAAGGTGATAACAAGGGCTGGGCAAATGAGGAATTAGTCGATAACGAAAACGGAAATTACGACTACCTCATGTATGCTGACCTAGACTTTAAACATCCTGAGGTCATCCAAAATCTCTATAACTGGGCAGACTGGTTCATGGAAACGACTGGTGTAGCTGGTTTTCGCTTGGATGCAGTCAAACACATCGATTCTTTCTTTATGCGCAATTTCATCCGTGATATGAAGGAAAAATATGGTCAAGATTTCTATGTTTTTGGTGAATTCTGGAATCCTGACAAGGAAGCCAATCTGGACTATCTTGAAAAAACGGAAGAACGCTTTGACCTTGTCGATGTTCGTCTCCACCAGAATCTCTTTGAAGCCAGTCAAGCTGGCGCAGACTATGACCTTCGTGGCATTTTCACAGATAGCTTGGTTGAACTCAAACCTGACAAGGCGGTGACTTTTGTCGACAATCATGATACCCAACGAGGTCAGGCTCTTGAATCGACTGTTGAAGAGTGGTTCAAACCAGCAGCCTATGCCCTCATTCTGTTACGCCAAGATGGCCTTCCATGTGTCTTTTATGGAGATTACTATGGGATTTCAGGGCAGTATGCTCAAGAAGATTTCAAAGAAGTCCTTGACCGCCTCCTAGCCATCCGAAAAGACTTGGCCTATGGAGAACAAAAAGACTACTTTGACCATGCTAACTGTATCGGTTGGGTACGTTCAGGTGCTGAAAACCAATCCCCAATCGCAGTCTTGATTTCAAATGACCAAGAAAAGAGCAAGTCAATGTTTGTCGGCCAAGAGTGGGCTAACCAAACCTTTGTAGATCTACTTGAAAACCACCAAGGTCAAGTTACAATCGATGAGGAAGGTTATGGACAATTCCCAGTTTCAGCTAGATCCGTAAGTGTCTGGGCATCCAATACTATCTAATAGCTTATAAGCATCAAGCCAGATCCAATCGGATTTGGCTTTTTTGTGTATGCAAAAAGATCTACCCAAATGGATAGATCTTTACTTATACTCTTCGAAAATCTCTTCAAACCACGTCAACGTCGCCTTGCCGTACTCAAGTACAGCCTGCGGCTAGTTTCCTAGTTTGCTCTTTGATTTTCATTGAGTATTAATTACAATTTACCTGCTACTGCATCCAACAATTCTTGGATTTTAGCTTGGTTGCTTCCTCCTGCCATGGCCATGTCTGGTTTTCCACCACCACGTCCATCAACGATTGGTGCTAATTCTTTGACAAGGTTTCCTGCATGAAGGTCTTTTGTCTTGCTTGCTACAAGGACATTGACTTTGTCACCGATAGCAGCAACAAGGACAAGAAGATCAGAGTAGTCTTTTTGTTTCCAGTTATCTGCAAAAGTACGAAGGGCACCAGCATCCGATACAGATACTTGGCTAGCGATATAACGATGACCGTTTGCTTCCTTAACGTCCTTGAAGATATCGCCTGCGGCTGCAGCTGCGGCTTTTTCTTTCAATTCAGCATTTTCTTTTTGAAGTTGACGAAGTTGTTCTTGAAGACCTTCTACCTTGTGAGGGACTTCCTTGACTTGCGGTGCTTTCAAGGTTGCTGCGACAGCTTTAAGAGCATCTTCTTGTTCACGGTAGGCTTCAAAGGCTTCCTTACCAGTTACTGCCAAGATACGGCGAGTTCCTGAACCAATACCTTCTTCTTTGACAATCTTGAAGAGACCAATCTCAGAAGTGTTGCCAACGTGGGTACCACCACAAAGCTCGATAGAGTAGTCACCAATTGTCACGACACGAACTTCCTTGCCGTATTTCTCACCAAAGAGGGCCATGGCTCCCATTTCCTTAGCAGTGTCAATATCCGTTTCAACTGTCTTAACGTCAAGGGCTTCCCAGATTTTCTCGTTGACTTGCTGTTCAATCGCACGCAAATCTTCAGCAGTCACAGCTTGGAAATGCGTAAAGTCAAAGCGTAGGAATTCTACTTCATTAAGAGATCCTGCTTGTGTTGCGTGGTTTCCAAGGATGTTATGAAGGGCAGCGTGAAGCAAGTGAGTCGCAGTGTGGTTTTTCATAACACGGTGACGACGATTGCTATCAATTGCCAAGGTATATTCTTGGTTCAAGGCAAGCGGTGCAAGGACTTCAACCGTATGAAGAGCTTGTCCGTTTGGAGCTTTTTGAACATTGGTCACAGTGGCTACGACCTTACCTGACCCATCCAAGATTTGTCCATGGTCAGCTACCTGTCCACCCATTTCAGCGTAGAATGGAGTTTCCGCAAAGATAAGTGAGGCAGTTCCTTCTGAAACAGCTTCTACTTCTGCATTGTCAGCCACGATCGCTACTAATTTAGAAGATAATTGTGATGCTTCATAGTTAAAGCGACTTTCCACAGTGATGTTTTGAAGGGTTTCATTTTGCATCCCCATTGAACCACCCTTGACAGCAGATGCACGCGCACGTTCTTGCTGTTCTTTCATGGCTGCTTCAAAACCTTCACGGTCGACAGTCATACCAGCTTCTTCAGCGATTTCTTCAGTCAATTCAACTGGGAATCCATAAGTGTCATAAAGTTTAAATACATCTGAACCAGCGATAACAGATTGACCTTTTTCTTTCAAGTCAGCTACGATGCCTTGGGCAAAATGTTGACCTGAGTGAAGAGTACGAGCAAATGACTCTTCTTCGCTCTTAACGATTTTTTCGATAAAGTCACGTTTTTCAAGCACTTCTGGATAGTAGCTTTCCATGATTTTCCCAACAGTTGGAACCAGTTTGTAAAGGAAAGGCTCGTTGATACCCAATTTTTGACCGTGCATAGAAGCACGACGGAGCAAACGACGAAGAACATAACCACGACCTTCATTTCCTGGAAGGGCACCATCACCAATGGCAAATGAAAGAGAACGGATGTGGTCAGCGATGACTTTGAAGCTCATGTTGTCGCCATCTTGGTCGTAAACCTTACCAGACAATTTCTCAACTTCACGAATGATTGGCATGAAGAGGTCAGTTTCAAAGTTTGTCTTAGCCCCTTGAATAACTGCCACCAAACGCTCCAAACCAGCGCCCGTATCAATGTTCTTGTGTGGCAATTCCTTGTACTCGCTACGAGGAACAGCAGGATCCGCGTTAAATTGTGACAAAACGATGTTCCAGATTTCGATATAACGGTCGTTTTCAATATCTTCTGCAAGAAGGCGAAGACCGATATTTTCTGGGTCAAAAGCTTCTCCACGGTCAAAGAAAATCTCTGTATCAGGTCCAGAAGGCCCAGCACCGATTTCCCAGAAGTTGTCCTCAATAGGAATCAAGTGACTTGGATCCACTCCCACTTCAATCCAACGGTTGTAAGAATCTTTATCGTCTGGATAGTAGGTCATGTACAGTTTTTCAGCTGGGAAGTCAAACCACTCAGGGCTTGTCAAAAGCTCATAAGCCCAAGTGATAGCCTCATCACGGAAGTAATCCCCAATAGAGAAATTCCCCAACATTTCAAACATGGTATGGTGACGTGCTGTCTTCCCTACGTTTTCGATGTCGTTAGTACGAATCGCTTTTTGGGCATTAGTAATACGTGGATTTTCAGGGATAATGGTTCCATCAAAGTATTTCTTAAGGGTTGCTACCCCAGAGTTGATCCACAAAAGAGTTGGATCATTTACAGGAACCAAACTCACTGATGGTTCTACTGAGTGACCTTTAGTCGCCCAGAAGTCAAGCCACATTTGGCGTACTTGTGCACTAGATAGTTGTTTCATATTGTCTCCTTATTGCTTGTTTAATTTGATTGACTTTCCAGCATTTCCACATAGTCAATAGCGACACAGAGGGAAATGACTAGATCTGCATAAGCGTCCTCCAGAACCGTTACGGTATAGGTAGAGGTCAGATGAAAGAGTTCTTTCCTGATTTCCGCAATCAACTGATCACGATCATCCAGTAGTTTGAAATTCAAATCCCAGATATTGCCCTCGATACGAAGACCCAGATTATCAAACTCATACTTATCTCGCCAGAAGGTCAACTTCTTACGAATTACAAAACTCGATCCATCCTGAAGCTGAATCTCAAAACGAGGAAGTAGAGTCCAAATCTCTTTACTAATCTCACTGACTTGGTTACCAAATGCATCATAGATAGTAAAGGTTTTGGGAATTTTAAAAAATGATCCCTCTACCTGATAGGCGATTTCTCCCCTGTCATCCTTGATAGCAAAGCGCTCGCCTCCAAGACGAAACTTTTGTTTGACAAGAAATGTTTTCATCAACACATCCAAAAAATCAAAAGACAAGTTCATATCACGAAGGGCGAAAAACCGCGGTACCACCTTCATTCAATGAACTTGTCATTCTCTTATTCTTATGCAATTGTATGATTGAGTAGCATGACTTTCTAGCTTAGATGGCTCGCAGCACCGCCATTTCTCTGGACTAAGATGATTGAAAATCAATTCTCAACTTTCTTATTATATCTTTTTTTTAAGTCTGCGTCAACTGGAAATCATTCCCATTTAAATAACCCATTACCTACATCTCAGATTACTTTTTCAGAATATATTTTTTCTTACTGCTATCACTCTTTTTATCCCAACTTTTATTCCAAAGTTTTGAATTGTTAAAGATAGCTACGAAAATATTTGCAAATATAAAGAACCCTATCACCAAATGTATGGAATCAGTTGTTAGGTATTGTCGATCCAAGCCATCCTTTAAATGGAATAGTATAATTGTTTCGTCAACAATCAAAAAGGTTGGCCAATAACTTTTTTTGAAAAAGTAGATATCTTCATTTTTTGTTACCGCTTTCTGTAAGGTTAAGATTAGTATACTACTAGGCTAAAAAATAAGCAACCAGAATAGAAAAATATACAGTTAAAAAATTGCCTTCTATTTTTTAAAAAACGAACCAGCTCTAACTGATTCGTTTTCTTACGTTCTACTCCTACTTCCGATACATTTTAAACTGTAGGAAGAGGTCGCTATATTTGCCTGTCCATTTATGGTCAAATTTCTCATAAACTTCTAGGTGTTTCATGGTTTCAGCATCTGGATAGAAGGCCTTGTCTTCTTTTTTCTCCTCTGGGAGTAGTTCCTTAGCTGGTAGGTTTGGTGTTGAATAGCCGACATACTCCGCATTTTTAAGAGCATTTTCAGGTTTCAACATAAAATTGATAAAAGCATAGGCTGCATCTTGGTTTTTGACTGTTTTGGGAATGACCATATTGTCAAACCAAAGGTTGCTGGCCTCAGTCGGTACCACATAGCGTAGATTTTCATTTTTTTCTAGCATTTGGCTGGCTTCACCAGAGAAGGTCACACCGATAGCAGCATTGTTCTGGATCATGTAGCCCTTCATCTCGTCCGCCACAATAGCTTTGATATTTGGAGTCAACTTGTAGAGCTTATCTACTGTCTCTTCCAACTGCTGGCTATCCTTGGAGTTGAGGCTGTAGCCGAGGGAATTGAGTCCCAGTCCCAGCACCTCACGCGCCCCATCAAAGAGCATGATAGAGTTCTTATACTCTGGTTTCCAGAGGTCATCCCAATGCTCAGGCGCTTCATCTACCATAGTTTCATTGTAGACAATTCCCAGTGTTCCCCAGAAGTAAGGAATGGAGAATTTATTGCCTGGGTCAAAGGACTGGTTGAGGAACTCTGGTCCGATATTTTCGATTCCTTCAAGTTTTGAATAGTCAAGCGGTACCAAGAGGTCTTCGTCCTTCATCTTGTTAATCATGTATTCACTAGGGATGGCAATATCGTAGGTCGTTCCACCTTGCTTAATCTTGGTATACATGGCTTCGTTGGAGTCAAAGGTCTCGTACTGGACTTGGATGCCTGTTTCTTCTGTGAATTGCTCCAAGAGTTCTGGATCGATGTAGTCTCCCCAGTTGTAAATGACCAGTTTTTGACTATCTCGACTATTGATTTTACTATCTAGATGCGTCGCAATTCCCCACAAGACCAGGATAATGGCTACAATTCCTGCTAAAAATGAATAGAGTTTTTTCATGCTTGCTCCTCCTTCTCACGTGAGATAAAGTAATAACCAACAACTAGGATAATACTAAAGAGAAAGACAAGGGCAGACAGGGCATTGATTTCTAACGAAATCCCCTTCCGAGCACGAGAGTAAATCTCGACTGATAGGGTTGAAAAGCCATTTCCCGTTACAAAGAAGGTCACAGCAAAGTCATCTAGAGAATAGGTGAAGGCCATGAAATAACCTGCAATGATAGACGGAGTCAGGTAAGGAAGCATGATTTCCTTGAACATCTGAAATTGACTGGCACCAAGGTCATAGGCCGCATGAATCATGTCCCCATTCATTTCCTTGAGTCGAGGCAAGACCATCAAGACCACGATAGGAATCGAGAAAGCCACGTGACTAGATAGAACGGTCAAAAAGCCAAGTGAAAACTTGAGTTGAGTAAAAAGAATCAAGAAGCTGGCACCAATCATAACGTCAGGCGCAACCATGAGGATATTATTGAGTGATAGAAAAGCTTCTTGGTATTTCTTACGAGACTGGTAAATGTAAATAGCTCCAAAAGTCCCGATAATGGTCGCTATCAATGCTGACAGAAAGGCCAAGAAAAAGGTCTGGGTCACAATTAACATAAGGCGACCATCGCCAAACATGGTTTTAAAATGGCTCAAGCTAAAGCCTGTAAAGCTGTTCATGTCGTTGCCTGCATTAAAGGCGTAGCCAATCAAGTAAAAAATCGGCAGGTAGAGGACAAGAAAGACCAGTCCCAGATAAAGGTTGGCAAATTTTTTCATCGTTCTCTCCTTTCCTTGGTCACCCACATGGTGATGAACATGGTCAGAATGAGAATCACACCGATGGTAGAACCCATACCGTAGTTGTCATTTGTCAGGAAGTTCTGCTCAATAGCCGTTCCCAGCGTAATAACACGGTTCCCACCAATCAAACGGGTCAGCATGAAGAGACTCAAGCTTGGAATAAAGACCGACTGAACTCCACTTCGCACACCATTCATCGATAGAGGGAAGATGACATGACGGAAGGTCTCCCACTTGGTCGCACCGAGGTCGTAGCTGGCATTGATGAGGTTGTTATCCATATCGTCCAAGACATTGAAAATCGGCAATATCATAAAGGGAAGCTCGATGTAGCTTGCGACAAAGATAAAGGAGAAATCGGTAAAGAGCAACTGTTGCGAACCGATTCCGATAAATTCAAGGAATTGGTTAATAGAGCCATTTTGACCAAAGATCCCGATAAAGGCATAAGCCTTAAGAAGAAGGTTGATCCAAGTTGGCAGGATAATCAGCATGAGCCATAGTTGACGGTGCTTGAGACGGGTCAAAAAGAGGGCTGTTGGATAACTGATAAGCAAGGTCACAAAGGTCACAATTCCTGCATAGAGTACAGAGTTGAAACTCATTTTTAGGTAGGTCAAGTTTTGTGACGCAAAGTAGGACTTATAATTTTCTAAACTAAACTGGCCTTCAATGTTGAAAAAAGATTGTCCGAAAATCAAGACCAAGGGTGCCAATACAAAGAGGGCAATCCAGAGCATGTAGGGCACTACAAAGAGTTTAGAGCTTGTTTTCTTCATCTCTCTCCTCCTCGATTGCATTGATCAGACCTGCTTCTTGCTCTTCGATTTCCACATATTCTTCGATACGGGCATCAAACTCTTCTTCGGTTTCGTTAAGGCGCATGATGTGGATGTCTTCTGGTTCAAAGTCCAGACCGATTTCCTCACCCACGATGGCCTTACGAGTCGAGTGGATCATCCATTCATTTCCAAGTTCGTCATAGGCGATAATTTCATAGTGCACCCCACGGAATAGCTGGGTATCGACCTTAACTTGGAGCTTGCCTTCTTCAGGAAGGGTAATCCGCAAGTCCTCTGGACGAATCACGACTTCAACAGGTTCATTTGGCTTCATCCCACCATCGACCGCTTCAAAGCGTTTGCCGTTAAACTCAACCAAGTAGTCCTCAATCATGGTTCCTGGCAAGATATTTGACTCACCGATAAAGGTGGCAACAAAGTGGTTGATTGGCTCATCGTAGATATCTACTGGTGTTCCAGACTGGACAATCTCGCCATCATTCATGACAAAAATCCAGTCACTCATAGCCAAGGCTTCTTCCTGATCGTGAGTAACAAAAACAAAGGTGATGCCCAATCGTTGTTGCAGTTCACGCAGTTCGTACTGCATGTCTGTTCGTAATTTCAAGTCCAGCGCTGACAGAGGCTCGTCCAGCAAGACCACACGGGGTTGATTGATGATGGCACGGGCAATGGCTACACGCTGACGTTGTCCTCCAGAGAGTTTACGGATAGAACGTTTTTCGTAACCTTCCAACTGAACCATCTTGAGAACTTCCGCTACGCGTTTCTCGATTTCTTTCTTGTCAATTTTACGCAAGCGGAGCGGAAAGGCAACATTTTCAAACACATTCATATGTGGAAACAAGGCATAGGATTGGAAGACTGTATGGACGTCTCGCTTGTTGGTTGGAATGTCATTGATACGGACACCATCCAGCAAAATATCTCCTGTCGTCGCATCCAGCAAACCTGCAATGATGTTAAGGATAGTTGATTTTCCTGAACCAGATGCGCCTAGAAGGGTGTAGAATTTCCCTTCTTCCAACTCAAAGTTGATGTCTTTGAGAACCTTGGTGTTGCTGTCTTCAAAAACTTTTGAGACGTTTTTGAATTCAATAATTGGTTTTTTCAATTGTCATTTATTCCTTCTTTTTCATAGATTAACAGATCAGGGCTCTGTCAGGCCGCTACTACCTCGTGTAGGAGATTGAACTGCCTACATTCTTCTGCACTAACGATAGGCTTTCACCCCCTTTCCATGATATAGCAGCAGCTTTTTAGCTAAAGTTTCCTACTTGCTTTCACCTAAAATACGGACCTCTCTCTCAAGAGTAACGCCAGAGTGTTCCTTGACTTTTTCGATCACAGACTCAATCAAGTCCTCGTAGTCTTTAGCCGTTCCGTCAGCAACATTAATCATAAATCCTGCGTGTTTTTCTGACACTTCTACGCCACCGATACGATAGCCTTTCAAACCAGCTTCTGAAATTAATTGACCTGCAAAATGACCAACAGGACGCTTAAAGACCGAACCACAAGATGGGTATTCTAAAGGTTGCTTGAGTTCACGTAGATGCGTCAAGCGATCCATTTCTTGCTTGATAACCTGATGACTTCCTGGAGCAAGGGCAAATTTAGCTGACAAGACAACTGCACCAGACTCCTGAATGGCTGAATGGCGATACCCGAAAGCCAAATCCTTGACAGACAGGGTCTCTATTTCTCCATCCTTGGTCAAGACCTTACAAGACTGCAAGATGTGGGCAATCTCGCCACCATAGGCACCCGCATTCATAAAGACAGCACCACCGACGCTCCCTGGAATACCACAAGCAAACTCAAAGCCAGTCAAACTATGACGAAGGGCAATGCGTGTCGTTTCAATCAAGTTAGCACCAGCTTCAGCTTCGATGGTATAGCCATCAACGGAAACATTATTGAGCTTGTCACACAAAATGACAAATCCACGAATCCCACCATCACGAACGATGATGTTGCTGGCATTCCCAAGAACCATCCAAGGGATATTTTCTTGATTGGCAAATTTAACAACGCGAGCCAACTCAAAATGATTTCGTGGAAAGACCAAATAATCGGCCTCTCCACCTACTTTTGTATAACTATAGCTATGCAAGGGTTCTTTAAAACGAATATCAATTCCTTCTAAAATTTCAAGCATTTTTTCTTTTACTGACATGACACTCTTCCTTTTACAAAATTCATTCCATTATACCATTTTTAAGACCATTTGACGACCCTAAAAAAATCTTGGGCTTATTTTAAATAAAAAAAGAGGTTTCCCCTCTTTTTATGATTTTTTGCAAAAGATAGCCTTTGTTCCATAGGCAAGCAGAACAAGTTCAAGTGCTAGGACAACTTCAACCAAGACAGGATTTGTCAGCCAGCCAACTTGGGCTAGAGATGGAGCTAGGTCAAAGAAGGCATGTAGTCCATAGGCCGCTAGGAGATAAATCCATTTCTTCTGGCGAACAGCTTGGTAAACCCAAACAGTCAAGAGTAATTGGAAACCTAGCGCCAAGATTCTCTCAAAACCAAGCAAATAAATCTGCCAGACTGATAGCGACTGAATGGTTTTCAACATATTTTCAGACAGCAATTGCATGACCTGTGGATTCTGAGTTTGAACTGCTGAGAGAACGATGTAGAGATTAATCAAACTAGTAAGACCTAGGAAAACCAACTCCAAGCCACCATGCCCCAATCCATAAGCCAAGGCATCTGCCTTTTCCAAACTTCTCTTTTTCTCCAACCATTTGAAGAAAATAAGACGAGCAGTTTCCTCAAAAAATGCTGCCATGGCTAGGCCATAGATGATATAGACAAGCGGATGGTCTTGCAAGAGGGCAATACTACCGTCTTTTTGAGGATGTAAAACCAAGATATGCACCAGTTTTTCTAAAATCTGTGAAGAGACAAAGAAGGCAACAGCCCCCAAGCCCAAGACAGCTAGATTAATCTGGTATTTCTTTTTGGCATACCAAATGCTCCCTATCAAGAAAGCCAGCAACAGCAACATGGTAATAATGATATGAATAGTCATTTTCTTCTCCTATTCTGCCTTTTCAATATCTTTTTTCATCTCGTCAACATTGAACTTAGCAAACAAGTATTGACGGTCTTGGACTGGGAAACGTTGATCCAATTGGTCAACAGCTCCCACTTCGATAATTCCTTCCTTGATGACAAAATCCATGACATGACCACCGAAGGTCAAATCATCTGAAATGAAGTGCAGATGGTAGCCTGCCACACTGACCCCATGGAAAATCTCAGGCGTCCAGAAACCAACGATGGTCCCCGCCACATTGTCACGACTATATTCCGGTTGATGGGTTGCGACCTCAGCAAACTTGGTATCTGGTGTCGACTTGGGAATCATGCGCACATGCATATGTGAAAATTCCCCCCGAATCTTGATAGAGCGGAAAAGATTTTCCCCATCATAATAAGACTCGATTCGCTCTTCCAATTCCTTGTCTGTCATCTCAAAGCGCTGGCGGAAAATGACCTCTGCCTGGTGCGGTACTACTGCTGCATAAGGAATAAGGGCATCTGGTGACACTTCTACAATTTCCGGTTGCTCTCCTGAGCCTTTGGCTTGATAAGCCTTGCCATCCAAAACAATCAATTCCCCATCAATGGAATCCAAGGTTCCCAAACCAAGGTCTCCATGCTCTAGCAATTCTCCTACTGTCATAGTACCACCATAAAGGCCGGCCATCAAGGCTCCAAGGGTATTGTATTGAAATAATTTCACTGGTTCCTGCACGTTCTTTTCCATTCACTTTCTTGTCTGTTATACTCAATGAAAATCAAAGACCAAACTAGGAAGCGAGCCGCAGATTGCTCAAAGCACTGCTTTGAGGTTGTAGATAAGACTGACGAAGTCAGCTCAAAACACTGTTTTGAGGTTGTGGATAGAACTGACGAAGTCAGTAACCATATCTACGGCAAGGTGAAGCTGACGTGGTTTGAAGAGATTTTCGAAGAATATTATTCTATAAATGTTACTCCTAAGTATACCACATTTGCCCCTAGATGTGAACGATAGAAACACTCTAGACATTGCCAAGAAGGAAAAAAAAAGGTACAATGTAACAAAATCAAGGGAGGTCTGGAATGAAGAAACAAAGCAAGTACCAAGAGGTTGTTTCCTATCTGAAAAATAGTATCGAGTCTGGACGTTTTCCAACGGGAAGTCGCCTGCCTTCTATCCGTCAACTGAGCCTTGACTTTCACTGTAGCAAGGACACCATTCAACGAGCCCTGCTGGAATTACGGCATGAACAATACCTCTATGCCAAGCCCCAGAGTGGTTACTATGTCCTAGAACAAGGGCAACACCAGGATCTAGAAATCGAAGTCACTGACGAACATGCCAGCGCCTATGACGATTTCCGACTCTGTGTCAATGAAACCTTGATTGGACGAGAAAACTACCTCTTCAACTACTATGAAAACCAAGAAGGTTTAGAAGACCTAAGACAGTCCATTCATAAACTCCTCTTTGACCAAGCCCTCTACTGTAAGGCTGACCAACTTGTACTGACTTCTGGAACCCAACAAGCCCTGTTTATCCTCTCTCAAATTTCCTTTCCTAGCCAAGCAAAGGAAATCTTGGTGGAACAGCCGACCTACCATCGGATGAATCGCCTCTTGATTGCACAGGGTCTGGACTATCAAACGATTGAACGAGGCATTGATGGAATTGACTTGGAAGAGCTGGAAGACCACTTCAAAACAGGAAAAATTAAGTTTTTCTATACTATTCCTCGTTTTCACTATCCTTTGGGGCATTCCTATTCAGAGCAGGACAAACGGGCTATTCTTGACTTAGCTACCAAGTACGGTGTCTATATCGTAGAGGATGACTATCTGGGGGATTTAGACTCCAAAAAGGGCCAGACCTTCCACTATCTAGATACAGAGGAGCGCGTCATTTATATCAAGTCCTTCTCAACCAGCCTCTTTCCAGCCCTGCGGATTACTGCTCTCATTCTGCCAAATGCTATCAAGGAAGCCTTTGTGGCCTACAAAAATATCCTAGACTACGACAGCAACCTCATCATGCAAAAGGCCCTGTCACTCTATATTGACAGTCAATTATTTGAGAAAAATCGCCTAGCTCGCTTATCCAATCAGGAAGACTACCAAAAACAAATCGAGGAAAGACTAGATAACACTCCTTGTCCCCTTCCTCACTTTCCCCTACACGATGGTTTATTACTTGATCTCAGACAGTATCCTAAAATCGCCAGTCTCAAACACAGTCAACTGGGCTTAGACTTCTTTGAAGAGGCCTATTTAAGCACCTGTCCTTATCAATTTGCCAAGGTGTCCTTAGACAATCTGGAAAATGTTTTAGACTATTTAAAAGCAGAATTGGATTGACTTCCAACTCTGCTTTTTTCTTATACTCTTCGAAAATCAAATTCAAACCACGTCAGCGTCGCCTTACCGTACTCAAGTACAGCTTGCGGCTAGCTTCCTAGTTTGCTCTTTGATTTTCATTGAGTATTATTCTTCAACTTCTGTTAAGGTTGCCGCTTTTTCAAGATATTTTTGGTAGGTACCGTCATCCTTGAGTTTTTGGATGACCTTGTCCACCACTTCTTTTAAATCAGCACTATTTTTTCTAAGGGCAACTGCATTAGCTTCGCCGTCCTTCATCTTCAAGCTGACAGTTGCGACAGCTAAGTCGGCGTTTTTAGCAGCATAGCTAAGGGCAACAGGCTCATCCATGTGAACAGCATCTACTTTTCCAGCCTGCAATTCATTGACAGCTTCACCCATATTGGTTAGGGAAGTCAATTGAGCTTTTGGCAATTGTTCCTTGACCATAGCTTCTGGAACAGTCCCTTTTTGGGCTGCAATATTAGCACTTTCAAGGCTAGTTAAATCCTTGTATTTTTCTACATCAGACTTACGAACCAAGAAACTAATCTTGTTTTCATAGTAAGGGATTGAAAAATCAAAGACTTCTTTTCTCTCATCAGTAGCACTAATTCCTGCAACTGCTAGGTCAGCCTTCCCAGTTTGAAGACTGGTCAAAACATTGTCAAAACTCATGCTTGAGATTTCCAATTTCACCCCAAGTTCATCAGCGATAGCTTGGGCCATATCAATATCCGCACCGACTACCTGATTTTTCCCGTCAACTAAGGATTGGAATTCAAAAGGTGCATAGTCAGGACTAGTCGCCACAACTAATTTCCCCTTTTGCTTAATGGCCTCAACAGCTGACTGAGAACCATTAGAACCCGACTGGCAAGCCACTAAGAAGAAACTTGCAAGAAAGCTACATAAAACAAATATCCATTTTTTCGATTTCATAAATAAACGACCTCTCTGTTAATTTTGTATAATTATAACTCTATCCAAGTTGCTTGTCAAGTGTTTTTTTGAATTTTTATCTTAAAAATATTTTTTTCATTCAAAAAAGGAGCTATCTATTGATTTCAAGCTCCTTTTTATACAGAATGACTCTATTTTATAGTTCGACAATCTTACCTGTTTCAAAGTAAACAACCCATTCACAGATATTCTTGGCATAGTCTCCAATACGTTCCAAGAAGGCAATCACTTGGAAATAATCACGACCTGTAACAATGGCATCAGGATTTTTCTTGATTTCTTCTGTAGCCAAGTCACGAATGCTATCAAAGTAATGGTTGATTTTTTCATCCATTGCTGCTACTTCATAGGCCTGATCTACTGAACCATTGAGATAGAGTTCAAGGGCTGCTTCGACGAAGTTCTTGACATCGCGACCCATTCTCTTTATTTCTTCTTCAACAGCTGGGATGCGTTGCTCCCCCTTCATACGAATTGCCGCCTTGGCAATGGAAACGGCATGGTCACCCATACGTTCCAAGTCAGATACAGCCTTCAAGACTGTCAAAACAGTACGCAAGTCCTGAGAAACGGGTTGTTGAAGGGCAATCATTTCAAATGATTTCTTTTCCAATTTCACTTCGTATTCGTTCACTTCTGCATCGTCTTCGATGACTTCCTTGGCCAAATCACGGTCATGCGTAACAAAGGCACGCACTGTCCGATTGATTTGGGATAGCACTTCTTGTCCCATTGCATAGAACTGGTTGTGCAATTTCTCCAAATCTTCTTCAAATTGAGAACGTAACATCATTTATCTCCTTATCCAAATTTTCCTGAAATATAATCTTCTGTTTCCTTGTGTTGTGGGTTGAGGAACATCTTCTTAGTATCGTTAAACTCAATCAAATCTCCATCTAGGAAAAATCCTGTCTTGTCAGAGATACGAGAGGCTTGTTGCATGGAACGCGTAACCAAGAGCATGGTGTATTTATCTTTTAGAGCATACAAGGTTTCCTCAATCTTACCAGCCGAGATAGGGTCCAAGGCTGAAGTCGGTTCATCCAAGAGAATGATTTTAGGACTAGTTGCCAAGACACGGGCAACGCAGACACGTTGCTGTTGTCCGCCTGAAAGTCCGATAGCTGAATCATGCAGGCGATCCTTGACCTCATCCCAGATAGAAGCTCGTTGCAAGGCTTTTTCAACCGCCTCATCTAGAACCTGCTTGTCCTTCACTCCATTGATACGAAGCCCGTAAACAACATTTTCGTAGATAGACATAGGGAAGGGGTTTGGTTGTTGGAAAACCATACCGATTTCCTTCCGCAATTCAACTGTATCTGTACGCGGGCTGTAAATGTTGTGGCCGTTATAAACCACTGAACCAGTTGTGGTTACCTCTGGATTAAGATCCCCCATGCGGTTGATAGCCTTTAGGAGGGTTGATTTCCCTGATCCAGATGGACCGATCAAGGCTGTAATTTCCTTGGGTTGGAAAGATAGGGAAACACTATTCAAGGCCTTTTTTTGATTGTAGTAAACGGACAGGTCTGACACCTGTAAAATCGCTTCTGTCATACTGTTTCCTTTCTATCCAAAGTGTCCTGTTACGTAGTCATTGGTTGACTGTAGTTTGGCATTTTGGAAAATATTAGAGGTCTTATCGTACTCGATCAAGTCACCCAAGTAGAAAAATCCTGTGTAGTCACTAGCACGCGCAGCCTGCTGCATACTGTGGGTCACGATGATGATGGTAAAGTCCTTCTTCAATTCCAACATGGTTTCTTCCAGCTGGGCTGTCGCAATCGGATCCAAGGCTGATGCCGGTTCATCCATCAAAAGGATATCTGGTTTAACAGAGATAGCACGAGCGATACAGAGACGTTGCTGCTGACCACCTGATAGGGTCAAGGCTGATTTGTGTAAATCGTCTTTGACCTGGTCCCAAAGGGCAGCCTGACGAAGAGAGGTTTCCACAATTTCATCCAAGACTTGCTTGTCCTTAACCCCTGCACGTTCATGAGCAAAAGTAATATTGCGGTAGATAGACTTGGCAAAGGGATTTGGGCGTTGGAAGACCATTCCAATGTGCTTACGCATTTCATAAACGTTGATTTCTGGATGGTTGACGTCGATTCCTTGATAGAGGATTTGACCTGTTACCTTAGCAATATCAATGGTATCATTCATACGATTGAGACTGCGGAGGTAGGTTGATTTCCCTGAACCAGAAGGGCCAATTAAGGCAGTAATTTTATTCTTTTCAAATTGCATATCGATGCCCTTGATGGATTCTTTTTTACCGTAGTAAACATGTAAATCCTTAGTAGAGAGGGCCACTTTCTCTTCAGGAAAGGTGATGATATGCTTTTCATCCCAATTATATTTTGACATGGCTTCTCCTTTAGGCAGCGGTTAATTTCTTATGTAGGTAGCTTCCGAGTTTACGGGCTCCAAAGTTAAAGATGAGAATAAAGATGAGGAGCACGGCCGCAGAACCTGCTGATACGATAGTTCCATCTGGAATAGTACCTTCACTATTGACTTTCCAGATATGGACAGCCAAGGTTTCTGCTTGACGGAAGATAGAGATTGGACTGGTCACACTGAGAATATTCCAGTTAGACCAGTCAAGGGCTGGAGCGGATTGTCCTGCTGTATAGATAAGGGCAGCAGCCTCACCAAAGATACGACCAGAAGCTAAGACGACCCCAGTCACAATACCTGGAAGGGCTTCTGGAATGACCACATGGGCCACAGTCTCCCAACGAGAAATCCCAAGGGCCAGACCAGCTTCACGCTGCGTATGGTGAACGTGCTTCAAACTGTCCTCAACATTACGAGTCATCTGAGGCAGATTAAAGACCGTCAAGGCCAAGGCACCTGAAATGATTGAAAATCCATACTCAAACTGAACTACAAAGATCAAGTAACCAAAGAGACCTACAACCACAGATGGGAGTGAAGACAAGATTTCAATACAGGTTCTGACAAAATTGGTCACAGGACCTTTTTTAGCATATTCAGCTAGGAAAATCCCAGCTCCCATAGACAAGGGCACAGAAATAATCAAGGTAATAACCAGAAGGAAAAAGGAATTATAGAGCTGAATTCCAATCCCTCCGCCTGCTTGGTAAGAAGATGATTTGCCAGTCAAGAAAGACCAAGAGATGTGGGGCAAACCACGAACCAAGATATAGAGAATCAAGGATGCCAAGATAGCAACGATAATTCCTGCAATTGAGTAGAGGACAGCTGTTGCAATTTTATCTAATTTCTTAGCGTGCATAGTTTTTCTTTCCTCTTTCTTTCGTAATCAATTTAATCACACTGTTGAAGGCCAAACTCATCAAAAGCAAGACTAAGGCTAGTGACCAGAGAACGTTATTGTCAACAGTTCCCATAACAGTATTTCCGATACCCATGGTCAAGACAGAGGTCAAGGTTGCAGCAGGTGTTGTCAATGAAGTTGGGACAACGGCTGAGTTTCCGACGACCATCTGAATGGCCAAGGCCTCACCAAAGGCACGCGCCATCCCAAAGACCACTGCTGTAAAAATCCCTGAACGCGCCGCCTTCAAGGTCACACGCCAAATGGTTTGCCAACGAGTGGCCCCCATAGCCAAACTAGCTTCGCGGTAGTGACGAGGCACCGCACGCAAACTATCGGTTGTCATAAAGGTTACCGTCGGTAAAATCATGACAAAGAGAACGAAAATCCCTGACAAGATTCCAAAACCAGTTCCACCAAATACACTGCGGACAAAGGGAACTACAACCTGCAAACCGATAAATCCATATACGACTGAAGGAATCCCGACCAGCAATTCAATGGCTGGTTGCAAGATTCTAGCACCTTTTGGTGAGACCTCCGTCATAAAGACTGCCGCACCAATGGCAAAAGGAGTTGCGATAAGGGCTGATAGGATTGTGACAATAAAGGAACCCAAAATCATAGGAAGGGCACCAAATTGTTTACCTGAAGGATTCCAAGTTTGGCCAAAGAGGAAATCAAAGATATTAACCCCATTTACAAAGAAGGTCGACAAACCTTTTTGGGCTACGAAAATCAAAATCATAGCCACAATGATAACAATCAAAGACAGACAGGCAAAGGTCAAGCCTTTTCCTAATTTCTCTAGACGAGAGTTCTTTGAGGGAGAAAGTAATTTTTTAGCTAATTCTTCTTGATTCATTAGTGACTCCCTTCTAGTGCTGTCACCGTTCCTACAGCATCTTTTTCAACCTTCATTTCCTTGACAGAAATATAGCCCATTCCCTTAACGATTCCGCTTTGCGCTTCATCGGAGAGGACAAAGTTGAGAAACTCTGCCACCAATTCAATTGGTTGACCTAGGGTGTACATGTGTTCATAAGACCACAAAGGCCAGTTATTACTTGTAACATTTTCTGCAATCGGCTCATAGCCATTCAACTTCATACGTTTAACTGAGTCATCCACATAGGCAAAGGCTAGGTAAGAAATGGCTCCTGGTGTCTGGGAAACAATGTTTTTGACCATCCCATTTGAATCCTGTTCTTGACTCTGCACGGCAGATTGACCATCCATGATAACACTATCAAAAGTTGCACGTGAACCAGAACTTGCCGCGCGGTTGATAATGGAAATGGCTAGGTCTTTCCCACCGACTTCTTTCCAGTTGGTCACTTGACCTGTGAAGATGCTACGGAGTTGTTCAGTTGTCAGATTTTCAACGTCAACTTCCTTATTTACAATGACTGCCAAGCCCGCTACAGCTACCTTATGGTCCACTAGAGCGGATGCGTTGATACCGTCTTTTTCCTCGGCAAATACGTCTGAATTTCCTACATCAACAGCTCCAGACTGAACCTGAGACAGACCTGTACCAGATCCTCCACCTTGGACGTTGACTGTTTTTCCAACGTGCAGAGAGCCAAATTCATCTGCTGCTGCTTCAACCAAGGGCTGAAGAGCCGTTGAGCCAACAGCTGTCATGGATTCCCCACGATCAATCCAGCTAGCACATCCCGCCAAAGAACCTGCCAGCAAGAGAGCCGCAAGGGATAGAGCGAGTTTTTTCCTTTTTTTCACTGTTTTTCTCCTTGAAAATAATGGTGAATGCTGTGAATTTTTTCAACTATTTATTTATGTTTTTCTTTTGAAAATTGGGAGCCAACTGAAGTTGTTAGCTTGGTTTTACTAGCAATTTGCTCAATTACCTTTCCCACCAATTTTGACTTAAAATGAAAGACAATTTGAAAAAAATCCATACTTCCACTATAACATAGACAAGCTACTTTGACTAGCATTTTCACTTGAATCTGAGGCCTTTTGGAAAATAATTTTTCAAAACATTTCCAGTCACCTTAGCAAAGCCCAAGCCATTGCCTTGAACCAAAACTTGGTACCAACCATTTGGCAGACTTTCCGCCAGCTGAACGGTTTCTCCAGCGGCATACTTTACAAACGCTTCTTGGTCAATTTCAACCGACTGCTTGACCTGACTCGGTTTCAAGGCTAGACCAAGAGCGAAACTGGGCTCAAAGCGTTTCTTCTTAAAGGTCCCTAGATGCAGGCCATTCCTAGCAATCTTGAGCTTCCCTAAATCTGGTAAGAGTTCTGGCAAGAGATAGAGTTGGTCCCCAAAAGTCTGCAAGATACCCGGTAAATTAACCTTCAAGTGATTTTGGACAAATTCCTGCCACAAGTCAACTTGCTCACGGCTGAGATTGCTCTTACTTGCCTTAAATTTAGGGGCTGGATTTTCACCTTTAAACTGTAGATGGGCTACAAACTGGCCCTCTCCCTTAAAATGATGAGGGTACATCCGAGCTGTTTCTGGCAGGTCAATCCCAGCTACCATTCCATTGATATGTTCAACCGGCAACAAGTCAAAATCATACTCTTCCAGTAGCCAATTGACTATTTCTTCATTTTCCTCAGGTGCCCAGGTACAAGTCGAATAAACCAGACGACCACCTTCAGCTAACATGGTCACCGCATCTGCCAGAATTTCTCTTTGTAAGCTAGCACATTGGCTCGGATAATCGAGACTCCAATAATCCATAGCGTCTGGTTGCTTACGGAACATTCCTTCACCAGAGCAAGGGGCATCAAGGACAATGAGGTCAAAATAACCTTCAAAGACCTTGGCCAAGCGGTCAGCAGATTCATTGGTCACTACGACATTTGTCGCTCCAAAGCGCTCCATGTTTTCAACCAAAATCTTAGCTCTTTTGCTTGAGATTTCGTTGGAAACAAGGAGACCCTCTCCTGCTAGATAGGCTGCCAGTTGAGTTGATTTACCACCAGGTGCAGCTGCCAAGTCCAAGACCTTCATCCCAGGACTGGGCTTGGCTACCTGAGCCACCATCTGGGCAGCAGGTTCTTGCGAATAAACCAAACCAGTAGCATGCTCAGGTGATTTCCCTGAAACCTTCCCATAATGTCCCCAAGGAGTTTGAGGAATGGCGTCAGAAAAAGAAACTGGCGCTTCTTTTAAAGGATTGACCCGAAAAGCCGAAACCGCTTCCTCCTCAAAAGAGGCAAGAAAATCTCTTGCCTCATCTCCTAGTATCTCTTCATATTTTTCAACAAATCCTTCTGGAAATTGCATTTAAGTTCTTTTCCTTTCGTAAATATAGGACTGAATTTCCTCCAGCATCTCAAGAGGCACCATCATGACTGGCTGTCTGGTTTGAAAATCAAGAGCTTCACCAGAAAGAGTCACAACCCGATAGCCCAGACTTTCCCCTAAAATACTAGCTGCAGCATAATCCCATGGTTGGAGATAAGTGACATAGGTCAACAAACGCCCTGACAAAATCTTGGCAAAACTAATGGCCGCACTCCCATAGACACGTACACCAAGGACCGCTCGTCCCAAATCAGCCAAGCCCCATTCATTGGTTTCCAACATACCACTATTCCCTGCAATGAGAAAATCTCCAAGTGGTTTTGCTTGAAAGGGAGCTAGGGGCTGATCGTTTCGACAAACCGGAAACTTACCACCACCGTGATAACAATCCCCTTTGACCACATCATAAATCAGAGCAAACTGGCCTTGACCATTTTCAAAATAAGCCATCATAACAGCAAAATCTTCCTGCTGGGCCACAAAATTATTGGTACCATCAATGGGATCAATGACCCAAACCTTGCCCTCTTGAACTGAAGCTCGCAAACAGCCCTCTTCAGCACAAATCTTATCCTCAGGATAACGAGACAAAATCTCACTAACCAAGAATTCCTGAACTTCCTTGTCCAGTCGGGTCACCAAGTCTGTCGGAGAGGTTTTGGTCGTAACCTGCAAATCTTCCTGCATGTGGTCAAGGATGTACTGGCCCGCTTTCTTAATTAGCTCTTTAGCAAATTCAAATTTACTTTCCAAGAGAAATCTTTCCTTCCCCTTTTTCCTTGGCAGCCTGAACCGCTCGGTAAAGCGAATAGCCACTGACCGTTTCAAATTCTCGTCCCAAACGCTTCTCTTCACTCTTGCTTGGCACAACCAATTTGAATCCCTTATAGGAATCCAGTAGCTTTTGAGCCTCTACCTTGCCTTCATAGGCAGCTTCAACATCATTAAAAAAAGAAAGCACTGAAGCAAGTTCTTCAGTGCTCCACGACAAATCTAGTGGGTAACTATACTGTTTGTTCATTAACTAATACCAGCTCTCATTCTTGCTTCTTTTAGTTCTTGCTTACGGTAACTACGAGGGAGAAAAGCACGAATCTCATCTTCATTAAAACCGATTTGCATACGTTTGGCATCGATAATAATGGGACGACGCAAAAGACTAGGAAACTGCTCAATCAAATGAAGCAATTCTGATACCGAAATACTTTCTACATCAATATCTAATTTTTGAAAAATTTTTGAACGAGTTGAAATGATGTCATCAGTACCATTTTCGGTCAAGGAAAGGATGTGTTGCAATTCTTTTCTTGTTAAAGGACTGGTCATAATATTGTGTTCCTCAAAGGGCACCTTATGTTTTTCTAACCAGGCCTTTGCCTTACGACATGAAGTACAGCTCGGTGATAGAAATAGTGTAATCATGCTTTTCTCTTCTTATCTATACTTTGCTACCTCTATTATACAAAAAAATAAAGCGCTTGACTAGAGATTTTTAGAAAAAAAGCCTATTTTTTCAAGAAAAATAGACTGTTTGCGAACGATTAATACATTTCTGATTTAGTTAATTCACTCTTGGAGAGCTATATAGGGAAGTATTGGGCTCACAAAAAAGAACGCCACAATCTTGCGACATTCTTTTGCTTTTAAATATATCTACTAATCTCGGTAGTAATAATCTTCAGCCCTATCTGATTTCCCAAATTCTTCATAGAACAGGCGATCTTTGGATGAATCTGATGCACCATGAGCAGTTCCTGCTGGTATAAAGAGTACAGGCGTTGTTGCCCGAATTCCAATCTCAAATCGCTTTCCAACGGCTCCTTCCTGATTCTTGGACAAAAAGATTCGCTCATATTTATTGACTAAGCCAGAATCATGAATAATCAAGTTTTTAGGTTTTGAACCAGTTGTCGACCAACTACCTGCTACTAGTGATATTTCATCCTTTTGAGGATTTCGAACAGAAGGATTACCAACTACAGGTTCACGACTCGAACTCTGAGCTGTCTCCTGATCAGTACCATTCTGAGAGCTTGTATTATCAAAAGTTGTTACGCCATCTGATTTTCTGTAGAAAAACTTATCTGATGGAATAATTGGCTTGTTTGAGAAGGCTATCCGATCCTTACTGCTATCTGACCGGCCACCATGAGGATCACTAGGTGAATTAGCCGGATAAACAAGGACACTTTCTTCTGTTCTTCCAACAATTAGTACAGGTATATCTATTGTCTCAGATCCTATCTGCAAGCGATCTCCGTTACTCATACTGCCATCTGGTTTGATAGTGATTTCTTCACCTGCAGCATTAACCCAGGTATCTGCTATTAGATGCAAATTTCCATTCAAGATTTCCGGTTCCTTAAATGGACGTCTCGTAGCAATCATATTGGTAGGGTAATGATTTGTTTTAGGGTCAATAATATCAGCTTGCAGTATAAAACCAGTCTTACCTTCTACATCAATTTGGTACCAAATATGGCCTCGGTCTTTTCTCTCTCCAGCAACCGAATTAGAAGCGGTTATTCTTTGATCCTTGCTGAGTTCAGTAATCACTTCTGAATCATAGAGAGGTTCCTTACGTACCGCAGCCTTATCAGCAGTAACTTTCAATTCCATGGGTTGCTCCAACTTATAAAGATAAACTGTTGGTTTGTCTTCTTTACCATCTGTCAAAATTAGATAGCCGTTAGGGTCCTTGTAGCCATAAAAAGTATAGGACTGATCTTTAAAGTCGGTTTCGATGCGGTCAATCTCTTCCTGAGATATAGAAAGCGATACCTCAACTTCTGGTAGGACTGTTGTTTTGGAATAGGTCTTTCCAACAACATAGGTTTTGTCGAGCTCGTAATCAATGGTCGTGACCTTCGTGTCACCTGCATACTTTTTAATCGTGATTTGACCTTTCATCATTCCACCACGATCACGGCCATGCAACATCTCTTTTCCATCTCTTACAATAATGGCCTGACCATTATAACCAAGATCAATGGTTCCAAATAAGGGCATCTCACCTGATAAATGTTCAATCGTTCCAAAAGAACGATACCACTCATCAAAATTGTCTGTTTCAAGAGAATTCGCAATATCAATCTGATCCATTACCTCTGAAGAGGATTCTTCCTTCTTTCCACAAGCCCCTAAAAAAAGCAGGGCAACTAGGAAAACGATACTATATCGTAAATACTTTTTCATCTTTTTCAAATTTTCTCAATGATTCCTTTCTGATTGTATCCATTTTTTGTCCACCAAATAATAGCCAAATAAGATCCATCCAAAAATGTAAACAATATAACCTAAACCAGGACGACCATGTTGAAAAATGTATATTGGATTATAAACGATAAATGTTAGTAACAAGGTGATGATATATGTATCCAATCTTTTTTCTTCTCCACTTGCAATAGAGGATACGACTAAAACGGCTAAAGCAAGAATAATGAGAGCCAAAATAGCATGGTAAGTAAAGGGTGATACTGTTTTATTAATTGTACCAGGTAAGCTATAAAAATACAAGAATTGCGATATGGATATGCTGATGGAAGCAACTGTTAAGAGTTTATTTTTAGCATAGGATTTCTTAATATCCTCTACTGATAAAAATGAAAGATGAAATTCAAAGGTTAGTTTTTCCTTTTTTATATACTTGAAGTAACAATAGACTAAAAGAAGAATTAAGCTAAAAAATGTTGAATACAAAATTAGATAATATCCATTCAACATGTCGGCTGAGTTGGCCCTTTCCATGGTCGGAGACCAACCTGACAAAAATCCAGATGTAAACTGAACAATCCCAGCAAAAACATTATAACTTGTAGCTGCCATTCGACTTTGGACAACTCCTCTTACAACGTCTAGAAGCAACTTAAACAACCATAAACTATTTAAAATCCTAAGGAAAATCAAGGTTTTCTCTTTTCTTTTCAATACAAAAACAAGTTCTAATAACGAGACTGCTAAAAAGAGATTTGCGTTTAAAATCCCCCTAATCCAACCATAAATATTTAAAGAATTATTTACTTCATCAACCATTACCCCCATAAAGCTAAATAAAATAATCAATCCCAAACTAACAGCATAAGCTAAATAAATAAAATCTAATCGAGATTTTATTGTAACCAATGGAGACTTTTTCATTTTCTCTATCTCACTTCTCATTTTATTTTCAATTATAAATACAGAGAAACCCTTTTAAGAAAATTTCCTAAAAGGATTCCTTTTATCATACAGATTACACTGCTTCAGCCTGTAGCTTACTAGCGAATCCATTTACCTGAACCATCTACACGGTAACCATCTGGTGTCCATTCGTTAACAGCCATCTTACCGTTCGCTTTAAGATAGTAATCGCCTACCCATGTATTGTGGGCATAACTACCTTCACTCGTTAAGTAGTAATAAGACTGATAGTATGTATCATAGATCCACTCGCTCTGGGCCATTTTACCATCAGCTTTGAGGTAGTAGTTCCCTATCCAACCATTTTTTACATATCCTGATTGAGCTAATATATAGTACCAAGCCCCATAATTCTTATCGTAAATCCACTCTTGCTGGGCCATTAAACCACCAGGTTTAAAGTAGAAGTTTCCACGCCATCTGTTTTCAACCAAGTTACCATCAGCATCTACATAATATACTCCTCTTCTATTAGAACTAAGAATATATTCGTTTCTTGCTTTAATGCCATTCTTATAGTATGAATTACCATACCATCCATTTTTGGCATAATTGATATGACTTCCTGTTCCAACCATTTTATGGTCTTGGATGGTCACAATATCAGTGTGGCCATAATAACGATAATTATAATACGGAGGCTGTTTATGAGCTCTCAAAACAATTCGATATTCTCCATCCGCAAAGGCATTCAAATTCGCCTGGTTCATATCATATTCCCTTGTCACACTTGGTTGACTAGGTGTAAAGATAGCATCGGCTAATCCAGGGAACTTTTCAGTCACTTGAGTTTTCACATTGAACAAGAAAAATGGAATAGAAACCTCATTCATTCCCTCTGGGAAGGTATCAATACTAGCTGTAATCTTTAATTTTCCAGAGCTTGTATCTTGACTCAAACTCATCTGTACTTTTAAATGCTTAACATTAGCAGGATCATAGTCGGATTTAGCAATATTAGGAGTGTCAGCCATTACTCCTTGAACGTTAACGAGAGCCACAGTTCCCAGGGCTAAAATAGACAAGGCCGAGACTAACATTGTTTTCATTTTCAACATAACTTTCCCTCATCTCCTACTAACGAATCCATTTACCAAACATATTTACTCGGTAGCCATCTGGGGTCCTTTCGCTAACGGCCATCTTACCATTGGATTTAAGGTAATAGTCACCAATCCATGTATTGCGAGCATAGCTGCCTTCACCTGTCAGGTAATAGTAGGCTCTATAATTTCTGTCATAAATCCATTCGCTCTTAGCCATTTTACCATTGGCTTTGAGGTAATAGTTACCTACCCAAGAACTACGAGCATAGCTGCCTTCACCTGTCAAATAGTAATAAGCTCCGTAGTTGTTATCATAAACCCACTCATTTTGTGCCATGTAACCGCCAGATTTGAGGTAGTAATTGCCTACCCAAGCATTTTGGACATAGTTCCCCGCAGCATCGATATAGAAGTAAGACTTATATTGGTAATCATAGATCCACTTGCTATAGACCTTGTTGCCATTTTGGTAGTAAGAGTTGCCTGACCAGCCATTTTTGCCAGAAGCTGAGTTGCTAGGTGTAGCAGGTGTTTGAGCTTGGGAGCTTTGTGGTTGGGTTGCAGCTTGTCCTCGTCCTCCAATGCTGACAATTTTATGATCTTTAAAGGTTACAACCTCAGACTGGCCATAGTAACGGTGTTCATAGCGAGCAGAACCATCATTTACATCTGATAGTGTATCATAATATACAATCCAATAATCACCATCGTCTATAGACCAGCCACCATTCCAGTAAAACTCACTAGTCACTGATAATTCATAAGATTTAAACTCTATAGATGGCAAAATAAATGAAAAAGTTTTACCATTTTGGACATTTTTAAAGTATCCATGAAAATATCTACTAGCATCGAAGTTTCTTCTTGGCAAAGAATCAATTGTAGCCGTGATATCTAGCTTCTCTAATGTAGGATGCTGTTTTAGTGTGATTTTTATATCATGGTTTTTAATCCCCACGATATCACTCGAACTTGCATGAACAACTTGAGGTGAGAAGGGCAAGCTTCCTTCGGTATCAAAAACTGTCGCAGCTCCTAGCGCTGCTACTGCTAAACTAGCAAACAAAACTGGTTTGAATTTCATAGACAAACTCCTTTAAATCTTATTCCCCTAGAGTATAGCAGATTTTTCCCACTCGTGAAGAAAAACGACGAAAAAAATGGATTTTTACCGAAATCCCTTACAAATCTTCTCAAAATCGTATCTTTTTGTAGTTTTTTCTCTTATCTTCTTGAAATAGTGTATAATAAAGTAAAACCACAAGGAGATTAGTAAAATGGAAATAAACTTTGGTGAAATTATCAAACAAATCCGGGAGGAGAGGGGCTTTACTCTAAAAGAAGCTGCTGGAACAGCCATTAGTCCCAACAACCTCAGTAAATTTGAAAAAGGAATTACGACCATCAAGGTGGATACCTACTACAAAATCCTAGAAAATCTCAAAATCTTTGATCCCACTGATATTACAATGTTGATGTTGCGTTATCAAATTCAGAATACTTCATTTTCCGAATTTGAAAAAACTAGATTCACAACACCAACTAAGGCTGTAGAATTTCTTAAAACACTTGATATAGACACCTATATGACTGATTATGTCTATATCCAATCTTTAGAAGTGCCTAGAAAGAGAGAGAATTTGTCGAAAGAAGATTGGACTATCCTCAATCGGGCTAAGACTACCTTATTTCATCTAAACTACTGGCTTCCACAGGATTATATCATATTTAGTCTTGTAATTCACTATTTTGACTTTCCTACAGAAACACTTCAACAAATTGCAAAAACAGCTCTTGATTTACTAGAAGAACCATTTACTGATATCCGACAAAAACGAGCGCTTGTATCGACACTCGCAGACATCATCCAAACCTATTCTAGAAATGGGCATTACCAACTTGCTCAAGATTTAGTGGACAAGATTGAATTATATAGAATTAAGGATTTCAATTACCAAAAAGAACTATTGCTAGATTCATTTCTTCACATTAAAATGCAAGAATGTTATAATCTGCTCAGACAAGATAAGAAGGAGGGAATAGAACTGGCAACTCAGTTTTTATCCTATCTAGACAGTCGGAATAGTCTTTTCCCGGATCAAACTCTTTTTCAAATAAGAAACATCTTCTATCGACAAGTTAAAATGCTCAATAAAACTGGAATTGATTTACCATAGACTAGGGTTGAGTTGCAGCCAGACCCGATAAACAGGGAAGAAATTAGAAAATAGCCGAGATAGCCACAGTTAGGAAACAACTGTGGCTATCTCGGCTGTTTTTATTGATGAAGCTTCATCCAAAATTTCACTTCCTACGACTTTTCAGGTACAGAAAACCAAAGAAGCTTTCATAGAGGGCGAAAAAGAGGAGGAAGGCATGGAGGAAGAAAATCTCTGGCAAAATCAGAATCACTGGATCCTTGGCTGGATCAAAAAGCCAGGTATCATCTCCCACAAAGAGAATTTGATGGAAAAGGGTAAAGAATTGGTCAAAACCAATCAAAACTCCCCCAAGACCAATCAGCACAGGCAAAACTACTAGAGTCAAAAAAACCTTACTGAATAAAGATAAAAAGCCCTTTTTCACAATCCCTTTGACAAAGAAATAGAAACTTGGCAGTGTCACTAGGGCAACTAGCTGCACCAAGTGAAAGAGGTTCTTGACCACTGCAAAGTGGTGCAGACCAGCTGCTGACGAACGAAAATCTGGCATCTGCAAGACCTGACTAAAAGGATTGGTCAGATAATCCATCAAGATATGAAAGTTATATTGAATGGTTTCTGGTTTTAGATAAACTCGATCCGTCAAGTTCAGCCACTGAATTTCCAGCGGATAGAAAATCCAAGCCAGATAGATGGTCAAAAGGATTGAGAGGGAGAGGAGAAAGAGCATAGAGCTCCAAAAGGTCAGTTTAGTTTTCATCAAAATCCCACTCCGCAAGGCTAGAAACCACATGAGTCGGTGCGATTGGCAGGTCTGCTACTTCTTCTGCCTTGGTAAAACCTGTTGTCACCAAGAGCGTTGGAATGCCATTGTCAATCCCTGCTCGGATATCAGTCAGGTAATTGTCCCCAACCATGATTAATTCTTCACGTTCCAAACCTAAGTGCTCAACCGCCTTGTCCATAATGATGGCATTTGGTTTCCCAATATAAACAGGCTTCACTCGTGTTGCCACTTCAAGAAGGGTAATCAGTGAACCAGCACCAGGCAAAAGACCGCGCTCTGTCGGGATGTTGAGGTCAGGGTTGGTTCCGATAAAATGAGCTCCCTTTTGGATAGCTAGAGTTGCTGTCGCAAATTTTTCATAGTCGACTTGCCAGTCCAGACCTACTACCACATAGGCAGGATTATCCTTGTCTTCCACATAACCAGCCGCCTTGATGGCTTCCTTGAGTCCTGCTTCTCCGATGACATAGACGGTCTTTTCAAGCCCCAAGTCGTTCATATAGTCGATAGTCGCCAGAGTCGCTGTGTAGACAGTCGATAGGGGCGTATCGATATTAAAATTCTGAGCCAGCATCTCCTGAACACTCTTAGGAGTACGGGTTGTATTGTTGGTTACAAAGAGATAGGGAATGTCCCGCTTTTGCAATTCATGGACAAAAGCCTCCCCTGCTGGGATTCTGTCTTTACCCTTATAAATAGTTCCGTCTAAATCAATTAAATAGCCTTTATATTTCATTTATTTCTCCCTAATCCTTCTTCATTTCTTGCCAAGTGATGATAGCTTGGGCATTGGTAACCCCGTCGCTTGTAATCTCATGCTTGCTTTCCAGTCCAGACCATTCAACAGCCGATGTAATCACCCCACCTGGTCGAACTTCCTTGACATACTTGAGGTTGATTTTCTTGGGAATATAGTGGGTCAAAAAGTCCGCTCCCATGACCTCAAAAATCCAGTCCAGATATTTACTGTTATTGACATGGCCATTCATATCCAAGTCGTAAAAACGGACATGGTAATCCTTGCTGATTGGCTCGTTCAAGGACTCATACTTTGGTCCGCGGATAAGTTTTTTATCAAAATCAGACTGGTAAGGAGCCACAATCTCAGGTTCGACAGCATGGACTTTTCGACTATCTCGGTCCATCAGAACAAAAGTCGCTATCATGTGGATGAGTTCCTGACCTGCTTCATCATAAATGGTAAAGCGACGGTAGCAAAAGAGTCGATTGTAGCTCAGGGCTTCCGTTTCAATAGTGATTTCTTCCGCAAAACGAGGCAAACGAACCACCTTAATATCATAGTCTGTGATAATCCAGACAAGATTATAGTTTTTCAAAATGGCCTTATCACTAACACCCAGTTCAATCGACTGCATCCCTGAAACTTGCAGGGACAACAAAATCACATCTGGAAGCTTGATATGACCGTTCATATCAGCCATATCAAAAGGAATTTTCATTTTCATTTGATAAGTTAAGCCCATCATTCTACTCCAAAATAAATCGTTCTGCAACGGTGTCTCCTAAAAAGAGACCTCTTTTTGTCATGCGAACTCGGTCACCCTCTATTTGCATGAGACCTTGTTGAACCAAGTCTCTGACAATTTCTCCATAAAGTCCATCGAAGGACCGTCCAAATTTTTCCTCAAATCGCGCCATGGAGACTCCTGATTTCTTGCGGAGGCCCAAGAACATTTCCTCTTCCATTTGCTCCTTTTGACTCAGGTGTTCTTCTGTGATACGTGCATTGCCTTCCTCAACCGCAGTGAGATAATGACGAATGGGACCATGATTTTTATAGCGTACTCCATTTACATAACCAGACGCCCCAGCACCGATGCCATAGTACTCAGCATTATCCCAGTACATGAGGTTGTGCCGACTTTCAAAACCAGGCTTGGAGAAATTGGAAATCTCATAATGCTCAAAACCAGATTTCTCCAGCTCCGCGATGATGTACTCAAACATCTCAGCCTCCAATTCCTCCTTAGGTAGAGGCAATTTTCCTCGTCGCATACGGTTCATAAAGACCGTATGATTTTCTAAAATCAAACTATACAAACTCATATGAGGAATATCCAGCCCAATAGCCTTAGCCACATTGTCCTTGACCTGCTCCATAGTCTGACCAGGCAGTGCATAAATCAAATCGATAGAGATATTATCAAAACCAGCCAGTTTCAGGCGGTCGATATTTTCATAAATATCCTTCTCCAAATGACTGCGCCCAATCTTTTTCAGCATCTTGTCATCAAAGGTCTGCACACCTAGTGAAACACGATTGACAGCCGAGTTCTTCAAAACCGCAATCTTATCCGCATCCAAGTCGCCGGGATTGGCTTCAATGGTCAACTCTTCCAAGGCAGACAAGTCCAAGTTTTTAGTCAAGCCATTCAATAACACCTCTAGTTGCGAAGCTGATAGAGCTGTCGGTGTTCCACCACCAATATAGAGGGTTCTTAACTTTTGAATATCATAAGATTGAAACTCTTCTAACAGATGTTCCAAATAACTATCTACTGGCTGATTCTTGATAAAAACTTTTGAAAAGTCACAATAATAACAAATCTGGGTACAAAATGGGATGTGCACATAGGCTGACGTTGGTTTTTTCTGCATAGTAATTATTATACCACAAAGACAGGCTACGAGAAAAAAATCACCATCCCCAGATACATAGTCCGTCCAGAGATGGTGATGGTTTATTCTTCTGTTATGTCAATAACAATCTCTTCTGATTCATCAAGAGTTTCGGCTTTTTCTTGCCATTGCTCCTTGAGATTATTGAATCGATCTTTTGATGCTTCTGTCGCTTGACGAGCACATGATTTAGCTTGAGCAAGTACGCTGTCAACAGTGATTTCACCTGACTCAACCTGTTCTTTGGTTTTAAGAACAAAATCTGTAGCCTGATCTTTGACTTCTGTCAGTTTTTCACAGACCTGCTCCTTGGCATACTCAGGATCTTCTCTCAAATCATCCAGAAAATCTTGAGCCTGACTGCAAACTTGTTTACCCTTGTCACTTGTTAAAAACAAGGCAAGAGCTGCACCTGAAACGGTTCCTAAAAGGATTGAGGATAGTTTACCCATAAGAATTCTCCTTTTTTATTTTTTGAAAAATTTACTTGCAAGACGAAGAGCTGACAAACTTGCTCCAGTCTTGAGTGTTTTTGAACCAGCTGATGAAGCTTTCTTACTCAAGACACGCGCATGGTCATTGAGGTCTGAAACAGATAGAGATAAATCTGCAACGGCACTAAAGAGTGGATCAATCGTTGCCACCTTAACATTGATATCATCTGCCAAGACATTGACCTTAGCCAGCAATTCATTGGTATGATGCAAAGTCACATCCACATCTGAAGTCAAGGTTTTAATCGTCTTCTCTGTTTCATCAATAACACGACCAAGTTTTTGTACAGTAATGATTAGATAGACTAAAAAGACAATCAAAGCAAGGGCGACAAGAATATATGCAACTTCTAACATTTAGTTTTCCTCCTCAGTAAAATAGTAAGGGGCCTTCTTTCGATTTTGATATAGAATAATAAAAATACCGAGACCGATAAGAACAACTGATAGCCATTGAGAGACTCGAAGGTCAAAGAACATGAGACTATCTGTCCGCATACCTTCGATGACCATACGACCAAAACCGTACCAAATCAAGTAGAAGGCAGTGATATGACCTCGTCTGAGACTCTTCCATTTTCGTCTCAATATCAAAATCAAGGCAAAGCCAAGTAGATTCCATAGAGACTCATAAAGGAAGGTCGGTTGACGGTAGCTCCCCTCAATATACATCTGATCACGGATAAAGGCAGGTAGATAATCCAAATTATCCACTGCTGCACCATAAGCTTCTTGGTTAAAGAAATTTCCCCAGCGACCCAAACTTTGGGCAATCATGACGCTAGGCGCCGCGATATCTAGGAAATCCCAAGTATTGATGAGTTTACGATCAGCAAAGATATAAAGTACAATAGCCCCTGTAATCAAACCACCATAAATGGCCAAACCACCATTCCAAATGGCAAAAATCTCTCCCAAATTCTGACTATAGTAATCAAAACGGAAAATAACATAGTAGAGACGTGCTCCTAAAATAGCCAAGGGAAAGGCTATCAAGATAAAATCTAAAATATCGTCTGGTATGATCTTCTTTCTAGGCGCTTCTTTCATGGTCAAATAAACCGCAAGAATCAAGCCTGTCACAATACACAAGGCATACCAACGAATGGCTAGAGGACCTAGATGAATAGCAATTGGATCAAGCATTTGGCACCTCGTTCTGAGCAATGAGATTTGTCAAGCGTTCTTCGAACAAACGGGTCGCATCAAAGCCCATTTCCTTGGCACGATAGTTCATAGCAGCTGCCTCAATCACGACAGAGATATTACGACCAGTTTTAACTGGGATGCGGATACGAGGAATGGCTACGCCAGAAATTTCTAGTTCCTCTGGATTGTTGCCAAGACGATCAAAGGTCTTATGTGTATCATAGTTTTCCAAATAGACAGCAAGTTGAACCTGTGAAGAGTCCTTGACCGCACTCGCACCGTAGAGACTCATAACATCGATAATCCCAACCCCACGAATTTCAATCAGGTGTCTCAAGATTTCAGCCGGTTCACCCCAAAGAGTAATCTCATCCTTGGCAAAGATATCGACACGGTCATCTGCCACCAAGCGGTGACCACGTTTGACAAGCTCTAAACCTGTCTCACTCTTACCAATTCCACTATCGCCTTGAATCAAGACACCCATCCCATAGATATCCATCAAAACACCGTGCACACTGGTACGTTCTGCCAAACGAGAATCCAGATAGCTAGATAACTCTCCAGACAAACGACTAGTAGCCGTACGGCTGGTTAAAATGGCAATCTTACACTCTCTGGCTGCCTTTAACATCTCCTCTGGAACCACCAAACCACGGGCAACAATGACCGCAGGTGTCTCAGGTAGAAACATTTTTTTCAAAACTTCATAGCGGCTGTTAGAAGGCATGCTAATCAGATAAGACCACTCCTTCATCCCCAAAAGTTGAATCCGCTCTGGCGTATAGTAGTCAAAATAGCCTGTCATTTCAAGACCAGGTCGCGTAATATCCGCTGTATTGATTTCCTTTTCAAGCAATTCTGGTTCGCCATAGACAATGTCTAGTCTAAGCTTTTCAATCACTTCTTTTACTAAAACCGACATCATTTCCTCCTTCAATCGAGTTCTTTTTACTATTATATCAAATTGTAGGAGGAAGTTTCAGATTTTTGCAGGATTTGAAGTATTTATTTATACTCAATGAAAATCAAAGAGCAAACTAGCCGCAGGTTGCTCAAAGCACTGCTTTGAGGTTGTAGATAAGACTGACGAAGTCAGTCACATATATAATCCAAGGCGACGTTGACGAGGTTTGAATTTGATTTTCGAAGAGTATTAAAAGAAAAAAGACTAGATTTCTCCAGCCTTTCAGTTCTAATTAGAATTTTTTACGTTTACGAGCTGCTTCTGATTTACGTTTACGTTTTACAGAAGGTTTTTCATAGAATTCACGTTTGCGTGTTTCTTGAAGAGTACCAGCTTTAGTAACCGCACGTTTGAAACGACGAAGTGCGTCGTCAAGAGATTCATTCTTACGTACTACTGTTTTAGACATTTTTTTCACTCCCTTCAAGTTCAAGATCTATTCTATTTTACACGTAAAAGGAATAATTGTCAAGAAAAAATGCGGTTTAATTTTGATTTTTTCTTCCATTTATACAAGAGTTGAAGGCGTTCAATAGAACATTGCTTTTTATTTTTCAAGTAAGCTAAGCGCTTCAGCATCTGCAATAATCGTCACATCAGGGTGGTTTTGTAGACTACTTGCAGGTAGGTTCTCAGTCACTGGGCCAAACACTGTTCCAGCAATAGCTTCTGCTTTTGATTGACCATAAGCAAAGAGAATAATAGACTTGGCATCCAAGATGTTTTTAATCCCCATTGAAATGGCTTGAGTTGGGACATCTTCAATCTTGTCAAAGAAGCGAGCATTGGCTTCGATAGTAGACTGGTCAAGCTCTACAAGGTGAGTTTGACTGCCAAATGGAGTGCCAGGTTCATTAAATCCGATATGCCCATTGCGACCAATTCCCAAGATTTGCAGATCAACTGGATGGTCAGCCAAAATTTGATTGTAGCGTTCAACTTCAGCTTCAGCATGATCCTTAACCCCACGAGGCAAGAAACTTTCTTTAAATGGTTTTTGGTTGAACAAGTTTTCTTGCATGAAGTGACGATAAGACTGAGGATTGTCGCCATCAAGGCCTACATACTCATCAAGGTTGACACTGGTTAAATTTGAAAAATCGAGGTCACTTTCAACAATTTCCTTGTAAAATTCAAGTGGACTGCTTCCTGTCGCAAGTCCCAATGTTTGAGCACCATTGGCTAATTTTTCCTTCAAAATCTCAAAAGCAACTTTTCCACCTTCAACTTGGTTTTCAACTTTAATAACTTTCATCTTTTCATCCTCCATTTCTGTCTATATTCATTATATGGTATAGACCAATTTTTGTCAAGTGAAAACGATTTAATTTTCAAAAAAAGAGCGTCCAAACTTGAAACATGTTATAATGGATAGGATTAGAACTTAGAAAGAATGAACAGATATATGAATACAGCTGATTTTGATTTCCACTTACCAGAGGAATTGATTGCCCAAACCCCCCTTGAAAAACGAGATGCCTCTAAACTCCTTATCGTCAACCGTGAGACGGGAGAAATGCAGGATAAACACTTCCACTCTATTATTGACATGCTGGAACCTGGTGATGCCCTTGTCATGAACGACACCCGCGTTCTCCCTGCTCGCCTCTATGGTCAAAAAGAGGAGACAGGAGGCCATGTGGAACTTCTCCTGCTCAAAAATACTGCTGGAGATGAATGGGAAGTTCTGGCAAAACCTGCCAAACGCCTCAAGGTTGGTACTCGTGTCAGCTTTGGTGATGGTCGTCTCAGCGCTGTTGTTACGAAAGAATTGACTCACGGGGGCCGCATTGTCCGCTTTGAATACCAAGGAATTTTCCTAGAAGTCTTGGAAAGTCTGGGAGAAATGCCATTACCACCTTATATCCATGAAAAATTGGATGACCGTGAACGCTATCAAACCGTCTACGCCAAGGAAAGTGGCTCTGCTGCTGCACCAACTGCTGGACTACACTTCACCAAAGAACTGCTGGCAGAAATCCAAGCTAAGGGTGTTCATCTAGTCTATCTGACTCTTCATGTCGGACTCGGAACCTTTAGACCTGTTTCTGTGGATAATCTGGACGAACACGAAATGCACTCAGAATTTTACCAGCTTTCTGAGGAAGCGGCTGTCACTCTTCGCTCTGTTAAGGAAAATGGTGGTCGCGTCATCGCTGTCGGAACCACTTCTATCCGCACCTTGGAGACTATTGGTTCCAAGTTTGATGGGCAAATCCAAGCAGATTCTGGCTGGACCAATATCTTTATCAAGCCTGGTTACGAATGGAAGGTTGTAGATGCCTTTTCAACCAACTTCCACCTGCCAAAATCAACTCTGGTCATGTTGGTTTCTGCCTTTGCAGGCCGTGAATTAGTCTTAGACGCTTACCACCATGCCATCCAAGAACACTACCGCTTCTTTAGTTTTGGCGATGCCATGTTTATCTATTAATTTCATAATGAAAAAACGCATATTATCAGGCATTATAAAAACTTGATAGTATGCGTTTTGCTATGGATAAAAATTGAGTTAATTTATTCTAAAGGCTGGATCTTTCAAACTCTGAACACTGGCATTGATAACCGCGCCGACAATCAAAATCTTAGCGATGAGAATAAACCAGAACATCATGACCACCACGACGACGGAACTGAAAAAACGCACGTCCACTATGTGATTGACATAATTGTTAACATAGACTGAAAAGATATTGAGCAGTAAGGCCAGGGTCAACAAGACAAAGGCACTCCCTGGCAATATATGTCGAATCCGTCGGACCTTAACATTGGGCAGGAAATAATAAAGCATGACCAGGATGGCAAAAATCAAGGCATAAACCAAGGGGCCTGTCAGGTCTTGCAGATAATCAAAAATAAGACTATCTGATTTCCAGTAGCTTTTGATAAGGTTGAGAAGCATACGGCCAAAGACACTGAGAAAGAGAGCTAAGGCAAAAAGGATTTGCAAGCCAAAACTGACTAGTAAACTCATCAATTGCTGGTAAATTAAACCTCTACTCTTAGCTACTCCATAGGCCTTATTAAAAGCTTTTTGGAGATAATTCATGGATTTTGAAAAAGTCCATAAAGCTGATAAGACCGCAAAACTCAGTAAACCTGTTGATGGCTGAGTCAGAACTTCCATTACAATTTTTGCAATAACATCATAAACCGTATCAGGCAAAAAACTATTAGTCACGTTTAAAAAATTGGAAACTGGAATCTGAAAATAAGGGAGGATATTGACCACCACCAAAAGTAGGGGAAATATCGAGATCAACCAATAGTAGGCTACTGCGACACTGGTCAACTCACTATCTGATGCTTGATAATAATGCAAAAAGGCTTTTAATAAAGGCTTGTCTATCAGCTCTTTCCACCACTTCTTCATGTCACACTCCTTCACTTATAATCTTGATTAATTTCTCCTTACCAATTCCATCATATCATAAGGTAGGGTATTGGCAGCTTCCTTCAAGGAATAGTTTTCTAGGTTATTTACATTTTGTCGTAACTTCTTGGCATACTTGGTTGTAATCAATCGTTTTTCTTCATATTCGAAAATCAACTTGCGCTCTAGGTAATAGCCTCTTAGCATCTCATCAATATTATTAGGTTTAACACGATTGATAACCCGTTCGACAAAGGCACCACTAGTGATAATAGCCGTTTCACGAAGACGAGAATCCTGCATGAAGCTGATCAAAGAACTCTTATAAACCCCTTTTAGGTTCTCCAAACTTTCGATAATCATCTCTGTATTTTCTAGATAGAGCTCTGCAATTTGGTCATAGTCAAGGGCTCTGAGTTTCTGTGATTCTTCATTTTTCCAACTGCGGAAAGTCTTGCCAAGAGTAAAGGCTTCATGAAGGAGAAAACGTAAAATCCGCAAGGAAACAAGGAAATAATAGGTCAATCGTGAAGCAAACTTGCGATTGATACTTTGTTCCATGCTTTTCAAATAACGTTGGTAAACCCGATAAGCACGCTCACTCATCTTGCCTTCTTCGTAAGCCTGTTCTAAACCATCACTTTCAATACTGAGGATGAGAAGTTTTAAAGCCTCCCAGTCTTCTTGAGCCCCCTTATTTTCTTGACTCAGGATGAGATTTTCAATACGTCCATGATAATTGTCAATAGCCGCATAGAGGGGAAGTTTATTTTTGGTGCCTTCCAACTCTTTTTCCAACTCTAGCGTTACTTCATTCAAAATGGCGATATGCATAAGATAGTCCTTGCTTTCTTCCTGTTCATCAGAAAGATGAGGCAAGACCACGAGACCTGTTAAAAAGCTTACAAGCGTCACACCTGCGACGAGGAAAAGCAAGAGAGGATACTCCTGCTCTAGATTACTTGGTATCAGAAGAATCGTAGCAATCGACACCGTTCCCTTGACACCTGAGAAAGTCAAAAGAAGCATGTCCTTCATATACTTATTCAGTTTCTTCTTGAGACGTCTAGTCCTATAGGCATAATAGCCATAAATCATGACAAAACGAATAGCAAAGAGGACAAAGGTAAGGGCTATAAGAGATACCAATAGAAGTATAGGATTATAGATTGAATTGGTCAAGATAGGTTCTGCTATCATTTCCAACTCCATCCCTAAAATCACAAAGACAGAACCGTTGAGCATAAAGTTCACTGTGTGCCAGACCGTCTCAGTCACCGTATCCACTTGGGCTTCGAGTAGCGTAATCTTCTTAAAACGGCTTGCCTTTAAAATCCCAGCAACTACAACGGCAATAATCCCTGAAACGTGTACTTCTTCTGCTAAAAAGAAGGTCACTAGAGGCAAACTCAATTCTAATAAAAGTTCGCTGGCAATATCCGTTGCTCGTACACTAAGTAAGAAACTATGGAGGAAACGGTTAGTCATGGCTGTTACAAATCCAATTAAAAAACCGCCTAGGATTGAAAAGATGAGCGAACTACTCGCTTGCCCAAGGGAAAAGGCTCCAGTTGTCCAGGCTGTCAAGGCAACCTGAAAGGCAACCAAACCAGATGCATCATTCAAGAGTCCTTCACCCTTAAGAATATTGGACACGCGCTTAGGAAAGCTAAACCGCTCCGAAAGAGAGGCAAAGGCCACCAAATCCGTAGGACCAAGGGCTGCCCCAACAGCCAAGCAAGCCGCCAAGGGAAGACTGAACCAAAGAAGATGGGCCAAGCCACCCAAACTCAAGGTCGAGATGAAAATCACTGGAAATATGAGATAAACAATGATTCGCCAGTGTTTTAAAATAGCCGTAATATCCGCTTCTTCAGACTCTCGGAAAAGCAAGGGACCGATAACCAGTGCCAAAAACAACTCTGTATTGAGGTGAAAGTTGGTATTGGGTAAAAAGAGACCAATCACAATTCCCAAAAGAATTTGCACCAAAGGGAGGGGCAAAAAGGGCAGGAGCTTATTGGTTATACTTGAGACAATCAAGACCAGTAAAAATAGGATGAGGTAAATCAATAATTCCACGCACGTCCTCCTTAATCTTTTTTACAACAAGATTCAAAAATCTCCTTCTGCTCTTTGATTTTTTGGTCAATCTTGGAACAATCTTTGTGCTCAATTTTTCTCTGACACCGTTCCATCTCAAGAGCAACTAATTTTTTCTTGATTTTAAGCATTTTTTTGCTCATATGCGCTTGGTCTAACACACCCACCGCTCGTTCATGGTGAGTTGATTCAACAAAATTCTGACGCATGGCATCCAGCTTTTCACGTAGGTATTGTTTATCCATGTCTATATCTCTCTAATTTTTCAATCATTACTAAAAATGGTGGGTTGTTGACTTGGTTTAAAGTTCGGTAAATGGCAGCTGTGTACTCTTGTTGGTTCAGCTGACTAACAAAATCCAAGACAGCATCTCGCTCAATATCGCCTCCCTCATGACCATAGTAGATCATAATGGCAATCCTTCCCCCTTTGACAAGCAAGCGACACAGCTTTTCTAATGCTTCAATGGTAGTCTGAGGTTGGGTGATGACGGACTTATCAGCTGACGGTAAATAGCCCAGATTAAAAATCCCTGCCTTGGCTTCTGTCACAAACTGGTCTAGTGTCTCATGACCTTGCAAGATTAACTGGGCATTTGTCAATCCAGCCCGATGCAAACGCTCTTGGGTCTTTTCCAAGGCTTGCTCCTGAATATCAAAGGCATAGACTTGCTTGGCTAACTTGGCTAAAAAAAGGGTATCGTGACCATTTCCCATAGTCGCATCCACTACGATATCCTCTTTTGTCACTACTTCAGCCAAAAAATCATGTGCCATTTCAAGTGGTCTTTTCATTATCAAACTCCTGTTTTACAGCCTTACATCCTTGCACGCTTCCACGGCGTCGCATCTCCATCTCAATGCTGTTGAGGACTTCCCATTTATTGAGGCTCCACATAGGCCCAATCAGCATATCTCTCGGTGCATCTCCTGTGATTCGATGGATGACGATATGTTTAGGAATAATTTCCAGTTGGTCACAGATGATCTTGACATATTCGTCCTGGCTCATCAATTGCAAACGTCCTTCGTGGTAATCTCGTTGCATACGCGTATTGGTCATCAGGTGAAGCAAGTGCAGTTTAATCCCTTGAATATCGTTGTCCGTGACACAGCGGTGGACATTTTCAAGCATCATCTCATGAGTTTCACCAGGAAGTCCATTGATCAGATGGGAAACAATCTCAATCTTTGGATACTTTCTCAAACGCTTGACCGTTTCCACGTACAACTCATAGGAATGGGCACGGTTAATCAGGTCAGAAGTTGTTTCATAAGTGGTCTGCAATCCCAACTCTACCGTCACATGCATGCGCTCCGATAATTCAGCCAAATATTCAATGGTTTCGTCTGGTAAACAGTCTGGTCGCGTTCCGATGTTGATTCCTACCACACCTGGCTCATTAATAGCCTGTTCATAGCGCTCTCGAATGACTTCCACCTTTTCATGGGTGTTGGTAAAATTTTGAAAATAAACCAGATACTTCTGCACATCTGGCCACTTACGATGCATAAAGTCAATTTCCTTATAAAATTGCTCACGGATAGGTGCATCCGGTGCTACGATAGCATCCCCAGAACCTGAAACCGTACAAAAAGTACAGCCCCCATGAGCCACAGTTCCATCACGATTAGGACAATCAAACCCCGCATCAATAGGGACTTTAAAGGTCTTTTCTCCAAAGAGTTTTCGATAATAATCATTCAAGGTGTTATAAGATTTCATAACTTTCATTATAACAAAAATCACCCACAATCTCAAAAGCCTGACTTTCCTATAAATTCCTCTATTTCTCGTTTCCTTTAGCCATTTTTTATGATACAATATGGATATGATTTTAATGAAATTAGCATCTATTTTATTATTGATACTGACCTTAGTAGTCTGCATTATCATAACCAAACTTTTTAGATTAAAAAAAATAGGCTTCAACTTTGCGGATTTAGCTTTTCCAGTCTTGGTATTTGAGTATTACTTGATTACAGCTAAAACCTTTACCCATAATTTCCTCCCTAGACTAGGCCTAGCCCTCTCACTCCTAGCCATTATTCTCGTTTTTTTCTTCCTTTTGAAAAAACGCAGCTTTTACTATCCTAAATTCATCAAATTCTTCTGGCGTGCAGGATTCTTAGTAACCCTTGTCATGTATATCGAGATGATTGTTGAATTGATGGCTCTCTAGCTGAATCTTATATGAGACATAAAAAATAAAGGATTTAACCCTTTTGACTTGGGTAAATCCTTTTTTCTTGTTTAAAAATCGTTTGAGCAGAGCGTTTCCAAGCGAGACTTCACTTGTCTCGTTTGGGAACACTGCACAGAATAAATCTTATGAGAACGTTACATTCCTCAAATCAATCTTATCCGATCCACTCACCGTTTTCATTTACTTGATAACCATCCGGAGTTACTGTATTGACAGCAAGGGATCCATTCGCATCAACATAATACCATTTGTCTCCAACTTGGAACCATTGACTTGTCTTCATCGAACCTGATGCATCAACATAGTACCACTTACCATCTTGATCCAAAATCCACTCATTAGATGACATAGCCCCTGATTGATTCAAGTAATACCATGCACCTGATTGATCTTTAATCCAGCCAGTTTCCATTTTTCCTGTTTGATCAAAGTAATACCAAGTATCTCCATCTTTGACCCAACCCTTAGCTAAGTCCCCATTTTGTTGACGATAATACCATTTACCATCTTCCTTGTTCCATCCAGGTTTTTTGCTTTCCTGAGTTGGAGCTTGTATCACAATGTTCGGAGCAACTGATAGATTATTTTTAAAATCTGAACTGTTACTTGTCACACCATTATTTGATGGATTTGGAATAACAATATTTGGATTAGGATTTGCTCCTGGTTTTTGTTCCGTAGGTTGACTGCTATCATTGTCTTGATGTCCACCTGCCGGTGTCTCAATGTTACTTGTTTTCTTCTTAGTACCTACCAACAGAATTCTATTTACAGGTTCTTCCAGAATCTCACGTGATTTTTCTTTATTCTTGCCATCAGTCGTTACTTCTGTATAGATACGTTCCTTACCAACTTTACCTTCTTGCAATAGGCGGACTTCTCCCTCAAACAGAGTATCGTCTTTTTGTTCAAGAGTTTGGAAGTTTAATTCTTTGTCTACCACTTCAAGACTAGGCAAGTCATATTGAGCAGGAGCTACAAGTTTTGCGTCTATCACTTTTTCCTTAGTCAATTTAATCCGGTATTCTTTGACATTCTTACCACTCTCTGATACCAGACGGACTAATACAGGAAGATTTTCATTTCCACTATCCACAATTGTAGATGTGACTTGATCTTTCCCTTCTACAGTGATTTTTGGACGTTCCCCTTTATAAATCAATTCATAGTCCAAACGATTTTCAGAGAAGTCAGCAAGCTCTTTACCATCTACTAAAATTCTTCCCTCTGTGCTCTCTTTTGCAAGCTCACTTGGTGCTCGGAAACTTAATTCAGTTAAAGCAACCCCATTTTTATCTGCTTTTCTATCCATGCGCCATCTCATAGCTTTGGTAGTCACAGGTTTAAATGTCACATTGATCTCGTCTCCAGCTTGAATTTCTTTGTCTGCGTAATAAGGAACAAGTTCCCAATTATCGGGGTTATTAAATGGGTGATTTGATTCGTAGCTGTAGTTTGAATAGTAAACCGGAACATCAAAGTCAGGACCGATGTATCGTTCCAATACCAGTTTAGCTGGGGCATCTGTTCCACTATCTGCAAAGAAGTTTAGTTTAGCTTGTGAAACCTTTCTATCCACAATTTTACCATTCTTTTTAAAGATAACACCAACTGATACTTCTGGATTAGCAGATGGAGTAGCGGACCAGTTTGTCCAACGGTTGTCTTGATTTCGGTCATTATCATTTAAATAGTCTACACGGTCGTTCGAATTATCATCCAAATCATTAGTAGCTGAAGCAAAAGCCTGACTATGAGTAGCAAGATAATCTGGATTATCAGAAAGAGATCTACCGACCTTGTCCGTTACTCGAACAGATAATTCTACTGGGACCTCACTACCAACTACATGGCCTTTAATTGTATATTCCCCAGCTTTGTTTAAGGTAGAAGCAGGGACTTTTTCCCATTCAACTGCCAAATCTTTTACGTCATAACCGCTCTTACCTGCGAAATAAACTGGAACCTTATTTGGCAATTCCAAAGGTTGACCTAACTGCAACAATTGAGACTGTTTTGCAGCAGCAATTGGTTTACGAGCCAACAAATCTTTATCTTTTGTAAAGTGAAGGTTGTATTCTCCAAGAATATCGCCATTTTCTGCTTTCACAATAACACGGACAGGATCTCCCTCTTTCACGCTAGGAACCACTGTAGCAAGTCCATTATTTGTGATACTAGCTGTTACTTCTGGAATTTTTCCATCACTATAGTCTAAATAGTAATCTGTTAAATCTGGATTAAAGTGAGGAAGATCTTTTCCAGCCACCTTAATATTAGTAGTTGCCTCTTTAGCTGGTGCTACCTTTTTAGAGAAAACTTGTAATTCTGTAATTGATGTTCCAAGTTTATCATCAGCTCTTGTCATGCGAATACGTACCGCGTAGGTATCCACCTTGTCAAAACTGAAATGATTCATTTCTCCAGCTTTTAACTGATCTGGAGCCTTAAGATTTGTAACTGGTTTCCAATTTTTACTGTCATTAAATACGTGGTTTTCACCCTCTACATAACCAGGATTCTTCGGTGCAGTTGGAGCTTTTTCACCAACATAATACTCAATGACGTAAGATTTTGGAGCACCTACACCACTATCTTCATAAAAGGCCACATTCAAGTTATTAACCGAACGTTTTGTCAAAATACCTGAATCTCCAAAGAGTACTCCTACTGAAGCTTCTTCAGAACGTTTCCAGTTTGACCAACGATTTGCAGGCTGATCACCGTAAGAAATCACTTTATCATTTACATTAGATACTGGGTCATAAGAATGAGAATCTGATGCAAAGGCAAGTGGTAATTCTGAACCTGTCCATTGATCTGAAATATTCTTCCCAATTTCTGTTTGACTCGATACACGAACATGTAATTTCGTTGTCAGTTGTGTTCCTTCTACATGGCCTGTTACAGTAAAGATTCCTTCTTTTGCATACTGGCTTACATCAATAGTATCCCAAGTCACCTTAGCTGAAGATACTTGGCCATTTGAATAATAAGTTCGGACACTTTCTGGCAAGGTTGGTGCCTCAGAAATTGGTGTTGTGATGCTCACATCTTCAACTTTTACAATTCCTTCTACTGATACTGTCGCACGCGCATCTTGATTCAATCCTTCAACCTTACCAAGAACTTCAAAAGTATGATATTGATTTAATTTTTCAGATGGAATCGAATCCCAAACTACCTTATGAACTTTTGGAAATCCTTTATCGTACTCAACTGTTACTGTAGATGGAAGATTTGGTGTTTGGTGCAAATCTGTCACAAGGCTAACTGGGCGAATGGCCTGAACAATTTTATCTTCAGTATTTGCTGCGATCGTTAGAGGAAGTTCTCCTTTTGCATCTTCATATTGAGCTTGTAAAGTGAGACTACCCGGTTTATGCAACTCTAGCATTCCCTTATTAACAGAGACTCCTCCCTCACCTTGGCTTGAGAAAGTCACCTTATCAGTTGGTAAAATAGCTTCAGTTCCATCCTGATAACGGGCTAAAACTGTCACTTTAACAGTTTGATCTTCTTTGAGGCTAGATGCTTGATCCACTCTGAGACTCAAGCTTTCAATTTGTGGAGAATCAACAAGGAACTGAACAGCATAGGTTTGTAACTGTCCCCCATCTTTAGGCTGAATGTAGATACTAGCACGCATTCCATTGGATTCATTTGCCTGAATCACGTTCACATCGGCATTTTCAGCACTAGCACTGACTTCTGGAATTTTTGCACCATAAGAAAGTTTGTGATAATGTACAGGATGCTCTTTTGAAAGTTCCGTAACACTTTCACCACCTACTGCTATAGTTGGTGTAACTTGAGACAATTCCTTACCATCATCAACTATCAAAGTAGCGTGGATGGTTCTATCTCCTAATTGACTAGTCATCTGAATATGTGCCCCTGGAGTAGATAACTTCTCTTTATCTTCTGGTGAAATTTCCCAATTTTCAACTTCATAATTGTGAATACGACCATCTGTTGAAACAAGTGAAACAAGTTTATCCACAGAACTCAAGTCTGTTCCAGGTGTGATGCGTTTAACAGCTGGAAGTTCATTCGCAACTGTAAGTACTTCAACACGAGCCTCAACTTCACGTCCATCAGACATACCTTTTACAGTTACAATTCCAGCTTGACTGACATCTGCTTGAGACCAGGTTACAGGACGTTTTTCACGACTACCATCACTATATACAAATGGCACTGTCTGAGGCATTTTAAGTTTTTGTCCTAAAACTGTACGTACTTTGGGTATTTCTGTGCCTAAAACAGTTTTTTCTGACTGGTCTGACTTACCTGTAAAAATCGTAACTTGATCTGATTTCAACAATCCCGAATAAGCTGTAAGGGTAAATTTACCTGCTTGATCAGTCGATTTAACAATCGCTACCCCTTTACCATTAAAGGCTCTACGAATCCAAGAACCATCTGCTTGTTCTTTGTAACGTTCACGACTAGCTTGCTCACCATTATCCACACCAACCAATTGACCTTGTCCATGAAGTTGGAAGTGAACTAGATTGTTAGCAGTTGGCACAACATTACCCTTACTATCTACAATTTCATAATAGATATAAGTCAAATCTTTTCCATCTGCAGCGATAGCGTTCTCTTCCTTAACCAGACGAACACCAGCAGGCTCACCAGCAGTCACTATCTTATCTCGAGCAATTTCCTTACCAGACTCATCTCGAGCAACTGCTTCTAAAGTTCCTGGTTTATAAGCAACTTTCCACTCTAAATATAGTTCGTAAGGATTTTCACCTTCTTGGTATGTACGACCGTCACTAGTTTGTTTTTTGTTGAATTTTTTAAGACCTAGTGACTCATTATTTAAAAACAACTCAACACTAGCAGCATTGGAATAGGCTCTAACCGGGATTCGATTTTCAGCATCTGCAACATTGTCTGCCAATTCAGTCTTTTCCCAGTTCCAGTGAGGAAGTAAATGAACCATTGGTTTTTTCTTAGCAGAAACCCACTGACTTTGATAGAGATAATAATCATTTTTTGGAATCCCTGCGGTGTCTACAATACCAAAGTAAGAGCTTTTTACAGGTGTACTATTTTGATTGTGCCATGGAGTTGGTTCTCCAATATAATCCGTACCTGTCCAAATGAATTGTCCAGCATATCCTGGATGATCTCTATCGAAAGTCCATGATGCTGTAGCAGTTTTACCCCAACCAACACGATCATTACCATAATCTGATTGTTCGTAATTACGCCAATATTGGTTACTTCCTACCCACTCACTCTCTGGATGGAAATAACTTCCCCTTGTACGAGTTGCTGAAGATGTTTCTGAACCATAAATGAGCCATTTAGGATGTTTTGCATGAAGAGTTTGATAATTTTCTTCAGAGTAATTCAAGCCAACTGCATCCAGTTCATCTGCAATCTTTTCATGTTCACCAGTTCCATCTCCGAAACGGAATTTATCAGCTCCCATGGTTACATAACGTGTATTATCAACAGATTTAATCACTTTCACCAAGCGTTTGACAGTTGCTAGTGAATGGGCTTTCCCATCTGCTTCACCGATTTCATTACCAATAGACCACATAACAACAGCAGGATTATTTTTATCTCTTTCTACCATTGTTCGAAGATCGTAGTCGGACCATTTTTCACCTTTTCTTGCTTCAGGGTGGGTAGCATCTTTTTCAAAGAAACGACCATAGTCGTATGGTTTCTTACCTCCATACCAAGTATCAAAAGCTTCTTCTTGAACAAGCAAACCGAGCTCAGCTGCAATCTGCAAGGTCTGAGGACTTGCTGGGTTGTGAGTCGTACGAATCGAATTCACTCCCATTTCCTTCATTTGTTTCAGACGACGATATTCTGCCTTATAGTTTTCTTCTGCTCCTAGCGCTCCATGATCATGGTGCAATGAAACACCGTGGAACTTGATGTGTTCACCATTTAAAGAGAACCCTTGGTCTGGAGTCCAGTTATAGTAGCGATAACCAAATAAATCTTTCTTTGCATCTACAAGCTGACCATCTTTGTAAACACGAGTTACCATCTCATATAAAGCAGGTTTGTCAGATGATACTGTCCACAATTTTGGTTTTTCAACCTCTAATGCTGAATCCAAATGAATGGTTTCCTTAGCTTTTAGAGTTTTACTCTCAGTTCGAACAAGTTCTGTAACTGCCTTCCCACCTCGTTCAAAAATTTGATACTCTGCTACAATTTCATGGTCTTTATTGTCTGTATTAACAATTTTACTGCTTACTTGGGTTTCAACTTTTCCTCCTTGTTGACTTTCTAGTTTTGGAGTTAAAATAGTTGTTCCATTTTTTTCAACATGAATCTTATCTGTTACCTGCAATGATACGTCTCGATAGATACCACTTCCTGAATACCATCTACTACTTGGTTGCTTATTAACTGCATGAACAGAAATGACATTTTCTCGCCCATCTTTATGGAGATAGTTACTAATATCATATGAAAATTGATTGTATCCATTTGGATAGTGACCAACTAGTTGGCCATTGACGAACACTTGTGAATCCATGTAAACTCCATCAAAAGTTACACGAACATCTTTATTTAAGTCCTTTTCGTCTAACTTAAAGGTTTTCCGATACCAGCCATCTCCACCATTCAGTTGACCGCCCTCGTTTTGAGCTGGAGAATCATGGTCAAAATCAAAATGAATACTCCAGTCATGAGGAAGATCCATTTTTTTCCAGGAAGAAATATCTGCGTCTGGTTTTACAGCTTCCTTTGCATTGGCATTTAGTTTAAAGTGCCAATTCTGGTTGAAGGAAATGTTTCTATCTTCAATTAACTTATCAACTACTTCATTCGTAGCAGATTTGAATTCTTGCTTATCTTTTGAAACAGAACGATCTTGTGATTCTGCTTTATTTGTTTCTTCAGATTTCTTCTTATTCTCAGATTTATTTTTATCTTCAGATTTATCCGTCACCTCAGTCTTATTTGTTTCTTCAAGCTTATTGCTATCCTCAAGCTTGTTCGTTTCTTCTGTTTTGTTTTCGACTTCAGCTTTACCTTCTACTAAAGGAACTGATTGATTATTAGCAACTGAAACTAAAGGTTGATCTGCATGAGGTTTTACTACAGCATCACTACCATCCGCATTTTCCTTTAAAGATACATTTTCAGCTTTAGCAGGCTCTTCACTTACTTTTTCAGTCGTAACACCTTCAGCTTTATATTCACTTGAGAGTCCAGTAGTTTTCAGATTTTCAGACTGGTGCTCAGTCCTATTTGTTGACACAATTTCTGCAGCATTTTCGTTGGCATATACCGAAGAAGATAGACTAACGCTTGCCCCTAATAATAGAGCACATGTCCCTATAAGCACCGAGCAAGCACCGACTGAAAATTTTCGAATACTATACACTCTTTTTTTGTTCCAATTACCTTTTTGCATGTAATCCTCCTTTTAGTAACCGCTTTCATTTTATCTGAGAGCAATCTACTTATTATAATTATCTTATAATACGATTTTATAACCAATAAAAAATTTGTCAATCGAATACAGATAAAAACAATGTTTTGGATTGGTTTTTATAAAAATTAGAGAATTTTTTAAAAGTATTGAAGTAGAATTTATTATAATAAAAATGATATCCGACTTTCTTTAAAATTTTAAGACGGAATAGTTTTTTATTATCCCAAACAGAAAAAATCTTTCTTAAAGATTTAAACATACAAAAAGAGCAAACGAATATTTCAGTTTTTTCCTGATTTCGTTAACTCTTAATTCTTAGTTTGGTCTATTAATATTGGTTAAATTTATCCTATTCCTAAACGTTAATATCCAGCTTTATCATGTCAGATCACTATTTGAAAAATCTTATTTTCCTCCTTTATCAGGAAAAAGATAACCAATACCTACACAAGCTAGTACACCCGCTCCAATCACCAAACCACTTGAAATCGGCAATAGATCCAAAATTGCATTGGCAATAATAAAGGCAATAATCAAACACATCAGACTAGCCTTATAGTCTTTTTTCAAAAGATTCTCTAGAGTGAAAAATAGGAACAGCCCTACCGGAATCAATGACCAGAGGTTGACATTTAAACTTGGCCATCCAACAGAACCAAAATACACTACTGTCGCTGCTGCTACTAAAAATATAATCCCTAATAATTTTTTCATTTTTTATCTCCGATTTCTTTTTTAGAAACTTAAGTTATCTGATAGTGACGCCTCACGTCCCTTACAAAAATCATTATAGCAGAGGTTAGTTTCAAGAACAAGCTCTTTTGTCTATCTGGTCTTTATCTTAGTCTAAGTGGTTAAAGTGTTAAGATAAAAGAAAAGAAGCCCTAGTGAGCTTCTTCACTTTGCCGATTGCAGGGATTGAAGCTGTGACCTAGGCTTTACGAGTGCCTTGCTCTACCAACTGAGCTAAATCGGCGATTACACTTACAGTATAGCACTCTGAGAATAGATGTCAAGAAATTTCATCTCTATTAGAAAAAGCCTGTCCTGAGACAAGGCTTTGATAGTATTCAATTTAAGAACCCGCACTTTCGTAGGCATCTAAGCCCCTATCCCAAAGTTTAAGGGAAATGACAAAGAAAACAAGGGAAATCAACATCAAACCTCCGATGTTAAAGAACACATCCTTATCCTGCAAGAAATAGCTGGCAGGATAGTAGGCCGTAAAAGCAAAAGGCACGATAAAGCTGATTAACCAACGAAGGAGAGAATTGTAAATCGAAATAGGATACTTAGCAAAGTCATTAAACATATAAAAAATGTAGATCATGGCACCTGACTGCTTGGTCCAAAAAGCGATGCTGGCTGTCGCAATTTTCAAGGAAGTATAAATCAAGGTCGCAAATGGTATGCAGACTAGGAAAAGCAGGAATTTTGGAAGAGTCCAAGCAATGCTAGTCACTGTTGTTCCCAATAGGATACCACCGACCAAGAGTTCTCCCAAAGCATCAATCTGAAAAGTCTCAACTAGAATATGAAAGAGAGGATTGATAGGACGAGTCAGATACTTGTCAAACTCTCCCTTTCTCACCAAGCGTTGTCCCAATGCCCAGAGATTATCAAAAAAGAGATGGTCCAAGCCCTTGGGAATCAATGAAAAACCATAGATAAAGGCAATCTCTTGGAAGGACCAGCCTTCTAGCGAGGGGATGTGTTGAAAGATGACATTGAGAAACAAGAGGTTCAGACCTTGAGTCAGAAAGACTCCCAGGACACCAACTACAAAATCTACCTTGTACTCCATGATTTGCTTGATGTATTGTCTGATAAAAATCAGATGCATGCGTTGATATTTTTTCATACTAACCTCCTTGAATGGTGATAAAGGACTGGACTCGTTTCCAAATCAACTGAGACAAGCCCACCATCACTAAGAGCCAGAAAAACTGCAAAGCGAGCGCCTGAAGAATCTGATTGGCATCGTATTTCCCAACGATAATCATGACCGGAGTGTAAATCAAGGATGAAAAAGGCAGGAAGGACAGAATATCTGAAACAACCTTTGGAAAGAAAGCCAAGGGAATCAAACTTCCAGACATAAAAGCCACTATGGAAGTCTTAAGTAGGTTGGAACCCCAAAGATTTTTAAACACAAAGGCAGAAAATCCAAAGCAGATATTAAAGAAAAAGTTAATCAGGTAGGCTAGGGTTAAGCTAAAAAGATAAAGGACAGTTAATCCCAGCAGTTCTACAATCCCTTGCCCAGATAAGATTTTCATCAAAACAATGACACTTAAAAATGGAAGGCCAACAGAGATAAAAATCAACCACTTGGAGCCAAGCTCTGTAAAAAGGTAAGATGCCGCAAAATGCACTGGTCGCAACAAGCGCATGATAATGGAACCATCCTTGACCTCCTCACCAATCATAAAGGAAGAATCCGACCTGGTCAGAAGATTAGTCACAAAACTCATGATGATGTAGAGGGTGATATCTGCCATACTAAAGCCTTGAATCAAGGACTCTTGCGAGGAATCAAAGACCGCCTTCCAGAGATAGAAAGCGACAAAAGCCCCCATGACATCGCCAATCCGATAGAGAAGAAAGTTGACTCGATAGGTAATCAACTCCTGAACACCTGCATTGATAAAGGGTTTATAACGTCTCCACAATTTGACCATCTTAGAGCTCCTTCCGATAGAAGCGACGGATAATATCCTCAATATCCGTATCCATCATCTTCAAATCACGGACTTCAAAATCAGACAGGGTTTGCTTGATAATGTCAGCTGACTGGTAGCGAGAACTATCGAATTCAATGTTGAGGCTAGTCCCCTGTCTATCAATAATCATATCAGGCAGGCCTTCATAGTGAGAAAGGAGATGACTTTGACCTGGTAGCAGTTCAAAGGAGAGCGTCTTCATCTTGCCAAATGTTTCCTTGAGCTGGCTAACCGTTCCATCAAAAATTTCCTGCCCCTTGTCAATCATAAAAATCCGATCACAGAGTTGCTCAATATCACTCAGGTCGTGAGTGGTCAAAAGAATAGTTGTCTCTTCCTCTTGATTGATTTGGGTGATAGCCCGACGAATATTGTCCTTGACCGAAACGTCCAAACCAATGGTCGGTTCATCTAAAAAGAGAACTTTAGGATTGTGAAGCAAGGAAGCTGCAATGTCCGCCCGCATGCGCTGCCCTAGTGAAAGAGTCCGCACGGGATCCTTGATAAAGTCCTTCAAATCCAAGACTTCATTTAAAAAATCCATGCGCTTGTGGAAGAGCGAATCCGGCACATCGTAAATCTCTTTTAACACCGTGTAGGTCTCTTGCAGAGCCAAATCCCACCATAGCTGGGTACGTTGTCCAAAGACAACTCCAATATCCTTGACATAATCTTGGCGATTGTCTTGCGGAATTTTGCCGTTAATCCGACAAAAACCAGATGTCGGTTTCAAAATTCCTGTCAGCATTTTAATGGTTGTCGACTTCCCAGCACCATTGGCCCCAATAAAGCCTAAAATTTGTCCTTTTGGAACCTCAAAGGTCAAATCCTTGACCGCTTCAAAGGTCTGCTTTTCAGGATGAATAAAGGAGCGCAAAGCCCCCTTTAACCCCGGTTCTTTTACTGTCTTCACAAAATTTTTATGAAGATGTTCCACTTCTATCATTGCCATAAATCTCTCCCTAGCGCAAGGAATAGCAACATTGTGTTTTTGACTACAAACATTCTAAATCCTTACTTTCTACACCTTCTACATTTTATTACTACAGAAGGTTTTATACCAACCTATTATAGTCCAATAAAAACCAGAATGCAAGCGTTTGCCTAAAGTTTATGGAATTGAAAATTTTTCTCTTAAAATAATACTTTTAATCAAAAATTATGGTTTTATTGTTTCCTTAAAACGCCAAAAAACCCACCCAATGGGCAGGTTTTATCTGTATTGTTCAGCTAGATTAAGCTTTACCTTCTGAACCGAATACGTCGATACGTTCTTCAACTGATGCTTGGATAGCTTTTACACCGTCAGCCAAGAATTTACGTGGGTCGAAGAGTTTTTTCTTGTCGTATTCTGCTTCGTTTGCTTCGTAGTCACGAGCAAATTTACGAGTTGCGTTAGCGAATGCGATTTGGCATTCAGTGTTAACGTTAACTTTCGCAACACCAAGTTTGATAGCTGCTTGGATTTGCTCATCAGGAATACCTGATCCACCGTGCAATACGATTGGGAATCCTGGAACAGCTTCAGTCAATTTTTGCAAGTGATCAAGGTGAAGACCTTTCCAGTTTGCTGGGTAAGGACCGTGGATGTTACCGATACCAGCTGCCAAGAAGTCGATACCAGTTTCAACCATTGCTTTAGCGTCTTCGATTGGAGCCAATTCACCATCACCGATGATTCCGTCTTCTTCACCACCGATAGTACCAACTTCAGCTTCCACTGATACACCATTTGCATGAGCAAATTCTACAACTTTACGAGCTTTATCAAGGTTTTCTTCAACTGGAAGGTGTGAACCGTCAAACATAACTGAAGTATAACCAACTCGGATACACTCAAGTGCATCTTCGTAGTGACCGTGGTCAAGGTGGATAGCTACTGGTACAGTGATACCCATTGATTCAACAAGGTTAGCGATCAAGTTGCGAGCAACTTTGTAACCACCCATGTATTTAGCAGCACCCATTGAAGTTTGGATCAAAACTGGAGCTTTTTTAGCTTCTGCTGCGCGCAAGATAGCTTGAGTCCACTCAAGGTTGTTTGTGTTAAATCCACCAACTGCATAACCGTTGTCACGAGCTGCTTGGACAAATTTTTCTGCTGAAACGATTGCCATTTTATCAGGCCTCCTGTATATTTTTATGGGTCATCCCATTTACATTGTTCATTTTATCACTTTTTGACAAAAAAATCTAGTTTTTCCCGCAGTTTCGATTGAATTTCTTCTAGCTTCATCTATGTAAACCCTTTCTCTCCCTAGTCTTAGGCGATTCTTGGAAAAGCTATGAAGAAGGTCAAACGATTCTCCTTCATCTCAAAACGATAAGGTAATTTTTCATGTTCCAATAGACTCTTGACCACAAAGAGCCCCATCCCAGAACCCTTGGCCTTGCGACTAGCATTATCAGAAAAAGACTGAGCCAGTTTTTCTTGTTCTTCAGGACTACAGCTATTCTCGATAAAAAGTTCCCCTTCTCTCTCTCCGATGCGGACCAAGCCGCCTGGAATGGAGTGCTTGATAGCATTGCTGATGAGATTAGACAGGATTAATTTCATCACAGATGGATTTAGATAAGCCTGCTGGTGGTTCAAACTATTGTCAATCTGAAGTTCTCTCTCCTTGGCTAGCAAGACATAATCTTTGACTAGAGTCTGCGTCATCTGGAGGAGATCTATTGTTTTCCTATCATCTCGTAATTCCTGCACAGAAGAGAGGGAAAGTATCTGCAGAACATGGTGATTGAGCTCATCCACAATCCCTAAGGCCACTCCCAGATAGCGGTCTCTATCCTTATAACGACCGACATTTTCTTTCATGTTTTCGATCAGAATTTTCAAACTGGCCAGAGGTGTTTTCAATTCATGAGAAGCCCCTCGCAAAAATTCGACCTTCATCTTTTCCAGCTGGAGAATGGCTTCATTCTTGTCATGCAAGTCCGCAATGACAGTTAAAAGGTGCTGGTAAAGGCTATTGATTTGTTCCTTGAGATCCCCAATCTCATCCTTAGAATCCACGCGCAATCGCACTTGGGCATCCAAATCCATCATCCGACGGGTCACCCGCTTGATTTCCAAAATCGGGGCAACAATGGTCCGAGCATAGATGTAGGCTACCAAGAGGGAAATCAGAAAGGAGGCCAACAAGGTATAGGGCAGAAATTGAAGACTAATCTGCTCTGCTTCCTTTTGCAAATCCATGGAGGCCAGAAACTGGAGAGTCATGCTTCCACCGTCTTGTGTTTTCACCTCGCGCTCCTCAATAAAGAGGGAGGTGGTTTGGCGGTCTGTATCCAAAGGAAGACTGTCCTTAACCTCCAACTTGTCCTCGGTCATCTCTCCCTTGACCGCCCCTTTGATCTCACTAGTCTGGGAATACAAGTCTAAGACTTGCTCGATACTTTGCCTATCCTTTCCTTCTAGGGACTGGGCAATGGCTGTCGCTTTCTGACCAATGGTTTCCTGACGGTGGCTCAGATAAGTCGAGGGAAAGAGAAAATAAATGGCCAAATGAAGACAAATAACCAGAACACTAAAAATCGAGAAGGTGTAGATAAATATCTTTGTAAATAAACCTGTTCGTTTCATTTTCGCTCCAATTTATAACCAACATTGCGCACAGTGAGGATGCAATCCAAGTCTAGCTTTTTCCGTAGTTCCTTGATATAAACATCAATGACACGGTCAAAGGGAACCTCATCTGTCGCTTTCCATACGGCATCGATTATCTGAGATCGAGTCAAGGCTCGTCCTTCGTTTTTCACCAGATAGTCCAAAATTTCCAACTCTTTAGCATTAACAGCCACTTCCTCTCCTGCTAGGCTTGCACTATAGCTCTCAAAGTCCACCTTGGTATCCTTATAAGAGAAGACTCGTCCCGTATCATAATAGCGCTTGAAAATCGCGTCTACCCTCACTTTTAAGAGAGACAGAGAAAAAGGTTTTTCCAGGTAGCCATCTGCGAGCGAAGCAAAGGCACTCATCTTGTATTCCTCATCCTGAAAAGCTGTCAACATCAAGACAGGAACCTGACTAGTTTTACGAATCTCAGCTAGGACTTCTAGGCCATTGAGCTTGGGCATTTGGATATCCAGTAAAACCAAGGCTACTTCATAGCTAGAAAATTGCTCCAAGGCTTCTTGACCGTCTGCTGCCTCAATGGTTTCATAACCGCAATCCGTCAAATAGTCACTGACTCCCTCACGGATCATCTCTTCATCTTCTACAATTAAAATTTTCATACTTTAACTGCTCTCTTTTTTATTTTTCTTAGAATAAATACCTACTCTATTTATTATAATCTCTTATTGGCCTTTTGTCTTTAAGAAACTTGCTACTAGATAAAACAAAGAGAGCCTATCGCTCTCTCTGCTCACATTTCACTCCCTATGGAATGAAAATTATTTAGCTGCTTTTGAAAATGTTACAACGTAGTTATAATCTTTCCCATTAGCTTGATAGACATAGTCCTCTTTGAAAGTATAGCCGCGTTTGCTCAACTCTTCTTTCTTAGCATCAACTTGGCTCTTGACTGCTGCTTTCACCTGTTCAGTTGATAAACCTTCCGCGATTTCAAGAGAAGTTCCATTGATATCTCCTAGGAAACCTGCAATATCTTTCATTTTATCAAAGTTATAAAATACATTTACTTTGACCTTTTGAGGAGCTGGCTGTTCTAGACTTCTACGATTTCTGCTAGCGCGCGGTTGAACTGCTGGAGCCATTCTGAAACCTGAAGTTCCTGTAGCCTCCTTAGTGAATGTGACAACGTAGTTATAATTTTTCACAGTAGTATCTTGTTCAAAAATAATGTCATTTTTCACATGATACCCTCTAGCAGCTAGGTCTTTTATCTTGGCTTGAATTTTTTCTTTTACTAGCTCTTTTGCCTGTGCTTCACTCGTCCCAGCAGGAATTGTCACAGTGTTATCTTCTCCCGGATCAGATAGGAAGCCATGAATATCTGGCATTCCAGCAAAGTTATAGCTAATATTTACAGTTCCATCTGGTTCTGATGTTGAACGTGCCACTCTTCTTGCTCTTGCTTGAACTGATGGAGCATTTCTAAAACTTGAAGTACCTTCTGAAGTTGAAGAAGGCTGTGTTGGAGCTTCACCTGATCCATGTCCTATCGCTGTGCTTCCATTGTCAATAGTAGTACCTTCATTACGACCATTTGTTAAATTATCTTTATTGTAGTTTGGTGCTGGTAATTCTTCACCTGGAACATCAATTTCATCAATTTTACTTTGATACTCATCCGCAACAGCTACAGCAGCATCGTGATCTTTAGCATTATTTATTGCTGCTAATGCTTCTTCTTTTAATTCATTTAATTTTTCTTTTAATTTTGTTTTTTCTGCTTCATCTTTAACTTTTTCAATTTCACTATGTTTTGAAGCTGCAATTTTTTCAATAATTTCTTTTCCATCTTTTTTTGCTTCCTCAAGCTTTTCATCTTTAGGTGCTACTTCTTCAGATGAATTTTCTGCTTTCGGTGTTGTTGCCGATGGTTTGTCCGCTTTTGGTTCAGTAGTTGCTGGTTCGTCTGACTTCGGCGTTGTTGTCGATGGTTCTTCTGACTTCGGTGTTGTTACCACTGGTTCGTCCGCTTTTGTTTCAGTCGCTACTGGTTCGTCTGACTTCGATGTTGTCGATGGTTCTTCTGCTTTTGGCGCTGGAGTCGATGGTTCTTCCACTTTTGGCGTTGTTGCCACTGGCTCTTTTGTTTTTGGCTCAGTTGCTGCTGGTTCTTCTGCTTTTGGTGCTGAAGACGCTGGCTCCTCTACTTTTGGCGCTGGAGTCGATGGTTCTTCTGCTTTTGGCATTGGAGTCGATGGCGCTTCTACTTTCGGTGCCGGAGTCACTGGTACCTCTGCTTTTGGTGCTGGAGTCGATGGCGCTTCTGCTTTCGGTGCTGGAGTCGATGGTGCCTCTGCTTTCGGTGCTGGAGTTGCTGGTGCCTCTGCTTTTGGTGCTGGAGTTGCTGGCTCTTCTGTTTTCGGTGCTGGAGTCGATGGTAACTCTGCTTTTGGTGCTGAAGTCGATGGTCCTTCTGCTTTTGGCATTGGAGACGCTGGTGCCTCTGCTTTCGGTGCTGGAGTCGATGGTTCTTCTGCTTTTGGCATTGGAGTCGATGGCGCTTCTACTTTCGGTGCCGGAGTCACTGGTACCTCTGCTTTTGGCGCTGGCGCTTCAGAACTTGGATTTGAAGCTACAGGTTGATTTGTAGTTCCTATATTTGAAGGGGCCTTGTCTGCTGCTGGACTTGATTCAGTTGAGTTTCCTGACCCATTTGTAGTATATGCAGATGGAGCATTTAAAGTTTCTGACCTTGTTTCTGCTTTTGACGCTACTGGAGCTTCTGTTTCTTCCTTAACTTCTGGGCTTGTCTCTGCTGGTGCTTCTGAGGCAAGTTCTTCACCCGATTCTTCCGCTCTTTCCACTACTGGAGCTGATACAGGCTGATAGACTGGGCTATAGTTCACAGCCATTTTTTCAACTTTCTCAGTGACATCTGTTAATTCAAAAGTAACAGCTTTTGTCTCTTGATCTTTCTTGAGCAAGACTTCGTAAGTGCGAACTTCGCCACTTGCACCACTTTCCTTGATGACAATCTTGTGTTTTGTGACTGTATCTGAAATCGTTTCAGCTTCAGTAAAGTACAATTCATTGTGCGGTAAGAATAAATTCTTGCCTGAAGTTTGATTCATTTCTTGGAGTACATCTACAGGGATATTACTTGCTTCGCTGATAACACTTAATGTGTCCCCCCACTTAATAACATACTTAAATAAATCACCTTCTTTTTGAATATCAGCCTTTACTTCTGCAACTGTTCTGGCTACCCAGACACCATCTTGTTCACTGGCTGACACAGTTGGAGCTAAAAAGCCCAGCCCCAATAAAATCACACCTGTCGCAACAATTGCACCAGTTCTTAATTTTCTAAAGCCACGGAGAGATAATGTTCCTCTAACATTTGTTTGTCTCATAATGTTTATTTTTCCTCACTAATCTATATTTTCCAAAGTAGACCCTTCCTAGGTCTACTAGTCTATGTTTACAATATGGATAGGCTTCTACAGATTTATCTATCTATTTTCAAGATAAGGTTTCTATATATTTTTATGCACAATCCCATATATAAGTTGTGAAATCCCTTTCTAATAAATTCAATAACTTTAGTATATCATATTCAAGTACTAAAGTACAAAGAAAGCAACTGAAAGCAATGATTTTCACCACTGCTTTCGGCTCTATTTTGAATTGTTAAATAGCCATTCTCTATCCACCATTCTTGAATAGAAAAATAAGATGTAGTCTCTATTTTAGACTAATTTTTTCAAATTTATTCGCTATCCAGCAAGAGTTCTTTTGGTTGTTTTCTAAGGAGATTGCTTGAAGCAAGCGCCATAACGAGAACCACTAGAACCAAGGCAAGGACAAAGACGATGATAAAGTCTGATGTCTGAATGGAAATATCTAGGCTCGACAAGGTCTTGCTAAAGCCATCTACTTCTGCACCACCACCAAGGTTGGAGGCTTGAGCAGCCTTGCTGGCTTGCTTGGCAACACCTGAAGTGACATTGGCAAGAACAGTATTTCCGATTGCACGCGCTGTGTAAGTAGCTAAGAAGTAAGCAGAAACAAGAGCAGGGATGGCAATCACGATGGATTCAGTGATGAATTGACCCAAGATACTTGCCTGCTTGAGACCAATAGAGAGGAGAATACCCACTTCCTTGCGACGGGCATTGATCCAAAGGCTGAGTAAGAGGGCAAGGAGAAGAACTGAGAAACTCAAGCTACCCCAGAAGAGGAGATTGGCCATCTTGTACATACCAGAAATGGATTGCTCAAGAGCTGGGTAGTTAGAGGAGCTCTTAACTAAAGTATAGCTCTTCCAGTTGATACCACTGATGCCATTCAACTCTTTCATAACATCATCCAAGTTCTTGTCCGCTGTTACAAAGAAGGTTGCGTCCCCATAAATAGCTGTGTCTTCTGTATAACCATATAGTTTAGCAGCTGTATGGATGTCTGTGATAGCTGTGTTCTCGTATAGTTCTTGTGAGTAGGTTACTGCCGACTTATTGTGACCATCAAAGAGTCCCTTGATTGTCACTTCGACTGTTTCCTTGGCTCCTTTTTCATTGTCTGCATCGTAGATATTGGAGTCTAGTTTGACCTTATCCCCGACTTTCCAGCCGTGTTTGGCTGCCAAGTCCTTGTGCAGGAGGATCTTGTCCTTGTCGTCGTTTGTTAAGTGCTCTCCTTCAACCAATTTATAAGAGCCCGAGACAAACTTGTCTTCTTTAGAGGAGTCATTGACACCTGTAATCATCAAGCTACTTCCAAAATGTTTAGCACGGTCAGGTGTTAGATTTTTCTTGGTATCTGGCGTTTCGATAAGTTCATATCCAGTCAAATCTCCGATAGCGTTGATACGTTTCACATAAGACTCGATGGCCTTGTTTTCAGTGATTTTTTTGATATCTTCACCCTTAATATTCCCAGCACCACGAGGCGTTCCTTGATTAACGCGACGATTGATTTGCATGGAGAAGCTATTGGTGATATTTTTAAAGGTCTCCTGAGAAGCCTTGGCAGTAGCTCCCTTAATCGACAAGCCGACCAAACTTAAGCTCGCCATGAGGAGAATAATCAGGAAGATGACAATCGATTTGAAAAACTTCCTTGTAACATAGGCAAATGCGTTGTGTAACATAGGTTCCCTTTCTAGATTTTGTTCTTTCTTATAATTCTAACAGAAAAGCTCATATTATTTCGTCGTATTGCGAGTTTCAGTCAGTTTCTTATCCTTCAATTCAAGTGTAATATCTGACGCCTGTGCCACTTCTTTACTGTGGGTGACGACGATGACACATTTACCTGTTTTCTGGGCAAGTGATTTGAGCAGTTCGACAATATCTCCAGCAGTTTTAGGGTCTAGATTTCCCGTTGGCTCATCAGCTAGAATAACTGGAGCTTCTGAGACCAAACTACGAGCAATGGCAACACGTTGCTGTTGACCACCTGATAACTGGAGAACATTCCGCTTGATCTGACTTTCATCCAAACCAAGCTCAAGCAGTGTATCCTTGCTTGCCTTTTTATTGACCAAGCGGATATTTTCCAGTGGAGAAAGATAATCTATCAAGTTATAATTTTGAAAGACCAGGGAAATATGATGCATACGATGATAAGAATAACCCTTCTTACGAATGTCCTCTCCTTGGAAAAGGATAGAACCTTCAACAGGACTATCTAGACCAGCAAGGAGGGACAAGAGTGTGGATTTTCCTGCTCCTGACTCACCAATAATACTGTAAAATTTCCCAGGTTCAAAATTATAATTGATCTGATATAGGACTGCTTCAGCAGTGTTCTTATAACGGTAGGTAACATCTTGTAATTGTAATAAAGTCATGATTTCTCCTTCTTAACTAATAGATGATAAAATTTCTTTAGGTGATTTTCTAAATAAGAATAGGAAACAAAGGGTTACAGATAAGCAACTAATCAACAACAGAAAGACATAGGATTCTGCAAAAGATAGGATGCTGGCTGATAAGCCACTTGCTTTAGTTAGCGTGTCTTGTAAGGCTGCCTGATCTCCACTTGCTAGTAGGGTTTGGAGTAGGTAAGATGTGATTGCATTTCCTGCAACAAATGCTGGAAGCAAAGCACCGAGAGACACCAAAACAACCTCTAAACAAAATTGTAGGAAAATCGAGCCCTTGCCTTTTCCAAGTGCAAGTAAAATTCCCACTTCGTAGACCCGTTCTCTCAACCAGAGAGACAAAACCAGAATTAAGGCTCCTGCTCCTGCTATCATAATCCCATAAAGAAAGATGGTCAGGAAGGTTTGGAAGGCTGCAACTGAGTCTTTGATTTGTTCAAAAGCCTTGTTTTCCTTCTCGACTTGGTAGCCGTTATTTTCCAAAGCCAAGCTTTCCACCTGCTTCATGAGTCCGTCCATTTCCTTAGGATTTTCTACATAGAAGCGAGCTGCACTGACTTGAGGTTCACTATTACCCAAAAGGCTTTGGCTACTCTCATAATCTGTAAAGACCTGGTTTTCACTGAAGTCAGAAGACAAGCCTGTGAATTTCTCTTGTTTTTTACCAGAAAAGACTCCAACAATCTCAAACTCCACTGTTTGCCCTTTGCCAGATTCTGACTGTCCAGCATCCAAGCGAATCTTGTCATTAAGCGAAAGACCGTTCTTTTTAGCCAACTCTTCGTGAATCAGGATTTTCTTTGAATCCCCTTTTTGAAGGTGTCGCCCTTCTTTTAGATTGAAAGCCGAGCTGGTAAAGGTGACATCCTTGGATGAATCCTCAAGAGCCATTAAGCTAACCAGGTTCTTGTCCGCAGCTGATAAATCATCACGCTCCACGCTCTGCTCACCACTCACCGCTTCCTTGTCTTTCAGTTTTGCGACCGTCTCGAGTTCAGGAGAAACATTTTCCAGCCCCTTAATCTTGCTTACAGATGCTAGGTCTGACAACTTGAAGGTCTGTCCATTTTCTATCTTTTTAATAGAAAAAGATGTGTTGAGTGATTTGTAAAGATTTGTCTCTACTGTTTGATTGGACTTCATCAGAGTCAAACAGGCTGAAATTCCTGCTAAAAGAACAAATAAAATCAGAAATAAAATAAAACTTCTCAGTCGTTTTCTGCTGACATAAGCCCAAGCTCTTTGGATTGGATTCATTTGTCACCTCCATATTTGTAAGACTATTATAAAATCCAAATATGAAATGTTTATGAAATACAAAAAAGAGCAAAAATTTTTTTGCTCTACTTTAATTAGATGAAAAAAGAGCTAGCCTAAGCTAACTCTTACCCTATGCGGAGAGAGGGACTTGAACCCTCACGACCTAAAGCGGTCACAGGATCCTTAGTCCTGCGCGTCTGCCAATTCCGCCATCCCCGCGTCGATTACTTTACTAGTATATCAACTTTTGGGATGCTTGTCAACACTTTTTTTCAATTTTTTTCATTTCATCAACCAAGTTACTCTGAAATTTCATTTAGATTTTCATCTACTAACTTAGCTCCGAGTGTATTTTTGAAATGACCTAGGGCAAATTGATGATTTTCAGGCCAGATGGAAGCAACAGCTGGTTTAACAATCTCGATGTCATATCCTAGATTATAGGCATCTATAGCTGTATGCAGGACACAGATATCCGTCAAGACACCTGTTAAGATAACGGTAGACACTCTCCGCTCTCTCAAACGGATATCCAGGTCAGTCCCTGAAAAAGCTGAGTAATGGCGTTTATCCATCCAAAAGACACGACTGTCTGAACCATGCTCTTGATAAAAGGTCCCCAAATCTCCGTATAAATTCCGTCCACTAGTCCCAATCAAATTGTGAGGAGGAAACAGCTTGCTTTCTGGATGGAAACAATCGTTTTCTTCATGAGCATCTATTGTAAAGAAGATGTAATCTCCTCGTTCAAAAGCTAATCGAGTTACCTTGCTGATGGCATCTGAAATTGCCTGAGCTGGAGCGCCTGCTGTCAATTTTCCACTATCAGCAACGAAATCTTCTGTATAATCAATCGAAATTAAAGCCTTAGTCATTAGTAATCTCTTTTCTTCACTTCTTCAAAAATATCTGAAATCAAGACCTTAAGATAGGTTCCCTTCATTCCAAGTGAGCGACTTTCAATAATCCCTGCAGACTCAAGTTTACGAAGGGCATTGACAATCACAGAGCGGGTGATTCCGATACGGTCTGCAATCACAGACGCAGTCAACTGTCCTTCATTTCCATTTAATTCCCCTAAAATTGCTGAAACAGCACGGAGTTCGGAGTAAGAAAGGGTATTAACCGCCATGGTAACAGCAGTACGGCGACGAATATTTTTCTCATCTTCTTCACGTTGGAAATTAAGAAGTTGAATCCCAACAACGGTACTCGCAATCTCAACAAGAATCAAGTCCTCGTCTTCGAATTTTTTATCATTGCGCCAAATAATCAAAGAACCAAGGCGAATCCCTGATACATGAATCGGTGCAATAGTCGTCAAACCATCTGGAAAGTCTGCACGACTCTCCACAGGGAAAATACTCAAATCATGATCAACCGTCAGATTGGCTTCTGTATCGTAAATCATGTTCGCACCTTGAATGTAGTCATCTGGGAATATCTTAGTTTGGAAGAATTGCTCTACACGATCTGTATTGGTTTTATAACGCATAAAATAGCCAAGAAGACGTCCCTTGCTATTGACGATGCAGGCGTTACAGTCAATAATGTCTGCCAATTGACGGGTAATCGCATTGTAGGGAAGTTCTTCCTGCAACTGCTCCTCTGAGCGCTTCAGGATAGAAGTAATTTTTCTAGTTTTTTCTAATAAATGTGCCATTTTTCACCTCGAATATAATCGCTATCATTATAACATAAACAGCTTGAATTTTCAATTATTATCTGAAAATTGCTTATTTAATTGCAATTTAAAAAAACAAGAATATTTTTAATTAAATTGCTTCTTTTCTATTGACAAGCTCCCTTTTTTTGTATATTATAATATCACAAGAAGATAATATATCTATTTTATTTATCTTTCTTTTACATTCGGTCTCCTTATATAAAAAAGCGATTCATTTTGAACCGCTTTTTCTTATTTATCGCCCTTGTTACGAATCACAAAGCCTGTTTTCTTTTCGCTTGAAGTATTGCGTGGTTTTTTATTATCCTTACGGTAACGTTTTTCCTTATCGAAACGATCGTTGCTACGACTTCCTTTTTTGAAATCATCACGGCGACCACCACGACGGTTGTCTCCTCGGCGATTATCACGACGGTCATCTCCACGACGACCTCCCTTACCTTTACCACCGAAGCCATTACCTGATGGTTTAAATGGAAGTGGTTTTTCACGTGCAATCTCCACTTCAGGAAGGCTATCTGGATCTTGAACTGTCAGACTCAAGATATACATTGCCAATTCTTCTGGAGTAAATTCAGCAGCTAACTTACGTGCATCCTTACCAAATTTCTCAAAGTTGGCACGGATAGTCTCATCTGCAAAATCACGTTCAATTTTCTTGAGAGCTACCTGTTTTTTAGCTTGGAAGGCTTCTTCTGCACTTGCAGGTTTGAGACCTTTCATGCGTTTCTTAGTCAAGTTCTCAATGATTTGGAGGTAGCCCATTTCATTTGGTGATACGAAAGTAATAGATTGACCTGACTTACCAGCACGACCTGTACGACCGATACGGTGAACATAGCTTTCAGGATCTTGTGGAATATCGTAGTTATAGACATGGGTCACACCTGAAATATCCAAGCCACGCGCTGCAACGTCTGTCGCAACCAAAACATCAAGATTGCCATTTTTAAAGTCACGAAGGACACGAAGACGTTTGTTTTGGTCTAGGTCTCCATGAATTCCTTCTGCACGGAAGCCACGGATTTTCAAACCACGAGTCAATTCATCTACACGGCGTTTTGTACGACCAAATACGATAGCAAGCTCAGGCTGTTCCACATCCATGAGACGAGTCATGGTGTCAAATTTTTCTTGTTCTTTGACTCGGATATAATATTGGTCAACCAATTCTGTTGTCAATTCCTTAGCCGCAATTTTCACATGCTCAGGTTCTTTCATAAACTGAACACCGATACGTTTGATGGCATCTGGCATAGTTGCTGAGAAAAGCAAAGTTTGACGGCTTTCAGGGACACGAGAGATGATAGCTTCAATATCTTCAAGGAAGCCCATGTTGAGCATTTCATCCGCTTCATCAAGTATAAGAGTTTCAATATCTTGTAATTTCAAGGCCTTGCGTTTAATCAAGTCCAAGAGACGACCTGGAGTTCCCACCACGATATGAGCACCAGATTTAAGAGCCTTAATTTGTTTTTCAATGCTTGATCCGCCATATACTGAGCGGACTTTGACTCCCTTACTACGGCCAAAGCGGAAGAGTTCCTCTTGACTTTGGACAGCTAGTTCACGAGTTGGAGCGATGACCAAGGCTTGGATGGTCGCTTCTTCTGTACGGATTTTTTCAAGGGTTGGCAAGCCAAAGGCTGCAGTTTTTCCTGTACCAGTCTGAGCTTGACCGATAACGTCCTTGCCTTCTAGAGCCGAGGGAATAGTTTGTTCTTGGATCGGGCTGGCTTCTACAAATCCAGCTTTTTCAATCTCTGCTAGCAAATCAGCAGACAAGTTTAATTCATTAAATTTCACGTTATTCTTCTTTCTAAAGGTGGTGCGAAGCCACCCTATAGGGCTTAGTTTATACTTTTCTTTTTATGACGTATTTTCATATACTGGATACAAAATCGTGTTGCTTCTTTTCCACAAAAGAAAAGTACTGTTTTCTTTGCAACTTATCTAGTATAACACAAGACCAGAGCAAAAGATAGCCCAATCCTTCGATAATGTCATGTAAACGATTTTTCTGATAAAATAAGGCTGAAATTTACACTATTTCATAAACTTTTTTAAAGCGTAGCAGAATTGTGCAAAAGTTTTTTTCTTGTGCTAGAATGAAATTCGAATAGGAGGAACTCTAAATGTTAACTTATGATTTAATCGTTATCGGATTTGGTAAAGCTGGTAAAACACTAGCTGGTAAATTGGCTTCAGCTGGCAAAAAAGTTGCCCTTATTGAACGTAGCAAAGCTATGTACGGTGGAACTTGTATCAACATCGGTTGTATCCCAACTAAGACTTTGCTAGTTGCTGCTGAGAAGGACTTGTCTTTTGAAGAAGTGATTGCTACCAAAAACACGATTACTGGCCGCCTCAACGGTAAAAACTATGCGACTGTTGCTGGTACAGGCGTGGATATCTTTGATGCGGAAGCTCACTTCCTTTCAAATAAAGTCATCGAAATCCAAGCTGGTGATGAAAAGAAAGAACTGACCGCTGAAACAATCGTCATCAACACTGGTGCTGTTTCAAACGTCTTGCCAATCCCTGGACTCGCTACAAGCAAAAACGTCTTTGACTCAACAGGTATCCAAAACTTGGACAAATTGCCTGAAAACCTTGGAGTCCTTGGTGGCGGAAATATCGGTCTTGAATTTGCTGGTCTTTACAACAAACTTGGAAGCAAGGTTACAGTTCTAGATGCCTTGGATACTTTCCTTCCTCGTGCAGAACCTTCAATCGCTGCTCTTGCTAAACAATACATGGAAGAAGACGGCATTGAATTGCTTCAAAATATCCGTACCACTGAAATTAAAAACGACGGTGACCAAGTCCTTGTCGTAACTGAAAATGAAACTTACCGTTTCGATGCCCTTCTTTACGCAACTGGACGCAAACCAAATGTAGAACCACTTCAACTTGAAAATACAGATATTGAACTAACTGAACGTGGTGCTATTAAAGTAGACAAACATTGTCAAACAAACGTTCCTGGTGTCTTTGCAGTTGGGGATGTTAACGGCGGCCTTCAATTTACTTACATTTCACTTGATGACTTCCGTGTTGTCTACAGCTACCTTGCTGGAGATGGCAGCTACACTCTTGAAGACCGTCTCAATGTACCAAACACCATGTTTATCACACCTGCACTTTCACAAGTTGGTTTGACTGAAAGCCAAGCAGCTGATTTGAAACTTCCATACGCCGTTAAGGAAATTCCTGTTGCAGCAATGCCTCGTGGTCACGTAAACGGAGACCTTCGCGGAGCTTTCAAAGCTGTTGTCAATACTGAAACAAAAGAAATTCTTGGAGCAAGCATCTTCTCAGAAGGTTCTCAAGAAATCATCAACATCATCACTGTTGCTATGGATAACAAGATTCCTTACACTTACTTCACAAAACAAATCTTCACTCACCCAACCTTGGCTGAGAACTTGAATGACTTGTTTGCGATTTAAGTTGAGTTTAATCGTATCGAACAGCCCTCTTTGGGCTGTTTTTACTTCTGCGGAACCTCAAATCTGTCTTTTCCCTCTTTTGTGATATAATAGAAACATGAAATTAAAAACTACTTTGGGCCTTCTTGCTGGGCGTTCTTCCCACTTTATTTTAAGCCGTCTTGGCCGTGGAAGTACGCTCCCAGGAAAACTCGCCCTTCAATTTGATAAAGATATTTTACAAAACTTAGCTAAGAACTACGAGATTGTCGTGGTCACTGGAACCAATGGAAAAACCTTGACAACTGCCCTTACTGTCGGCATTTTAAAAGAGGTTTATGGTCAAGTTCTGACCAACCCAAGTGGTGCCAACATGATTACAGGGATTGCGACAACCTTCTTAACAGCCAAATCTTCTAAAACTGGGAAAAATATTGCCGTTCTAGAAATCGATGAAGCCAGCCTATCTCGTATCTGTGACTATATCCAGCCAAGCCTTTTTGTCATCACGAATATCTTCCGTGACCAGATGGACCGCTATGGTGAGATTTACACAACTTACAAGATGATTTTGGATGCTATTCGCAAGGTGCCTACTGCCACTGTTCTCCTTAATGGAGACAGTCCACTTTTCTACAAGCCAGCTATTCCAAATCCTGTACAGTATTTTGGTTTTGACTTAGAGAAAGGTCCAGCCCAGCTGGCTCACTATAATACCGAAGGAATCCTCTGTCCTGACTGCCAAGGCATCCTCAAATATGAGCATAATACTTATGCAAACTTGGGTGCCTATATCTGTGAAGGCTGCGGATGTAAACGTCCTGATCTCGACTATCGCTTGACAGAATTGGTTGAGTTAACCAACAATCGCTCTCGCTTTGTCATTGACGGACAAGAATACGGTATCCAAATCGGGGGACTCTACAATATCTACAACGCCCTAGCTGCGGTTGCCATCGCCCGTTTCCTTGGTGCAGATTCGCAACTAATCAAGCAAGGATTTGATAAGAGCCGTGCAGTCTTTGGACGCCAAGAAACCTTCCATATCGGTGACAAGGAATGCACGCTCGTCTTGATTAAAAATCCAGTTGGTGCGACCCAAGCTATCGAGATGATTAAACTAGCTCCTTATCCATTTAGTCTATCTGTCCTTCTCAATGCCAATTATGCAGATGGTATTGATACCAGCTGGATCTGGGATGCTGATTTTGAACAAATCACTGACATGGACATTCCTGAAATCAACGCTGGCGGTGTTCGCCATTCTGAAATCGCACGTCGTCTCCGAGTGACAGGCTATCCAGCTGAGAAAATCACTGAAACAAGCAATCTGGAACAAGTTCTTAAGACAATTGAAAACCAAGACTGCAAGCATGCCTATATCCTGGCTACCTATACTGCTATGCTGGAATTCCGCGAACTGCTGGCTAGTCGTCAGATTGTTAGAAAGGAGATGAACTAATGGTTTATACTTCACTTTCCTCAAAAGCTGGCAATTACCCTTATCAGCTCAACATTGCTCACCTCTACGGAAATCTCATGAATACCTATGGGGACAATGGAAACATCCTCATGCTTAAGTATGTGGCTGAAAAACTGGGAGCCCATGTGACAGTTGACATCGTTTCACTTCATGATGATTTTGATGAAAACCACTATGACATCGCCTTTTTCGGTGGTGGCCAAGACTTTGAACAAAGTATTATTGCAGACGACCTACCTGCTAAAAAAGAGAGCATTGACAACTACATCCAAAACGACGGTGTGGTTCTGGCTATCTGTGGTGGTTTCCAACTATTGGGTCAATATTATGTTGAAGCTTCAGGGAGACGCATCGAAGGACTAGGGGTCATGGGACATTATACCCTCAACCAGACCAACAACCGTTTTATCGGTGACATCAAGATTCACAATGAAGATTTCAATGAAACCTACTATGGATTTGAAAATCACCAAGGACGTACCTTCCTTTCGGATGACCAAAAACCACTGGGACAGGTTGTCTATGGAAATGGAAATAACGAAGAAAAGGTCGGTGAAGGGGTTCATTATAAGAATGTCTTTGGTTCCTACTTCCACGGACCTATCCTCTCTCGTAATGCCAATCTGGCTTATCGCCTAGTCACTACCGCCCTCAAGAAGAAATATGATCAGGACATTCAACTCCCTGCTTATGAGGACATTCTCAGCCAAGAAATCGCTGAAGAATACAGCGACATCAAAAGCAAGGCTGACTTTTCTTAAACAAAAGGAAATTATATTAAAGAACTCTGTTATCTTGTCAGAGTTCTTTTTGTCTGTTCTTTTACCCTTCTCCCTTGCATTTTCTCTCTTTTTTTGCCAAAATAGAGGGGTAGAAAGAAGGTAGCATATGTCTAAATTACAACAAATCGTAACATATCTTGAATCAGAAAAACTAGACGTCGCTGTCGTATCTGACCCCGTCACAATCAATTACCTCACTGGCTTTTACAGTGATCCCCATGAACGCCAAATGTTCCTTTTTGTCCTAGCAGATCAGGAACCCCTCCTCTTTGTCCCAGCCCTTGAGGTTGAGCGTGCAAGCAGCACTGTTTCCTTCCCAGTTGTGGGCTATGTGGATTCTGAAAATCCATGGCAAAAAATGAAACATGCTCTTCCACAACTTGACTTCAAACGTATAGCTGTTGAGTTTGACAACCTCATCTTGACAAAATATCATGGTTTAAAAACCGTTTTTGAAACAGCCGAGTTTGAAAACCTCACTCCTCTCATCCAACGCATGCGCCTCATCAAATCAGCTGATGAAGTACAAAAAATGATGGTTGCAGGTCTCTATGCGGACAAAGCAGTTAAGGTTGGTTTTGACAATATTTCTCTTGATAAGACGGAGACAGATATCATCGCTCAAATTGACTTTGCTATGAAGCGTGAAGGCTATGAAATGAGCTTTGATACCATGGTCTTGACTGGTGATAATGCTGCAAATCCGCACGGCATCCCAGCAGCTAATAAGGTTGAAAATGATGCTCTTCTCCTCTTTGACCTCGGTGTTCTGGTCAACGGTTATGCGTCAGATATGACTCGTACAGTCGCTGTTGGTAAACCAGACCAATTCAAGAAAGATATCTATAACTTGACTCTTGAAGCCCAACAAGCTGCTCTTGACTTTATCAAGCCAGGTGTGACTGCCCATGAAGTGGACCGCGCTGCCCGTGAGGTCATCGAAAAAGCTGGTTACGGCGAGTACTTCAACCACCGTCTCGGTCACGGTATCGGTATGGATGTCCACGAATTCCCATCTATCATGGAAGGAAACGACATGGTCATCGAAGAAGGCATGTGCTTCTCTGTTGAACCAGGCATCTATATCCCTGGTAAAGTTGGTGTCCGTATTGAAGACTGTGGTGTTGTTACCAAGGATGGCTTTGACCTCTTTACAAGCACCAGCAAAGACTTGCTATATTTTGATTAATATTCTTTGAAAATCTTCCCATAATAAAACGCATAGTATTAAGTTTTTCAATACCTGATACTATGCGTTTTTCTTATTTGAAAGACTTTTGACTCAGCCTCTTTACTTAATCTTCTTGATACTTTGACTAAGAATAAATCCTACAATCATCCCTACCATATTTTGCATGAAATTTGGTAAAATTTCTGGTAGTGCTGCTGCCCAGCCATTCATCAATGTAGAACCCAAGGCGTACCCCCCTACCATGGCAATCGTTGCTAAGATAAGGCCTAGCCACTGAGCTTTTCCTTTAAATCCTGCGAAAAATCCCTGCAAGCCATGGTTGACCAAGCTAAAGAACATCCACTGAGGGTAGCCTGATAAGAGGTCAATCAAGAAACCTGCTAGTCCTCCGACTACAGCTCCTTCACGACTACCAAAGTAAAAGGCCGCGAAGAAGACACCCGCATCTAAAAGAGTTAGAATGCCTGTCGGTGTTGGAATTTTTAAGAAATAGCCTAGAACCACAGAAAGGGCGGTTAATAGAGATACAAGTGCGATTTTAGTTGTTTTTGTCTGCTTCATATTGTCTTACTCCATACTGATCTGCTTGTGCAATAGCACGAAAAACGAAAGCCTTAGAACTTTCTACTGCTGGTAAAAGTTCATCACCTTTAACCAAGTGACTGGCAATGCTAGAAGCAAAGGTACAACCTGCACCAGCATTTTGGCCTTGGATGACAGGATTTTCTAGGACTGTAAATTTTTGTCCGTCATAAAAGACATCTACAGCCTTGTCCTGACTAAGGCGATTGCCTCCCTTGATAATGACTGCTGGCGCTCCTAAGTCATGCAATTTCTGCGCTGCCGTTTTCATATCTTCCAAGGTTTTAATTTCCTGACCAACCAATAATTCTGCTTCAGGAAGATTAGGCGTGATCACACTGACATAAGGGAAAAAGCGAATCAATTCTTGGCAGAGTTCACTGACAGCTACATCATGCGTTTCCTTGCAGACCAAGACAGGATCCAGCACCACAGGCACTCCTGGACGTTGTTTGATAAAGTCCAAGGCCTTCTCAGCCACACTGACAGTAGGAAGAAGACCAATCTTAATTCCCCCAAACTCCACATCACGCAAGCTATCCAATTCATGTTGAAAAATGGTATCGTCAGTTGGAAAGACCTCAAATCCTTTTTCTGTCAAGGCTGTCAAGCAAGTTACTGCTACAAAGCCATGCAAGCCGTTCAAGGTATAGGTAGCCAAATCAGCTGACAAACCACCACCACTAAAAATATCATTTCCAGAAAGTGCTAAAATACGATTATTCTTCATAACGAATCTCCTTTAAATACAAACCATTTGGTGCTGCAGTGGGACCTGCAAGTTGCCTGTCCTTTTTCTCCAAAATCAAGTCAATCTGCTCTACTGGCATGCGGTTATTGCCGATTTTGAGCAGAGTCCCCACCATATTGCGAATCTGCTTATACAAGAAACCATTTCCTGAAAAGGTAAAGGTCAAAAACTGGCCTGTCTCATCAACCCTAAGACTAGCTTCTGTGATGGTGCGAACCTTATCCTCTACACTAGTCCCAGAGGCTGTAAAGCCGGTGAAATCATGAGTGCCTTCTAATTTTTTGATAGCCTCCCGCATCCGTTCCACATCAAGCGGATAAGGAAAGTGGGTGGCATAGTGACGGCGCATCGGATTTTTGGGACGGCCCCTATCCACGATAAACTCATAGGTCTTACTGTGCTTAGCATAACGGCAATGAAAATCATCCGCCACAAGCTCAATCGAAATCACATCAATATCTTCAGGGGACTGAGTGTCTAGAGCAAAACGGAGCTTCTCCTCATCCATTTGATAAGGCAGGTTAAAATGAATAACCTGTCCCAGGGCATGAACCCCACTATCTGTCCTACCAGCACCGTGAACAGTAATGGCTTGCCCTTTATTTAACTTGGTCAAGGTTTTTTCAATTTCTTCCTGAACACTACGCGCATGAGGCTGGCGCTGAAAACCAGCAAAGGCGTAACCATCATAGGAAATAGTTGCTTTATATCTTGTCATAACTTCTATTTTATCAAGAAATTAGTCTGTAAACAAGGCCCTAAATCAAATAGTGTCTGGGTACAAAAATCCAAAAAAGAAAAACTTAGGAAACCAATCCTAAGCTCTCTTTTGAAGTAGGTACATGACAAAGATAGAGGTTACAATTAACCAAGATCCTAAGATAGCAAAGACCAACATCCCATTGTGAGTTAATAAGCCAATTGCACCTAGAACGAATGGAGTCGTAAAGGCTCCGAAACTACAGCCTAAAACTGCAAATGAGGTTGCTTGATTGAGGAGTTTAGCTGGAATTCTTTCAGAGACAAGTTGAAAGACTGTCGTCAAGGCTACACTGTAGGCAAAGCCAGCCAGAATACTTCCTGCCACTACCACCCACAAGGATGGAGACAAGGCAATCACAATTTGCCCCAAGCCGAAGGTAATACCAGACCAGAGGAGCAGTTTCTCTTTAAATATTGAAATCAGGAAAGAAAAACTCACACCAGCCACAATCCCGATTAACTGCATGACACTAAGAACAAAACTAGATAACTGGGCATCTCCCAGTCCTCTTTCCACCATCAGACTTGGAATACGGATGGTAATAGCTGTATTGGTACAAACTACAACCGCCGCTTCAATAGCTAAGATAAAAATCAAGCCCTTCATTTCCCGAGTTAAGCGACTTGCTTCCTTCGTTTTTTTCTTGACTTCTTTCTTTTCTTTTCCATAAGGTACAAAGAGCAGATAAAGGATCAGAACTAAAAATCCAGCACTATAAGCTAAGAAAGTAGCTGTCCAACCAAAGGCCAACAATTGGCCGACTGCCAAGGTAATGAGAGAAGCCCCAACGACCTCTGCAGAACCGCGTAGCCCTAACATCTGAATTCTCGTTTTTCCTTGATAGCGTTCACTGATAATAGAAATGGCCTTGGCATTGATCATCCCAACACCTAAACCAAAAAGAATCCGTGTTCCAAAGACAAAAGGATAAGCTTGGTACCAAAAGGGAGCAGTTCCACTTAGTGATAAAATCAGCAATCCCAAACTGATCTGTAAGCGCTCAGGAAATATTTTTTCTAAGAAACCATTTAGTAATAACATAATCATGATTCCAAAGGAAGGCAAGCTCGCCAAGAGCTCAATTTGTTCCTTAGGATAACCTTGATAATAGTCAAACATGGCTGGCAGGGCACTCGAGATGGAAAAGGACGTAATCAAAACGAGGGAGAGAGCCAAAATACTGGCCCGTTCTAAAAATTGTTTCATGAAATCTCTTTCTATATTTCTCTTAATCTTCTACTTTTTTGATAGTCATCAAACAAGCAAGAAAAGAAGAAGCCTCTTTAGTGTACAGACTCCTTCTTAAACTCGAAAATGAATCCCTTGTGTCTTAGGATGATTTTCTCTTGATTTGCTTAATAAAGTAGAAGATAAATCCTGCCACCATATAAGCAACAAAGATAATCAGACACCACTTGAACACGACATCCCAACCCTTGTTCACATTCAAAAAGAAGTACGGGAAGGGACTGACCTTAGAATTAGGAACATCAAGTTTCAATACCAAGCCATTAAAAAGAGCAAAAATCATATACAGCAAGGGTAAAATCGTCCACACAATTGGGTCCCAAATCTTGTATTGACCCTGTTTGTCAAAAAAGAGGGTATCTGCTAAAAACCAGAGGGGAACGATATAGTGGCAAAGGAAATTTTCTAGAGTATAGAAATTAGTCGCAATAGGCGCTAAAAGGAAATGGTAAATCACACAGGTAATCATGATACTCATGGTGACCCCACCTTTTAAGCGCAAGAGACTTGGTCTTTGCCAGTTTTCACCTAAACGGCTCATAACCTTTAGGAGATAGAGCGTAAAAATCGCGACTAAAAGGTTGGACAGAACCGTATAATAGAGTAACATCCCAAATCCACCATGCTTGGCGATTTCAAGATAAACTCCCGTAAAAGCCGCTAGAAACAAGAAGATACGGCTATAAAATACAAGTTTATAGTGTTTTGACATGCTTAAATTTTCTTCACAAACTCTGATTTGAGTTTCATGGCACCGAAGCCATCGATTTTACAGTCGATATTGTGGTCGCCTTCTACGATGCGGATATTCTTCACGCGCGTCCCTTGTTTCAAATCTTTTGGCGCACCTTTTACTTTTAAGTCCTTGATGAGAGTTACTGTATCACCGTCAGCCAATTTATTCCCGTTGGCATCGATAGCAACAAGACCCTCTTCTACATCTGCAACTTCAGCAGGATTCCACTCATAAGCACACTCTGGGCAAACCAGTAGGGCACCGTCTTCGTAGACATACTCTGAGTTACATTTTGGGCAATTTGGTAGGTTGTTCATGGTTTCTCCTTATCATCATTCACTATTCTTTGAAAATCAAAATTTCTCGAACAGCAACTATTATACCTTAAAATCAGCATTTTGACAAATTTAGAAAAAACCGATATCAATCTATCGGCTTTTCTACATCTACATTCTTTTTTTAGCTTCTGCTTTGATTTTTTCAACTACTTCTTGAATGTTCAAGCCAGTTGTATCAAGGTAGACAGCATCCTCTGCTTGTTTGAGAGGCGAAGTCTCACGATGACTATCCTTGTAGTCACGCGCAGCAATTTCCTCTTTTAGGGTTTCAAGGTCTGTTTCAATCCCCTTGGCAATATTTTCCTTGTAACGGCGCTCTGCTCTTTCATCTACCGAAGCTACTAGGAAAATTTTCAATTCTGCTTGTGGCAATACAACAGTCCCAATATCGCGACCGTCCATGACAATCCCACCTTGCTGGGCAATCTCTTGTTGGAGAGAAACTAGTTTCTCTCGTACTTCAGGAATTGCTGCAATAGCTGAAACATGATTGGTCACTTCATTTTCACGAATAGGATGGGTGATATCCACATCTCCTACAAAGACAAGTTGTTCTCCAGTTTCTGAGCGTCCAAAACTGATTGGATGCTGGTCCAATAAGGCTAAAAGTTCTTCAACTTGTTCAACTCCTAATTGGTTCCTGAGAGCCATGTAGGTCGCTGCACGATACATAGCACCTGTATCTAGGTAGGTGAATCCAAAATCCTTGGCAATAATCTTTGCGACCGTACTCTTGCCACTTGAAGCAGGACCGTCAATAGCAATTTGAATCGTCTTCATTTATGACTCCTATCTAGTCTTAATCACATCTCCAGGATTAGCAAACCAAGATCCTGTAGCCATATGCCCAGGATTCAAAGCCTCTAACTGAGCAATCGAGATTCCTGCACGAGCGGCAATGGCTGCTTCTCCTTCTCCAGCCATAACTTTTGTAGTCCCTTCTGGATCATTTGGATGTTCTGAGCTACTAGATGACTCTTCTACCTTCTCCTCTGAACTAGAAGATGCCTGCTCTGAACTACTACTAGAAGTAGAAGAAACTTGCTCTACTTTTGTATCTGAATCGTGAAAATCTTTCAAGGCTGCTGTGCGATTACTCCCACCCGATGAAAGATAGATAAGAACAATAATCATCACAACTACAATCACAAAGAAAATACTTGCTAAAATAGTCAAGATACGATTAGCCAGCACTCCTCCACCTTGTTCTCTCTTACGACGTTCTGATCTTGTTTCTTCTTGATTCTCATAAATATCTTCTTGCCACGGTTCTTTTGCCATACCTTACTCCTTGTTTTTTTTTACTTTTCTTATTACAATATAAATATGAAAATCACACTTATACCTGAACGTTGCATTGCCTGTGGGCTTTGCCAAACTTATTCTGAATTATTTGATTACCACGATAATGGAATCGTGCGTTTTTACGATGACCCTGACCAACTAGAAAAAGAAATCTCTCCTAGTCAGGACGTCGTAGAAGCTGTTAGAAACTGTCCGACACGTGCCTTGATTAAAGATTAACTCTAACATCGATAAGAACGTTCCACTCCTTCTAGTTTAGCATATTTCCATGCAAAATTATAGTCTTTTCTCTTTATTTTTTTCTGTAAGATCAGGAAGGTCACTTTTTTCTTTGACGAGATAAAGTGGTCTTTTTTTAGTCTCTAGATAAATCTTACTGATATACTTGCCGAGAATCCCAATGGTCAAGAGTTGAATCCCTCCGAGAAAGAGAATAACAGCCATCAGAGAGGTCCAACCTGATGTCGGATTGCCCAAAATGAGGGTCCGAACCACAACAAAAAAGGTCATAAGTAGAGAAATAAAACAAGATAGGAGACCTGCCACAAAGGCGATAATCAAGGGAAAATCTGAAAAATTAACAATCCCTTCAATGGAGTAGAAAAAGAGTTGCCTAAAACTCCAACTGGTCTTGCCAGCCTGCCTTTCGACATTTGGATAGTCCAGATAGTGGGTTTTAAAACCCACCCAGGCAAAGAGCCCCTTTGAAAAACGATTGGACTCGGTCAAAGCTAAAATAGCATCGACTACAGATCTTCTCATCATGCGAAAATCACGGACACCTGACGGCAAGGCTACTGGACTAATTTTTTGCATAAGACGATAAAAAAGATTAGCATAGAGACTGCGAAAGAAGGGTTCTCCCCCTCGACTGGTTCTGCGTGTTCCAACACAGTCCAAGTCTGCATTCTGGTCTAGTAAGGCTTTCATCTCTAGCAACATACTAGGAGGATCTTGGAGGTCTGCATCCATCACCACCACTAGATCTCCTGTCGCATATTGCAAGCCTGCATAAAGGGCTGCTTCTTTGCCGAAATTTCGCGAGAAAGAAATATAATGAACTGCCGGATTTTGCTCCCGATAGGTCTTTAAGAGTTCCAAGGTCCCATCACTTGATCCATCGTCGACAAAGACATACTCGATTTCTGTTTCCAAATCTGGAAGTAAAGCTTCCAAAGCCTGATAAAAAAGAGGAAGTACTTCCTCTTCGTTTAAACAGGGGACAATGATTGATATCACCATCTTAGTCTTCAAATCCATTTGGATGCTTGCTTTGCCAACGCCATGCGTCTTCACACATTTGGGTGATGCCGAGTTCTGCTTCCCAGCCCAGTTCTGCTTTGGCTTTTGCAGGATCTGAATAGCAGGCTGCGATATCCCCTGGGCGACGGTCGACAATGCGGTAAGGAATTGGTCGTCCCACTGCTTTTTCCATATTTTGGATAATTTCAAGAACTGAGTAGCCTTTACCTGTTCCAAGGTTATAAACGTTTAGACCTGAACCTTTTTGGATTTTTTTCAGAGCTGCAACGTGACCTTTGGCCAAATCGACAACGTGGATATAGTCACGAACACCAGTTCCATCTTCTGTATCGTAATCGTCTCCAAACACTTGCACTTGCTCTAATTTTCCAACGGCTACTTGCGTCACATATGGCAAGAGGTTGTTTGGAATACCGTTTGGATTTTCTCCCAAATCACCACTCTCATGGGCTCCGATTGGGTTGAAGTAACGAAGTAAGACCACATTCCATTCTGAGTCTGCCTTGTAGATATCCGTTAAAATTTCCTCTAGCATAAGCTTGGTGCGGCCATATGGATTGGTCACTGAAAGTGGGAAATCTTCCAAGATTGGCACTGTATGAGGATCTCCGTAAACTGTCGCAGAAGAACTGAAAATAATGTTTTTACAGTTGTTTTCTTCCATGACCTTCAAAAGACTAACAGTTCCAGCGATATTGTTGTCATAGTAGGCAAGAGGAATACGGGTAGATTCACCAACAGCCTTCAAACCAGCAAAGTGAATGACCCCTGTTGGTTCTTCTTGCTTGAAAATATCACGAAGAGTATCTGTATCACGGATATCTGCCTCATAAAACGGAATTTCAACTCCTGTGATTCTTTCAACAACTTCTAAACTTTTTCTGTTACTATTCACAAGGTTATCCACCACAACAACTTGATGACCTGCTTGGATTAACTCAATAACAGTGTGGGTTCCGATAAAACCTGCTCCGCCCGTTACTAAAATCTTTTCTTGCATCTTCTTTCCTCGATTCTCGGATTATTTTTTCTTATTTTACCATTTTTGATAGGGAATGTCATTTGCCATCCTAGAGGGTAGGATAAAATTTCAGTAAAATGCTTATACTCTTCGAAAATCTCTTCAAACCACGTCAACGTCGCCTTGCCATATATATGTTACTGACTTCGTCAGTTCTATCCACAACCTCAAAGCAGTGCTTTGAGCTGACTTCGTCAGTTCTATCCACAACCTCAAAGCAGTGCTTTGAGCAGCCTGCAGCTAGTTTCCTAGTTTGTTCTTTGATTTTCATTGAGTATTATTCGCTTTTTACTCGTTTGACATAGTTTTCAATTGGGTAGTTTAGAGGGTCCAAGGTCAACTCCTTGCCTTGAATCAGTTGAGCTAGATGGTAGCCAATGATAGGACCCGTTGTGAGACCTGATGAACCTAGTCCACTAGCAGCATAGACACCTGCCAATTCTGGCACCTGCCCAAAGAAAGGAGAGAAATCTCTGGTATAGGCACGAATTCCCACTCGTTCACTTCTAAAAGTCGCTTCCGATAAAGCAGGATAGTGGGGCAAGGCCGCCTCCTCCATTTGTTGGAGTAAGGTTTCATCTACCATCAAATCAAATCCCATGTCATTTTCATGCGTAGCGCCCAAGGACAATTTCCCACCTGCAAAAGGAATCAAATCCCACTCCCCTTCTGGCATAACAACAGGGTAAGATTCCATGTCTTGGGCAAGTTGATAATCTCGGAGTTGCCCCTTTTGGGGACGAACATCTACTTCATAACCTAAAGGCTCTAACAGGTGTCCCAACCAAGCTCCCGTTGCCAAAATAACCTGATCAAACACCTCTTCGCCAATCTGGTAGCCTGACGCTAAAGGTGTCAGAGTCACTTTTTCTTTGACCAGCTTAACCTGACTGGCTTCTAGCAAACGAGTCACTAAGAGTTGACCATCTACTCTCGCTCCACCAGAAGCATAGAGCAAGCGGTCAAATCCCTGTAACCCAGGAAATAACTCACTAGCAGAGACCTTATCTAAAATATCCAAGTCTCCTATCAAAGGAGATTCTTCTCTACGCTGGAAGGCTAGTTGATAGAGTTCTTCCAACTTAGTTTCATCCTTTTTCAGGAGAAAGACTCCCGAACGCTGGTAAAAGTCGATTTCTTGTCCTGACTTCTCTAAATCAGCTAATAAATCCACGTAAAAGTCAGCCCCCAAGCGCGCCATCTTGTACCAGGCTTTATTGCGGCGTTTTGAAAACCAAGGACTGATAATTCCTGCTGCTGCCTTGGTAGCCTGACCTTGTCCATGGTCAAAGACGGTTACTTCTAGGTCACTTTCTTTAGAGAGGTAGTAGGCAGCTGTTGCACCTACAATCCCTGCTCCGATAATGGCAACTTTTTTCATTGTTTTCACTTTCTAACTAGATATGGTGGAAAGGATTGGTCGATGCTTGACTAGGTACAATATCGATAGTCCAGCCCTTTTCTCCTTTCCATTGATTAAGAAGCTCTGCGATTTTTTCCACAAAAAGCACTTCAATATAGTGACCTGGGTCTAACGCTAGCAAACCATCAGACAGCATATCCTGGGCAGTGTGGTAGTAAATATCACCAGTGATATAGACATCCGCTCCTTTAGCCAAAGCATCCTTATAGAATGACTGCCCGCTACCACCACAGATGGCCACTCTTGAAATAGGCTTCTGCAAATCAGTCTCTTGATAATGCACCAATCGAAGACTATCTAGACCAAAGACTTGCTTGACATGTTGGGCTAATTCTCCAAAGGTCTGAGGCTGAATATTCCCAATACGTCCAATTCCACGTTCAGGACCTGTTTCCTGCAGATAAGTTGTCTCCTCGATTCCTAGCATCTGACAGAACCAGTCATTGAGACCATTTTCAACGATGTCAATATTGGTATGGCTGACATAAACTGCGATGTCATGCTTAATGAGATCAATGTAAATCTGATTTTGTGGACGGCTAGCTACCAAATCCTTGATGGGACGGAAAATCGGCGCGTGCTTGACAATAATCAAGTCCACACCCTTTTCAATGGCTTCAGCCACCGTTTCTTCACGAATATCCAGAGCCACCATGACCCTTTGGATATCCTTGTCTAAAGTGCCAATTTGCAGGCCACGACTGTCTCCCTCCATGGAAAATTCCTGAGGGCAAAAGGCTTCATACACGTTAATCACTTCACTTGCTAGCATGGAGAACCTCCTTGATGGCTTGAATCTTATCTACTAGAACTTGACGTTCCTCCAGATTTTTTTCTGGGATTTGTCCTAGGGCAAACTCTAGCTTAACAGCTTCTTTTTGCCATTTTTGGACAAAGACTGGACTGACCTCTTTGGACAAGAAAGGTCCAAAGCGGACATCGCTGGCTGATAGCTTCATTTGTCCTGCTTCCACCACCAAAATCTCGTAAAACTTGCCAGCTTCTTCTAAGATGCTTTCAGCTACAATCTGAAATCCGTTCTCTTGTAACCAGATACGCAAGTCGTCTTCACGATTATTAGGTTGGAGGATTAACCGCTCTACATTAGCTAACTTGTCCAAGCCTTCTTCTAAAATCCTAGCAATCAAACGGCCGCCCATACCTGCAATGGTGATGACCGACACTTGGTCAGGCTCTTCAAAAGCTGCCAAGCCATTGGCTAAACGAACCTGAATTTTCTCCTTTAGGCCGTGAGCCTCAACATTTTTGACCGCAGATTGGTAGGGACCTTCCACAACCTCACCTGCAATGGCGCTTTTGATTTGGCCTCTTTCGACCAAGTCGATAGGCAGATAAGCATGGTCACTTCCCACATCTAGCAAAATGGCTCCCTGTGGCACAAAGGAAGCCACTAATTCTAATCTCTTTGAAATCATCTTCTCTCACTTTCCAAACTCTATTACCCCTTATTATACCACATTTCAGCTGGTAATCTTGTACCTAAAAAGACCGCAATCCACAGATTGCAGCCTTTCTTTATTTTCTGGCTTGATAGCGACTAGTCAGGGTGAAAATCACGGTAAAGACCAACATCATGACACCATAAACAGGGAGTGTTTGTCCTGTAAGTGTCGCAATTTCAAGCAGTTTCTGGATCCTTGGGAAGAGAGCTGTGGCTAGGAAGCCTCCTACTGACCAAACAATCAAGAGGACACGCCATAGGGTAAATGGCATGCAGGCTCTAAATACGGATAAGAAACCAATTGACCCCAAGAGATAATAGAGTAGAGTTGAGATTTCTAACTCAGACCAACCTTGGCTACTTCCAAATATTTTCACAAAAAGAACGCTGAACACAACCATAAGGGCACTTGGTAGGGCACGAAGCATAGACCTTCTGAGGAAATTTGGCTCAACAGGTTTGATATTTCGCTCAAAAGTCAGAACGAATGGTGGGAAACCTTCCACAAACTGGTCAATCATGGTAATCTGGATCGGAATGAAAGGGAAGATCAAGATCCACTCAGACCGTCCCAGAAGAGCACTGGCGATACAGATGACTGCTAACAAGAAGGAATAGATGGTCTTAATCAAGAAAATCGGTGCGATATGGGCGATGTTATTAACCACGCGACGACCTTCAAAGAGAATCTCAGGAACATCATTAAAGTCTGAGTTCAAAAGAACCAAATTGGCAATCTGACGAGTCGCAGGATCTCCCTCAGCCATCACAATAGAACAATCCGCCTCACGAAGAGCCAAGATATCATTGACTCCGTCCCCTGTCATAGCCGTTGTATGACCCGCTTTTTTCAGCGTTTGGATGATGAGTTTCTTTTGATGAGGGGAAACACGTCCGAAAATAGCTGTCTCCTCAGCCATAGCAACCAATTCCTCATCCGTGATTTTCGAGCAATCTACATAGCTGTGGTAGTCCGCAAAACCAGCCTTCTGAGCAATGCTGGATACAGTGACTGGATTGTCACCAGAGATAATCTTGAGCCCCACTTCCTGAGAACGGAGATAGTCCAGCGTCTCTGCTGCTCCCTCTCGAATCGGATCCAAGATCTCCAGCAAGGCTAGAGCCTGAATATCAGATGGTTTCTGTGGTTTGTGGTGGTCCAGTTTCTCCTGACTAAGAGCTAAGACCAAGACACGTGACCCTCTCTCCAAAGCCTCTCTGGCTTCTGGGACTTCAGAGTCCAGCAACATCTCAGGCGCTCCTAAGAAAACTGTCCCCAGACCTTCCAATTCCATAGCACCCCACTTGCGGTCGCTTGAGAAAGGAAGATTCGAAAGCATAGGATAGGCTACCCGGCCTTGAAAACGTTGGCGAATAGCTTGAGCTGTTGGATTTTTATCCTCACTATGGGCCATATAGCTTGTCAGGATTCTGGCAATAGCCTCTTCACCGTAAGTTTCCGTCAGTGGAAGAACAGCCTCCACCTGCATCTTTCCTTGGGTGATGGTGCCCGTCTTGTCCAGACAGAGCATATCCACGCGCGCCAAGGTCTCAACAGAGTACATCTCCTGTACCAAGACCTTTTTCAAGCCCAGCTTAATAACCGCAGTCAAAAGCGAAGTGATGGTCAAAAGGGCGATTCCCTTGGGCAACATCCCCAAAAGGGCTGTCGACGAATTTACAACAGATGACTTAAGAGGCAGGCCTTTTAAAAGCAAGGCTTCTAGCAAGAGAGCTAGACCAAAAGGAATGATAATCTTCCCAGTAAAACCAGCTAACCTGTCCAGCGATTTCATGATACGTGAGTTGATCGGTTTAACGGTCTTGGCTTCCAGCATGAGTTTAGCAGCATAGTTGTCTGCCCCGACATGGTGGACTTGAGCCAAAACTGACCCACTGGCTAGGAAACTTCCAGACAAAAGCAAGGCGTCAACTTCCTTTTGCACCAAATCACTCTCACCGGTCAACATGGCTTCATTGACTTCCGCAAAACCTTCTAGAACCAAGGCATCACTAGGAATCTGCTCCCCAGCAGACAAACGAATGACGTCTCCTAAAACCAATTCTTCAGGATTCAGAGCTACTTCCTGGCCATCACGAATGGTTTTAACCTTTTCCTTAGTCATGAGATTGAGCTTGTCCACCATGTGTTTGGCCCGCAGCTCAGTCACAATCCCAGAAAAAGCGTTAAAGCAGATAACGGCAAAGAAGACCAGATTGCTCCAAGCCTGCACAAAGGCTAGTGCCAAAGCAATGGCAAAGTTCAAAGCATTAAAAAGGGTAAAGACATTTCGTTTAACGATTTGCCAAGTGCTTGTACTAGCCGATGCGGTAAAATCATTGACCAAGCCCTTAGCCTGTCTTTCCTCGACTTCTCTTTGGGTTAATCCCATAATCTTATTTTTATCCATGAATTCTATCATATCATTTTTTCTAAAAGAATTCTAATCTCATCCCAAATACGAACCTAGTCAAGGGAAAAGTTTGCCAGCCCTCCTTTGATAAGGTATAATAATAACAAGAAAATAATCGAAGGAGATCGCATGTTTTATACTTATTTACGTGGATTGGTTGTATTGCTCCTATGGTCCATCAATGGCAATGCCCATTATCATAATACTGATAAAATTCCTAATCAAGATGAAAATTATATTTTGGTTGCACCTCACCGCACCTGGTGGGATCCAGTTTATATGGCCTTTGCGACCAAACCAAAACAATTTATCTTTATGGCCAAAAAAGAGCTCTTTACCAACCGTATCTTTGGCTGGTGGATTCGTATGTGTGGTGCCTTTCCTATCGACCGTGAAAATCCTAGCGCCTCAGCCATCAAATATCCTATCAATGTTCTCAAAAAAAGTGACCGCTCTCTCATCATGTTTCCAAGTGGAAGCCGACACTCAAACGATGTCAAGGGTGGCGTAGCTCTGATTGCCAAAATGGCCAAGGTCCGTATCATGCCGGTTACCTACACAGGTCCTATGACTTTGAAGGGCTTGGTTAGCCGTGAACGTGTCGATATGAACTTTGGAAATCCAATTGATATCTCAGATATCAAGAAAATGAATGATGAAGGCATTGAAACAGTCGCCAATCGAATCCAAGCAGAATTCCAACGTTTGGACGAAGAAACCAAACAATGGCACAATAATAAAAAACCGAACCCACTCTGGTGGTTTATCCGCATCCCTGCCCTCATCCTTGCCATTATCCTCGCTATCCTAACCATCATCTTTAGCTTTATCGCAAGCTTCGTCTGGAATCCAGATAAGAAAAGAGAGGCTCTTGGTTAAAAAATACAACAATCCCTTGGCAAAAGCCAAGGGATAATTCTTTTATTTGATTTTCCATTTTTGGGCCAACCAGCTAGAAAAGGCTAAAAATCGCTCAGCCACTTGCTCATGATGCCCATAGAGGTCAAAGACAAACTGGCCATTCGGATAGCATTTCTGAAGACTGGTATGGATCTGTTCAGCATATACCGGTGCTTGAACCAAACGATTGCTATGATTGGCTCCTTCTGTTTGCCCATTCTGTAAATACAGCAAACAGTCCAAATTTTTCACCTTTTCTTCCCTACAGTAAGTCACAAAATCAGGATACCAAAAGGAACCACAGATGGAGAAGACACAGGAAACCTTGTCAAAGCTGAAAAGACTGTAGACTGCCGCCAAACCACCTAGTGAATACCCTCCATAAGCAAGGCGAGTTTCGTCCAGGCGATAAAGCGACTGCAACTTATCTAAAAGATCTCCAAATAAATGATCATGATAGGCAGTTGCCTGACCGCCAAAATCTTGAGCTCCATCTCTCAGAGCAGATGTCTTCCAGGGCGTGTAGTCGTCTAGGCGATTTTTAGAAGTCAAGCCCACTAAAATCACAGATTCTGAAAGGGACGATAGAAAATCCAAGTTTCCATCATTCAATAAAATAGCCGGATAGGTTTGATTGGGGTCGTAGTTAGAAGGAAGGCTGATTTTGACTTGAATTCCTTCCCAATCAAACTCATTATTTATTGATAAAGTCATTGATTTTCTCAAGGGAATCAATCACTGCTGGACCATAGTCCATCAATTCATCGTAAGAGATGGTCATGATTTTTTGATTCTTAATAGCAGGAACGCTTTCCAAAACAGCATTTGCCTTCATCAACTCTACTGCTTTTTCATCCAATTTTTTATTACGATCGCTGGTTACATAGATAATCAATTCAGGATCCATTGACACGAGATTTTCCAAGGTCAAGCCTGATGTCCCCGTAGCAACGTTTGTATAACCAAGTTGGTTCAGCAAACTTTCTTGCAAAGCAGACTTGTAGGCACCGAAGGTTTCATCATTATAAGCAACCATAATCAAAGCCTTTTTCTTTTCACCTTGGCTTGCTGGATTTGCTTTCTTAACAGCGTCAATTTTAGTTTGTAATTGGGCTGCGTATTCATTGGCCTTGTCCTGAACATTAAAAATCATTCCAAGATTTTTGACATCTTCTACGATATTCCCCAAATCTTGCTGAATCGTTGAGAGAGAAGCTTTTTGAGTATAAACTGGGATTTTGTTTTCATTCCAAGTGCTAACTGTCCCCAAGGATTTTTCAGAAAACATCATGTTTCGCCCCATCACAGCGTCTGGCTCATAAGAAAGGACTGTTTCTTGTGAGACTGTTTTTTTATCTCCAATTTGAGGAATCGTCGCAATCGCGTCCTTGTATTTGTCCGTCACAGCATTATCAGGATTAAGCATGCCAGCAATTTTATCCTTCAACCCCAACTCCAATAAGATTTCAGTGGTTGAAAGATTGTTAGTGATAACTTTTTCAGGTGCCTTGTCAAAGACTTGTTCGACTTCATTCCCTTTCGCGTCATAGGTTTTGACCGTTAGTGGATAAGTCGTCTCTGCGTTAGCCTTTTGACTTGTCTCTGTGCTAGATTGTGTGGTAGCTTTTTCTGTACTAGTGTTGCCACAAGCTGCCATAGTTAGGGTAGCTACTGTTACGAGTAAAATGCTTAGTGTTTTTTTCATCTTGTTTTCCTTTTCATTCTTATAAATAGTGAATCATAGCTTGCTGATCCTCGGTCCAAGTCACCTGACTTTGAACTCCGTATACAGTTTGCAATGACTCAGGGGTGATGGTCTCCTTTGGAGTCCCTTGGTAAAGGATTTCTCCCTCTTTCATCAGATAGAGATAATCCGAATAGCGACAAGCAAGTTGAATATCATGTAGGACAGCTAGAACATTGACCTTGAGATTCTTCACAATGGTCAACAAGTCTAGCTGATACTTGATATCCAAGTGATTGGTTGGTTCGTCCAGGAGCAAGAGAGTCGGTTCTTGCGCCAAGGCTCGGGCTAACAAAACTCGCTGTTTCTCTCCCCCTGACAGAGACGAATAGAGACGAGTTTTCTTCTCGAGCATATCCACCTTAACGAGGGCATCTTGAACGAGAGTAAAATCCCTTTCCCTTTCCTTCTGTAAAAAAGAGAGGTGGGGAGTTCTTCCCAGCAAGACGATTTCTTCAACTGTACAATCAAACTGCAGTTGGTTAAACTGGGTCACAACTGCCATTTGCTTGGCTGTTTCTTTGAGTGACCAATGATCCAGCGGCTTTCCATCTAGGCTTATCAAGCCTTTGTCCGCCTTTTCCTGACGATAGAGGAGTTTAAGCAAGCTGGTTTTTCCGCTTCCATTTGGTCCTAATATCGTGTGAAATTGATTCCCCTCAACCTTAAGAGAGACTCCTTTGAGGATTTTTTTCTCTCCTAGTCCAAAATGGATATCCTGACAAATCAAGTCCATATCAGACCCTCACCTCCCTTCGCCTACCTCCAACAATATAGATAAAGAAGGGAGCACCTACTAAGGCTGTGAAAATACCAATAGGAAGCTCTGCGTTTGGAATGATGATACGAGAGAGTACGTCTGCCCAGATGACAAAGAGGGAACCCATCAAGGTTGCAACAGGAAAAAGCCTCTTGTAATTCGTTCCTACTAACCCTCGAGCTAAATGTGGAGTAATCAGACCGACAAATCCAATAATCCCACAGGTTGCCACTAAGACTGCTGTCAGCACAGCCACCATGGTCACATAAAGATACCAATAAAAGCGTAAGGGAATCCCCAAAGTTAAAGCAGCCTCATCTCCCATCATCATCGCATTGAAAACACGATACTGAGTAGAGAAAAATAGAAAGGCCATTCCTACTATTATAGTTGGCAGGACCAAGTCTGCCCAGGTAGTCCCAGCAAGCGAGCCCATGGTCCAAAACTTAATGGTCATCACACTGTCCGCATTAGCACCAACTGAGATAATAAAGTTTGAAAAAGCCAGAAAGAGAGCATTGACCACCGTTCCTGATAAAATCAGACTAGAAGTCGTCATCCTTCCCTGCATAGAGGCAATGATGAGGACAGCAATTGTTGCCAAAATAGCTCCAAGAAAAGCTCCAAGGCTAATCATCACTTTTAAACCAAGAATGATGCTCAAGGTTGCCCCTAGAGTTGCACCCGCAGATATTCCTAAGACATAAGGCTCTGCGATGGGATTGTTCACTGTAGACTGCATCACGCTACCACACATAGAAAGACCAGCCCCCACTATCAGACCTAACAATACTCGAGGGAATCTCATGTTCCATACAATGGCAAGAGTAGACTTGGAAACCTCTCCTATCTCAAGAGGAAATCCCAACCTGCTCAAAATAATCCGATAGGTAGCTCCTAGATCAATCGCAACAGATCCCATAGAAACTGCTAGAAAGAGAGAAATCCCTAAAACACCTAGCAAAATACCTAAAAGTAACACAAATTGCTGGTCTTGTCGGCTTCCAGAAAATTTGGAAAGCATGCAAACCTCCTTTGATAGAATATTAAAAATTTAGAAAATTCTCATGAAAAGTATACCATATTTTCAACTGTGTAACAAGCTATGGAAAAAATACAATTAAAATCAGAAAAATTATGGTTGGTTTTTCCATACAGTGCTAGGAACCGTAACCAAAGATAATACTTGAGTATATCGAGGTAAGGTGCCTACGCAAAAAGCCCTCTGAAAATCAGAGAGCTGATTTGAGCCCGGGCTAAAATCCTAGTGAAACAAAAAAATCTACACGATCAGAAAAGTCTCTATCGTGCCATTTTCATACATGATGTATAGTCCAAGTACAATGAATACTAAGGGCACAATGATTCGCTCGTATTTTTCAATTGTCTCGAATATTAACGGAATAGAGGATAACACCCGACTAATCTCGCATAAGATAATTATGCCGATTACAAACACAAGCAAGGCCACGAGGGTCTGTGACCAATCTAACGAAGCAAAATAAGGTATATAGATACCTAAATTATCTCCGCCAGACGCAATTGTTAGCAATGTAACTGTCCAAAACAGTTGATTTGCCTTGCTTTGTTCTAATCTTTCAATAATTTCTTCCTCTTCTTCCTCTTCTTCCTCACCTTCTCCAACAATTGCAAAGCGAATCCCTAAATAGATAGGGATTAAACCAAGCAATCCAACCATCCATTCTTCAGGCACGAAATTAACGACATAAGCAGCAACTAAACTCGCCCCTACAAGTAAGCCTGTGCCTAGATATTGCCCCGCATAAATATGCCATTTTTGTTTATTCTGTGATAGCTGTGCAAATAAAATAAATAAAATAATTAAATAATCGATACTGGTGGAAATATAAACACCAATAGCAGATATGATTGTCTGTCCCATAAAAAACCTCCTGTATTAGTCAGTAATAAATCAGCAGATTTTAGGAGAGCACAGACACATTAATTTAGCTATCGCTAGTGGGTAATGTCGAACATAGGAAAGCATTTTACTCCTCCTCAAAACGTAGTTACAAAGTAATTTCTAACTGGAATTCGGTGACTACTTTCATGTAAAGTATAACATACTATACTTTACTTCGTAAAGTGTGGGCTCTTCGAGTAGCTGCGCACCTTTATGGTGTAATTAGCTGATACCATTTGAGGTTTTTGTAGTCTCCAAAATTGTGACCGATAAAACCTCAATAAAAGAGCCCTCTGAAGTCCGAGAGCTGATTTGAGCCCGGGCTAAAATCCTAGTGAAAAAGATGAAACTCCTTGTGTTCATCGAACACTGTGTCATTTCCCTATTTTCATACGGATTTCTTACGCCCTTAGCATCATGATTCTTGCTGGATAAACCGTTTATAGACTAGACGGCGAGAAGAAGAATGTACGAAACTTTCAGTGAAACAAAAAAATCTCCCCGAAGGGAGATCATTCTGGTTTATTTTACCTTACAGTGCTAGGAACCGTAACCGAAGATAATACTTGAGTATATCGAGGTAAGGTGACAACGCAATGTAAGTGGAAAATAAAGCAGATTAGCGACGAAGTCCTAGAGAGTTGATCAACTCACGGTAACGGTTAACGTCGTTTTTACGCAAGTATGCAAGCAAGTTACGACGGCGACCGATTTTCTTCATCAATCCACGGTAAGTAGCGTGGTCTTTTTTGTGTTGTTTGATGTGTTCGTTAAGGTGGTTGATTTCCCAAGTAAGGACAGCAACTTGAACCTCTACTGAACCTGTATCACCTTCGTGACGTGCATATTGTGCGATGATTTCATTTTTTTTCTCTTTTGAGATTGCCATGATGTTTCTCCTTTTTATTTGGCTTCATCCGAGTGACAGGTTGGCATGCCTGTAACCAAGAAGAAGTTATTTGTCTTTACGACAATCCCTATTCTACCAATAACTAACTTCTTTGTCAACAGATTTACTTTCTTGTTTTAAACATGCTATAATAATTATAGCAAGAGATCTAAGTTATCTGTTTTTAAACGAGGTAATTGTCATGCCTAGATTCTATTCCCATCTCCCCTACTATCTGGTCATATTTTTCTTTTATTGGCCACTTTATGAGTTGTTATCACTAATCATTTCTGACCCCCTTTTGCTCAAGAGTCTCTACGTAAATAATATTCTCTTCTTTACACCTCTGGTAATCTTGATTATATCGTTACTCTATAGCTACCGTTTCCGTTTCTCACTTTGGTGGTTAATTGGTAACGGACTGCTCTTTTGCTTTACTATCATAACTTTTGGTGAGTTTATACTAATTTACTTACTAATCTATGAAACCTTGGCTCTGATGGGCATGGCTTCCGGTATTGTCATCAAGCATATTCTACAAAAATGAAAAACAAAAACTTTCACAAAATCCTTGAAAAATCTCACAATCATGCTATAATAATCCATAGAGACAAGTCACTTAGTCCCTTTCTACCAGAGAGTGCGTGGTTGCTGGAAACGCATAGGAAGCCTAAACTGACACTACTCTTGCGTTTTTTATGAAAACATAAAACGGTGGCCACGTTAGAGCCAATCAGAGGTGTCCCTCTTTTTTGAGGAACATAAATGAAGGTGGAACCACGTTGCGACGTCCTTTCGAGGATGTCGCTTTTTGTTTTTCTAGCTTTCACAATCCTCTGTCCCTGTTTTCAGAATAGGGTTAACACATTCGTCAATAATATAAGTAAGGAGAACATCATGATTAACATTACTTTCCCAGATGGCGCTGTTCGTGAATTCGAATCTGGCGTTACAACTTTTGAAATTGCCCAATCTATCAGCAATTCCCTAGCTAAAAAGGCCTTGGCTGGTAAATTCAACGGCAAACTCATCGACACTACTCGTGCTATCACTGAAGATGGAAGCATCGAAATCGTGACACCTGATCACGAAGATGCCCTTCCAATCTTGCGTCACTCAGCTGCTCACTTGTTCGCCCAAGCAGCTCGTCGTCTTTTCCCAGACATTCACTTGGGGGTTGGTCCAGCTATCGAAGATGGTTTCTACTACGATACTGACAACACAGCTGGTCAAATCTCTAACGAAGACCTTCCTCGTATCGAAGAAGAAATGCAAAAAATTGTCAAAGAAAACTTCCCATCAATCCGTGAAGAAGTTACTAAAGACGAGGCACGTGAAATCTTCAAAAATGACCCTTACAAGTTGGAATTGATTGAAGAACACTCAGAAGACGAAGGTGGTTTGACCATCTACCGTCAGGGTGAATATGTAGACCTTTGCCGTGGCCCACACGTCCCTTCAACAGGTCGTATCCAAATCTTCCACCTTCTCCATGTAGCAGGTGCTTACTGGCGTGGAAATAGCGACAACGCTATGATGCAACGTATCTATGGTACAGCTTGGTTTGACAAAAAAGACTTGAAGAACTACCTTCAAATGCGTGAAGAAGCCAAGGAACGTGACCACCGTAAACTTGGTAAAGAGCTTGACCTCTTCATGATTTCTCAAGAGGTTGGTCAAGGTTTGCCATTCTGGTTGCCAAATGGTGCGACTATTCGTCGTGAGTTGGAACGCTACATCGTTGACAAAGAGCTAGCTTCAGGCTACCAACACGTCTACACTCCACCACTTGCTTCTGTTGAGCTTTACAAGACTTCTGGTCACTGGGATCATTACCAAGAAGACATGTTCCCAACTATGGACATGGGTGACGGGGAAGAATTTGTCCTTCGTCCAATGAACTGTCCGCACCACATCCAAGTCTTCAAACATCATGTTCACTCTTACCGTGAGTTGCCAATCCGTATCGCTGAAATCGGTATGATGCACCGCTACGAAAAATCTGGCTCCCTTACTGGTCTTCAACGTGTGCGTGAAATGTCTCTCAACGACGGTCACCTCTTTGTGACTCCAGAACAAATCCAAGAAGAATTCCAACGTGCTCTTCAGTTGATTATCGATGTTTATGAAGACTTCAACTTGACTGAATACCGCTTCCGTCTCTCTCTTCGTGACCCTCAAGATACTCATAAGTACTTTGACAACGATGAGATGTGGGAAAATGCTCAAACCATGCTTCGTGCAGCCCTTGATGAAATGGGCGTGGACTACTTTGAAGCCGAAGGTGAAGCAGCCTTCTACGGACCAAAATTGGATATTCAAGTTAAGACAGCCCTTGGAAAAGAAGAAACCCTTTCTACTATCCAACTTGACTTCTTGCTTCCAGAACGCTTCGACCTTAAATACATCGGAGCTGATGGTGAGGAACACCGTCCAGTTATGATCCACCGTGGTGTAATCTCTACTATGGAGCGCTTTACAGCTATCTTGATTGAGAACTACAAGGGTGCCTTCCCAACATGGCTTGCACCACACCAAGTAACCCTCATCCCAGTATCTAACGAAAAACACGTGGACTACGCTTGGGAAGTGGCTAAGAAACTCCGTGACCGTGGTGTTCGTGCAGATGTAGATGAGCGCAATGAAAAAATGCAGTTCAAGATCCGTGCGTCACAAACAAGCAAGATTCCTTACCAATTGATCGTTGGGGACAAGGAAATGGAAGACGGAACAGTCAACGTTCGTCGCTACGGACAAAAAGAAACACAAACTGTCTCAGTTGATGACTTTGTTCAAGCTATCCTAGCTGATATCGCCAACAAATCACGCGTTGAGAAATAAGAGATAAAATCCTAGCTACCTAAAAAGCAACAACTATTTCAGCTGTTGCTTTTTATATTTTTACTCAATGAAAATCAAAAAGCAAACTAGGAAGCTAGCCGCAAGCTGTACTTGAGTACGGTAAGGCGACGCTGACGTGGTTTGAATTTGATTTTCGAAGAGTATTATTTAATCCGAGCTAGTAGTGATTGACCAAACCACCACACAAGATTTGCTTTCATGAGTTAGATAAGGTCAATATCCTCAATCCTTGTCTGCTTCATTTTCTTTTACGAGATCTTTTTGTGAATCTTTTTCAGAGAGTTTTTGATCAATATACTTGTCAATGTTTTCATAAAATTCCTTGGTCGCTTCACTATCTAATGTTGGCGAGTTCTGAACTTGATTCACTTTCAATTGAACAGATTGAATACCGTAAGAGGCTTGTTTTTGGTGGAGTGTTTCTAATTCTTCTTCTGAAATCGGATCTCCAACAACCGTCAAGACCAATTCATTGTTACTTGACTTGTAGACTTGATTAATAACCGTATAATTGGCGAACTCTTTTCCTACAAACTGTTTGATCCCTTCTTTGCGCGCTTGTTCTATTGTCAGAGTAACTGCCGAATAGCTAGCTGGAAGAATCAACAATACAATCAAAGATATCAAGCCAATTCTCATTTTAATGCTCAGCTCTTTAAATGAAGTTAAAGGAGATTTTCTCATCAAAATTCTTGTTCCAACAATGTTGGCTAGCATGATAAAGACACAGTTGATCAAGAAAAGATAGAGAGCCCCCAATAAAAATCGTACATTCCCATTAGCTAAACCATAGCCAGCAGTACAGATAGGCGGCATCAGAGCTGTAGCAATGGCTACTCCTGGCACGATATTGTTTGCTTCTTTTTTCCTTGAACCGATCACACCAGCAATCCCACCAGCAATAGCAATGAGGACATCCCAAATGGTTGGAGAGGTTCGTGCAATCAACTCGCTACTTGCATAAGACAAGGGAGAAATCCAGAAATACAGAGTCGAGACAAGCAAACTGACCAACACTTGAGTCAATAAAACCTCTAGAGATTGCTTGATTAAACGCGTATCAAAAATAGCTAAACCGAATCCCAGTCCAACAATCGGTGTCATGAGAGGTGAAATCAACATGGCTCCTATAATGACAGCTGTTGAATTCATATTTAGTCCGATAGAGGCAATAAAAATTGCACACATCAAAATCGCTGTATCTCTCAATCGAACATGAAGGTCATCGTATAATTTCTCACGGTATTCCCGTGTTGAATAATTGGCAGTCATTTGTCCTCTCCTCTTTCCTTATTTAAATTGGTATAATAATTAAAAATAACAGCTGATAAACAGCCAAAAAATATGAGCCCATAAATCGTCAAGAAGACACTGGTAATCCTTCCAATCAAGGTCACAGCTAGGAGATCCCCGTAGCCGACAGTCGTCGAAGTCACAAAAGCATACCAAAGACCGTCTCCGTAATTTGTGATAGCAGGTTCAACTAGGAAAAGCACGCCTCCTGACCCAAAAACAAAGGTCACAAAACTCAGAGCAAACCGAGTAAAACCCGTAACCTGCATAATATGCCATAACATTTTTAAACGTTTCATTTGTTCTCCTTATTCATACTAGCTCCTGACCGAGCCGTTTTTTTCCAATAATCAAAGTGAAGATAGGACATGATCTCCATCACCAAACCCCAGTCCAACAATCGGTGTCATAAGAGGGGAAATCAGCATGGCTCCAATAATGACAGCTGTTGAATTCATATTTAGGCCAATAGAGGCAATAAAAATCGCACACATCAAAATCACTGTATCTCTTAATCGAACATGAAGATCATCATATAATTTCTCACGGTATTCACGTGTTGAATAGTTTCCAGTCATTGGTTACTCCTTTTATTTCGTATAATTTTGTTTCTGCATGGATGATGGTAGAGAGACTTCTGTCCAATCTTACATATTTTTCTTCTCACCTGTTATTCTTTTGAAAATTATCCTTTAAATATCCGTCAGTCCATCCTTAACATTATATCAAAAATTTTACAGTCTTTCTTCGAAGAAATCTATCAATTGAATAGATAGATGAAGCAAGAAATTTTTGTTTCCTTATCCGAAGAAGGAAAAACGGTATCTCCTGAACCTTGATACTATGCGTTTTATTCTTTATAATTTAGCTATTTCAAAATTACAAGTTCTCCATTCTTAATTTCCCAAACTTGGTCAAACTTACTTAATAATTCGTTTTGGCGATGTAAAGTAACAATGACGGCACTTGGTAGTTCCAGAACTCTTTCCAATTCCATTTTAAACTGATTAGTATCCAAGGCAGAGAAAGGTTCGTCTAGGATAAGCAATGGATTTTTACGATTTTTCTCACGATTTAAATACATTCGTTGTTGCTGACCACCTGACAGGGATTGTGGTGGAATTTTTTCAAAATCTTCTTCTCTGAATTTTTCATTGAAACTATTGAATAGCGTTACATTATTTTCATAACTCGAAATAAATGTATGTTCTTGTTGCAGAATCATACCGAATCTTCCCCAAAGATGGTCCAAAACAAGCCCATCTAGCACAATTTGTCCTTCAAAATCTTCATCTGTTCCATTTAAAATGTTGAGAAGACTACTTTTTCCAGACCCATTCTTACCAATAAGCGCAATTTTATCCCCTTTTTGAATCGTAGCGGAAGTAATTATCAATTTTGATTCTCCCAGTTGTTTGGAAATGTTTTTCAAAGTAATCGTATCAAAAGAATGTTGAGGTGCTTGAACTGAAACGGGTCTCCCAACAATGTTTTGAAAACTCTTGATTACAGGCTTTACGGACTCTAACATTTGTAAATCATAAAGGATTTCCTGTATTGGTTCAGAAAAAGCATTAATATATCCGAAACTCGCCACCACCTCAGGAATACCGAGTTGCTGGTGAGATAGAGAGTAGGCTAAATAAATAAACAGAACAAGACTAATGAATTCAAAAGAAACACCTGTCAATAAGATGCCTGTAATTTTTGTCAAACCATACTTAAAATACTTATCCTGCAAATTCTTTAGAGAACTCTTTTGTTGATTCAAAAAATGCGACATAGTTAGTTTATTTACCAAATGATGTCCCATGAGCAAATCCTCCAAAGTTCGATAGTAATCTCCTTGTTTTTTCAAGTAAACCTGTCTACGATTAGCGGTCAACTTCCCAACGATTTTAGGAATTTGAATACTAATTCCAGTAGAAAAGATTAAAATCAGTGATACAATAGGATTAATTGTTCTGCTAATAATGAAAGCGTAAATGATGATACGTAAAATTTGTTTGATAAAACTCATCAATGGAGGAAGGTAATCCTTTTCCAACGAATCTAGGTCATTAGATTGATAGGAAATATACTCTGCTACTGTTTTCTGCTTGAAATCGTGGTGACTGAGTCCCAGAAGTGAACGAAACCACTCATTTTTCAAAGTAGTCGAAAAGATAATCCCCTGCTTCCAATCAAGTATCATTTGGATATAGTTACAACTCAAATAGCCAGCCACTGACATAGAGTAACCATATAGAGCTACTTGATAATCCCCTTTGATTAATGCCTGCGTGAAATACGGTAACAAAGCTGTGCAGATATTCGATACTACACCAAAAAGAAAATTAAAGAAGAGATACCATCTAATAGTTTTAAGATATGGTAGCATATACGATACTCCTTGCTAATGCGTTTTTTTACATATCGCAGAACAATCTCTACTATTCCCTATTTCAGATAGTCCGATACTCGGACATTGAGTGCAATAATTGTAAATCACACAAGTACTGCAGTTTTTACTATCATTCAAAATATAATTTGCTATTTTGTAAAATATAGGTCTATCCCATGTTTCTTTGATAGATGTAAAATGAATATTTCCAATACTTCTATTGAAAGTAAGCTTTTTCAGTTTTTCTAACGATTTAGGCTATTTCGTGACACACCCACAATCCGTGAAAATTCTGGTTATATCAGATTATGTGATTTTCGTAAGAATTTTATATTGTCTCCAATCATGGCAGTCTCCTTTTACTTGATAAAACTATTATAATATTTAGAAATTAAAAACTGGTTCAAAATCAATAGAATGTGTGTATTCGATACATTCAATAAATTCTTGGAAACAGTTCTACACCAGTTACATAAATCTATATACACCTATCTCATTCAAAATAAAAAGAAAGCTGCAGTTCTTTTAATCCTGTATCAACGATTCATTCTGAAATCGAATAGGAGACATTTCCCAAGTCTACAATTCACTTCATCTCAAATTAATTTTTGTAATTCACCCTTAGTTTATAGATTTTATACTCAACAAAAGTATAAAGCATACAAAACTTCACTTTGAACCAGTATTTATACTATATTCCGTATTAAAAATTCTATTATTGGTTTTGTAAAAAACAGTCTTCAAATATCCTGAAATATAGCAAAAAGAGATTGGGTAAAAACTCATTGTCTCTTCTCACTCAAGGACTAAGTTTACTTGAGCAAACTGAATCCGCACTATCGTTCCTTTTCCAACCTCAGACTCGATACGAATCTGGTGCCCCAGTTCTTCAGAAATTTTCTTAGATAGATAGAGGCCAAGTCCAGATGACTGCTGAGTTAGGCGTCCATTATATCCTGAGAAGCCACGTTCAAAGACTCGGAGGACATCACTGTTTTTTATCCCGATTCCCGTATCCTTGATACAGAGTTCCTGGCCTTCCATATAAATCTCCAGACCACCTTCCTTGGTGTACTTGAGACTATTTGAGATAATTTGTTCAATGACCACTAATAACCACTTCTTATCCGTCACAATTTCTTTATCAAGGTCATATAGGTTGACATTTAGGCCTTTTTGAATAAAGAAAAGAGCATATTTACGAATTATTTCCTTGACCAAGTCCTCAATTTGCACCTGCTTCAAGACCAAATCATCATGGAAACTTTCTAAACGCAGGTACTGTAAAACTAGATTGGTATAGGAATCAATCTTGAAAATTTCCTGTTCTAATTGCTGCTTCAGTTGGCGGTCGGCTACTTCTGCAACTAAGAGTTGACTGGCTGCAATGGGGGTCTTAATCTGATGGACCCACAAGGTATAGTAATCCAGTAAATCCGTCAGTTTTCTTTCTGAATCTGATCTCTGCTGATAAAGTTCCATCTCACGCGCTTCTAATTTTTCTGCTAAAACTCTTTCCAAAGGAGACTGAGCTTCCCTCTCCCCATAGAGAATTTCCTGACGATATACCTGCATTTCTACCAATATGTCCCAAGCGAAAAATAAAATGGTTACAAAGCAACACAAGAGGAAAAAGTAGAGAAAGTAAATTCCCAAACTGGCAAATAAAAACTGAAAAAGCAAAACTAGAAATGCTAAAGCAAGCAGATAGACAAACAGACGACTACGGGAGCGCAGATAGGCTAGAAAAAATTGTTTCCAATCAAGCATGCTTTAATCCGTACCCTATTCCTTTCTTGGTCTCGATAAATCCAATCAAGCCCTGCTCTTCCAACTTTTTACGCAAACGAGCCACATTGACAGAGAGAGTATTATCATCAATGAAAAAGTCACTGTTCCAAAGTTCTCGCATCAGGTCGTCACGCGCTACGATATTACCTGCATGCTCAAACAACACGCGTAAAATCTGGAATTCGTTCTTGGTCAAGTTCAAGACTTGCCCTTGATAATGTACATCCATTGATTTGGTATTGAGGATAACACCAGCATATTCCAGTAAACTCTCGTCACGCCCGAACTCATAGGAACGGCGCAACAATCCTTGAACCTTAGCTAAAAGAACCTGTTGGTCAAAAGGCTTGGTCACAAAGTCATCTGCTCCCATATTGATTGCCATAACGATATCCATAGCCTGGTCTCTCGAAGACAGAAACATGATAGGTACCTTGGAAATCTTGCGGATTTCCTGACACCAGTGATAGCCATTAAACAAGGGCAAGCCAATATCCATGAGAACCAGATGAGGCTCCGACTGGACAAATAGACTCAACACTTCCATAAAGTCTTCTACCAGAACCACTTCAAATCCCCATTCAGAGAGCATTTTCCCGACCTGTTGACGAATGACCTGATCATCTTCTACTAATAAAATCTTGTGCATCTGATTCTCCTTTGCTAATTCTAGGAGTCTTAAATCCTTTATTATAAATAGAGGGCTTAGTATCTAATACTTTTTTGACATTTCCTTGTCACAACAGCTCAAAAACAAATAGCGAATAACCCCATTGATATCATACCTTATTTTCATACATTGTGCCAGCCCTACCCTTTTATTTTTAATTTTTTCAACCTTCATTTCAGTTCTTTTATCCATCCCCTTAACCAAAATTTATATCTATTCTTCCAAACCTTGAGTGTAGTTAAAACGACACTCTATACTCTTCTAACATTGAAAAGCTCCTTATCGAGTGGTATCCGTAAAAAGTTCTAGCTTTCAGATTGACAATCTGAAAAAGATTTGTTAAGATATGAATGAACAAGATTTAATATTCATTCAGAAAAGAGGTGAATCAAATTGGACAAAAAACAGGCTTTGAAATCCGCAGCTTATGAAGTTTTTTCAAAAAAAGGATACAAGGCGACAGGAATTTCAGAAATTGCTAGACAAGCTCATATGGCAGTCGGATCTTTTTATAACTATTATGAAAGTAAAGAAGCTATTTTTTTAGATATCTATATTGATGAAAACAATCGTGTTCGCCAAACTATGATCGAAGAACTGGATTGGGAAATTGATATGATTGGTCTTATTAGTCAACTCTTTGCTCAGTCCAGAACTCTCATTTCTTCCAATAAAATTCTTGCTGAATGGTATAATCCTGCTATTGCAGATGAGTTACACAGTTACTATTCTTCAGAAGAAGGGAAAGTCGCGAATCCATTTCATCAATTTCTCGTAAAAACTTTTACTCATCGTTTGCAGGCTGAAGGTCATTCTCCAGAAAAAATTCAAGATATTTTACAGGTTTACAACCTATTTTACTACATGGATATGCATATCACAGAAAATGATTTTCCAGATATTAGCAAAACTGTAGAAATACTAGCAACCAACTTCATTAAAGGAATACTGAAATAAAGAAATCTTTTCTTTATTTTTTGGAAATTATTGAATGAAAAAAAATATTATTCATTCATAGAAAATTACTACACTATAGGAGTTAAAAATGAAACGAGGGAAAAAAATGTTCATAATTATTCTAACTACACTTGGAGTGCTTGGCTTTATATCTTGGGGAATCATTACCTATCTTGGACGAAGTCAAACTTTATCGATAAAATCCATTGAAAATCCCAGCGGAGATTTGTATTTAGTTCACATCACAAAACCAAAAAATCAAATATGGAAAGCTGGCTCCTATGCTCAGTTTAAGCTTCCTGACAGCTCGTTTGATCCAGACAAAAGTCCAGTAAAGGAGGAACAGACTAGTCGATGGCTAACCCTTGCTTCCACTCCTGATGAGGATGAAATTCTTATTGTAACCCATAATAGTGGTAGCGTGTTTAAAGAAACCTTAACACATTTACCAGCTGGTAGTAAAATTGAGATGAGTTGGCTGGAGTCATCTTTATCTGTTAAAGACAATGACCAAGCACTGATTTGTTTTGCCTCTGATGTCGGTATTTCTACTCTACGTCCAGTTGTGAAAGAGTGGGCTGGTAAGCGCTCCATCATTCTTAATCATTTAGACAAAGGAGTAAGCATTTTTGATAATGAGTTAAGAGAGCTTAGTCAGAACAATCCGAATCTAACTTATAAAACTAGCGAAACCCTTTCTCAAAGCCAAGCATTTCTAAAAAATGCTGTTGAGAAATACGGCAACCAAGCTATTTATATCTTAACCGGCCAACCTGATGATATAAATAAGATGAAAAATTTCTTAAAAGAGAATGGGATTGACGACAAACAGATGCAAACAAGTATGTTTAGAGGTTTGAAATAAAAGCAAACTGTCTTCTATGTATCTGAATCATATCATTATAGATTGGTATATAAAGACCATACAAACTAACTAGTAAATTCTATGGAATTGTGATAAGATAAATAAAAAGAAAGGAGCTCTTATGGCCAGTATTTTTGATTATCTAAAAGATGTCGCACACGATTCCTTTTATGACCTACCTTTGAATGAATTAGACATTCTAGCCTTAACAGAAATCACCTACCTCTCCTTTGACAATCTGGTCTCCACAACTCCTCAGCGACTTTTAGACCTAGCTCCTCAGGTTCCAAGAGAATCGAACATGTTGACCAGCAAAAATCGCCTCCAGCTATTGGCTGAGCTATCTCAACACAAACGCTTCAAAAATTGCAAACTCTCCCATTTTATCAACGACATCGACCCTGAGCTGCAAAAGCAATTTGCTGCTATGACCTACCGCCTCACTCTCGATACCTATCTGATTGTCTTTCGTGGGACTGATGACAGTATCATTGGCTGGAAGGAAGATTTCCACCTGACTTATATGAAGGAAATTCCTGCTCAAAAGCACGCCCTTTCCTATTTAAAGAACTTTTTTGCCCAACACCCTAAGCAAAAGGTCATTCTGGCCGGGCATTCCAAGGGAGGAAATCTAGCCATCTATGCTGCTAGTCAAATTGAGCAAAACTTGCAAAATCAGATCACAGCAGTTTATACCTTTGATGCGCCTGGTCTCCACAAAGAACTAACACAAAGCGAGGGCTATCAAAGGATAATGGATAGAAGTAAGGTCTTTATCCCACAAGGTTCTATTATCGGTATGATGATGGAAATTCCTAACCGCCAAATCATCGTGCACAGTACTGCCTTAGGTGGTATCGCCCAGCACGATACCTTTAGTTGGCAGATTGAGGACAAGCGCTTCGTCCAACTGGATAAAACCAACAGTGATAGCCAACAAGTTGACACAACCTTCAAGGAGTGGGTGGCGACAGTCCCTGACGAAGAACTTCAGCTCTACTTCGATCTCTTCTTTGGCACCATTCTTGATTCTGGTATTAGCTCCATCAATGACTTGTCTTCCTTAAAGGCTATCGAACACATTCGTCATCTCTTCGTCCAAGCTCAATCTCTCACTCCAGAAGAAAGGGAAACCATGGGACGCCTCACCCAGTTATTGATTGATACCCGTTACCAAGCATGGAAAAATAGATAGTACTCTTGAAAATCAAATGTATACAAAACAAAAGACCTAGAATACATACTTTCATGTGCATTCTAAGTCTTTTTAAATAGAATCTGACTACCAAATAACCCCTTTATAGGCTATCAAAATGAGGACTGATAGCAGGACATAAAAGGCAAGGAAAAGCCATTTCATTTTGACACAGAGCGCTACGTACTCCCGAATAAAAGCAGATGGTATGTAGTAGCCTGCCGTCCTACATCCGAGGCCATCTCCCTTCATATTTAACTTACGCGCATAGGTACTGGTACGAAAAACATGATAGTCATTCGTAACAAAGAGGAATTGAGGTTTTGCTATCAGTTTCTCGCCAAGTTCCTTAGAAAAGAGAAGGTTCTCATAGGTAGTCCTTGATTGATCCTCCAGAATAATCGCATCTTGGGGAACATCTGTCTCTTCAAGCAGATAGTTTGTAATAGCCTGCGCTTCAGAAATCTTCTCATCTCCTCCTTGACCACCGCTGGCAATAATTTTTATGTTAGAATTTTTAGACTTGTAGTAAGCTTCTACTGCCTTATCAATTCTCTTCTTCAGCAAAGGTGTTACCTTTTCTCCGTCTAACAAACCTGCACCATGAATGATAATAAAATCATAATGCTTCTTCTTAGGAATAAAGAGATACAAGATAGAGTACAGCATAAAACCCGTAAAAGCAAAGCCAAAAATAAAGTAAGAATAAGCAATAAATGCAAATAAAATATTTAGAAAGTGATTGGTGTAAAATAATTCATGTCGTCCTCCCAATCGAAATGACATCAAAGCAAAAAATAGCAAAATGACTATTCCAAGGAGCATGGAGAGATAATTAGCCTTTGAACGTCCCTCTCGCTTCAACAAAATGACCCCATTATAGATTAGAAAGATGCCACTTAGAAAAAGCAAAAAAGGAAGTAAAATAAAGGGAAATATAAAAAAAGCGAAATGAATCTTCTCATACCCATTTTGATAAAAAAGGTAGCCTAGATAAAAATAACTGGAAATGAGGGATAATAAGAATAATACTGGATTCCACAAACTTCTATTATCCTTCCAAAATGACACTATAAAGGCCAACACAATTCCTATAACGAGATACATTTCTTCCTCCTTTAATGATTCTATTTTATCACAATTTTACATAGATAAAAAGAGGGCATCTATCCCTCTCAATCCTTCATCTGACTCTCTGCATCTGCCACGACCTGTTCTAGACTGGTCTGACCAAGTTCAGCCTCCATAGCCAGCTGGATTCTCTCCAATTTTTGATCTAAAACATCATGAATATGAGCTCCAACTGGGCAATTTGGATTTGGATTGTCATGGAAACTGAAGAGTTGGCCTGTCTTACCAAGACATTCGACCGCTTGATAAACATCTAAAAGACTAATGTCTTTGAGATCCTTAACAATCTCTGTTCCCCCTGTTCCGCGCGCTACTGAAATCAGTTCAGCCTTCTTCAACTGGGACAAGGTCTTTCTGATAATGACAGGATTGACCCCGACACTAGCAGCCAGAAAATCACTGGTCACCTTGCTTTCCTTCCCCTTGAGGGCAATGATTATCAGCATATGAGTCGCAATGGTAAATCTACTTGGAATTTGCATACTCTTCTCCTTTTTACGAGGCTAGCCTACCTCTACTCTTCTCTTTCTTTTATTATACCCTTTTTGGTTGTAATGTCAATTATTACCACTTTTCAACCAAGCATCTAATTCCCTATCATAGCCCTCTTTCTGGGCCAATTCTCTCAGAAATTCCTGATGATGAGTATGGTGGATCCCATTGACTAGACTTTCATAATAAACCTCAAAATAGGGAAGTTTGAGGTCTTTAGCCAACTGCAATTCAGCTGCCACATCGTAGTCCACCCGTCGGAAGTCCATATCTACCAAGCCCTTGTCATCAAACTCCAAAATCATATACTGGGCCCGCAAGTCCTTCCGCAACTGGGCATCTAGAAAGAAAGGTTGACCAATCGAACCTGGATTGACAATCAATTGCCCACCAGTCCCATAACGAAGCAACTGCTGATGAATATGACCATAAACAGCAATATCACAAGACGGGTTGGTCACCAAGCGGTCAAAATCCTCTTGCGCTCCAGTATGAATCAACTCTCTCCCCCAGTTCTTATCAGGAAGATGGTGGCTAATTCCCACCGTCAAATCCCCAAACTGACGATGAATCTGGAGTGGTTGATTGTGGAGCAGTTCAATTTCTTCTAGGGAAATTTCCTCTAAAACATACTGGCACTGTCGCAAGAGATAGCGTTGACTGGGACGAGTACTATCCAATTCCTTGCGGACACCATGCCAAAGGCTGTCTTCCCAGTTTCCCAAAACTCTAGCCGTAATCGGTAGTTGATCCAACAAGTCCAAAATCCTTCTACGCCCTGTCCCTGGCATGAGAATATCTCCCAGAAGCCAGTATTCATCCACTCCTAGCTGCCGAGCATCTGCCAAAACAGCCTCCAAGGCGGTGGTATTTCCATGAATATCTGAAAGAAGAGCTATTTTCATCATATCCATCTCCTCGTTTTTTCTCTTGCAATAAGTATAACATAAAAAGTCACAGCTAGAGAAATCTAGCTTTTTTTGATATACTAGATATAGATATTAGACAAGAGGAAACGAATGACCCCGAATAAAGAAGATTATCTAAAATGTATTTATGAAATCGGCATAGACCTGCATAAAATTACCAACAAGGAAATTGCGGCTCGCATGCAAGTCTCTCCCCCTGCCGTAACTGAAATGATTAAACGGATGAAGAGCGAAAACCTCATCCTTAAGGACAAGGAATGTGGCTATCTACTGACTGACCTCGGCCTCAAATTGGTCTCTGAGCTCTATCGTAAGCATCGCTTGATTGAAGTTTTTCTAGTCCATCATTTAGACTATACAAGTGACCAGATTCACGAGGAAGCTGAGGTCTTGGAACATACTGTCTCTGACCTGTTCGTGGAAAGACTGGATAAATTGCTAGGATTTCCCAAGACCTGTCCTCATGGAGGAACTATTCCTGTCAAGGGAGAACTCTTAGTTGAAATCAATAACCTGCCACTAGCTGATATCAAGGAAGCTGGCGCCTACCGCCTGACTCGGGTGCACGATAGTTTTGACATTCTCCATTATCTGGATAAGCACTCACTTCGCATCGGTGATCCGCTCCAAGTCAAGCAGTTTGATGGCTTCAGTAACACCTTTACTATCCTTAGTAAAGACGAGGATTTACAAGTGAATATGGACATTGCAAAACAACTCTATGTCGAGAAAATCAACTAATTTCTCAAGTCCCCCAACCAACCCTGAAAGTTTTATTTTCAGGGTTTTATTTCTATCATTTGATTTTGCTTTCATTTAATTGTAGAATATTTGTAAAAAAAAAGAAAGATAGTTTAAACTATGAAAAAATCACTAAAAATTTTTGCTACATCTAAATGGTTTGACCTCTTCGGGGTTGCTTTAGTCGTTGGGATTGCGATTGCATCTGGTTACCTCAACTCCCGCCTCGATAAATTCGTAGACTGGGGACCATGGACAGCTCTTGTACCCTTTGGATTGATTTCCGTAACCAACGTTGGGATTTCCATGTTGTCCACTCGTTTCACGGGGAAATTAAGCAAATGGGGAAATTACTTTGGTATTGTTAATACCATTTTGTCCGGTGCTATTGATTATATCCTTGGAAATAAGGCGGCTATTATCACCTATCCCGTCACCTTCCTCATTTATACCTTTGCTATTAAGAAATGGGAAGCTTCGCAAGAAGGCAGACCCAACCAAATGAGCCAAAAACAGCTAAAATTGGCGGCCATCATCATTTCCATCATCGCCTTCCTCTTTGCCTTTGTGACCAACTATATCGGCTATGGAGGAAAGATGAATCTCCTTGCCTACGTAACAACTATTGCCTTTGCACTGTCCCTCATTGCCAATGCTTTTAACGCATTGAAACTAACAACTCAGTGGGGCTTTTGGTTGATTTACAATTTCGTTCAGCTGACAAAAGCTGGTATTCAAGGAAATTTTGCCAATATCGGAAAATACATCTTTTATATCCTCAATGCAATCGGAGCTTTATTTGTCTGGAATGATGAAGAAGTAAGATAATAGAAGAAAACTTAAATAAAAAAACAAGTCGACTTAAGAGAATCTCCCTTCTGCTATTTTTATCATTTTACTTGTAACTCCCATTCTTTTGGAGTAGAATGAAGTTAGATAAAAGAGGGAGGTCATCTTATGAAAAAACTCTTTAGAATCCATTTTACAGCAATTGCAGTCATCGATTTGCTACTTTTCGCATTTTTTAACAAAAGACCCGAGACATCTTTGGAGTGGCTCTTGCTCTCTGGTTTTATTTTCCTCCTTACTCAAGGACTCCTGTTATTTCGCTTGGTTGTCCGACTCAAACATCAATTCGCTGAGATTTATCCTCAAATCAATAAAAAGATTCGCTTCTACTATTTAGGGGTTCTCTCCATTGATTTTCTATTTTTTGTCCTCTTAGCCTTCATTAGTTCTCAGCGTTTTTACTCTCTTATGCCAATCATCACTGCTTGTCATTCTACTTTATATTATATGACGGCTGACTACCTAAGAGAACACTATCCAGATTTTTACGATAAACACATCTCTTTATGGGAGTGTCTCTAAGGAAAAGGAGGTTTTAGCATGAAAAAAATCATCTCTATCAAAACCATTCAACTCCTTATCATTGATGGAATTATGCTGGCATTTTTGACATTTAAAGAGGGACTTACTTGGGATTGGATTTTGATTTATAGCGGTTGGCTCATTTTCTTTCATCCTGTGCTACTGACCTATCTTTCTAACCAACTTTGTGACCACTTTAGTCACCTCTATTCCCAGATTAGACCAAGATTCTGGCGTTTTACCTTACAAATCCTTCTATGGGATAGCCTGATTATTCTCTCCTTGCTGTTTTTAAGGGGTATCCCACTTTGCCTTCAGGGAACTCTCCTCATCCTAGGACATCTCATTCCTTCCTATCGCATAAGCCAAAGCCTGAAACAAGATTTCCCAAAGGCCTATCAGGAACAGATTTCATTTTCGAGTATTTTGTAATAGATAAGAAAAACCAAGCCAGCTGGGCTTGGTCTTTCTTATCTATTTTTAGTATCAAGGATAATGGTAACTGGCCCATCATTGACCAGCTCAACCTGCATATCCGCTCCAAAGACACCTGTCTGAACGGGCACTTCTTGCGCTAATTTTTGATTGAAAGCATCATAGAAGTCTGATGCCATATCAGGCTTGGCTGCCCCTGTAAAAGCTGGACGATTGCCCTTCTTAGTATCCGCAAAGAGGGTAAACTGAGAAATAGAGAGAATTTCCCCCTCAATATCTTTGACAGACAGGTTCATCTTGCCTTCTGCGTCTGAAAAAATCCGCATATTGACAAGCTTTCTCACAGCATAGTCCAAATCTTCCTCTTGGTCCTCTGGGCCAACACCAACCAGCAATAGGAGCCCCTGATTGATTTTTCCCTGAACCTGACCTTCGATACTCACTTGGGCTTTTTTAACCCGTTGGATAATGATTTTCATAATAGCCTTTCTAGTAAGAGCTAGGACAATTAGCCATTGGTCCGTTTAACAGAGTAAACTTCTGGCACACTCTTAATCTTGTCCACGACCGAAGTCAGTGTCGAGAGGTTGGCAATGCCGAAGGACACATGGATATTGGCAAATTTCATATCCTTAGTTGGTTGAGCATTAACCGTTGAAATATTCTTGGTTGTGTTTGAAAGAACTTGTAGTACATCGTTCAATAATCCTGTACGGTTAAGGCCATAAATATCGATATGGGCCATATACTCCTTATTTGAGCTAGAGTACTGATCTTCCCATTCCACATCAAGGAGACGTTGCTCGTAGTTTTCTTGGGCACGCAGGTTCATACAGTCCACACGGTGAATAGCTACACCACGCCCCTTGGTAATGTAACCAACAATATCGTCACCAGGAACAGGATTACAACACTTAGCAATCCGCACTAGGAGACCTGAGGCACCTTCAATGACCACTCCACCCTCATGCTTAACCTTGAGGGTTTCTTTGTTCTCAACCTTGACCTCGCCACCTTTGACAAGCTCTTCTGCTTCCGCCTTGGCCTTGGCACGTTCTTCCTCACGACGTTCCTTTTCAGTCAGACGGTTAAAGACAGTAATAGCTCCAATTTCTCCAAAACCAATAGCCGCAAAGAGGGATTCTTCTGTCTTGTAGCTGGTCTTTTGTAGAACTTGGTCCATATGACGCTTGTCCATGAATTTATTGGCCACATAGCCATTTTCTTGGAACTGAGCCATCAGCATTTCACGACCCTTATTGACAGACAATTCTTTATCTTGGTTTTTAAAGAACTGACGAATCTTGTTACGCGCCTTGCTGGTCTTGACCATATTGAGCCAATCACGGCTCGGTCCAAAGGAGTTCGGGTTGGTGACAATTTCAACCTGATCCCCTGTCTTGAGCTTGGTTGTCAGTGGAACCATGCGACCATTGACCTTGGCACCAGTTGCTTTTTCACCAACTTTGGTATGAATTTCGTAGGCAAAGTCAATCGGTCCTGAATCTTTGGGAAGTGAACGGACAGCTCCATCTGGGGTAAAGACGTAAATCTCCTCAGCCAGATAGTTTTCCTTAACTGAATCCACAAATTCCTTGGCATCATCAGCCTGATCTTGGAGCTCCATCATCTCCTTGATCCAGTTCATCCCAATAGCTGATTCCTTGCTGTTGACCTGCCCCTTAACACCTTTCTTATATGCCCAGTGAGCCGCAACTCCGTACTCAGCCACCTCATGCATGGCCTTAGTTCGAATCTGGAATTCAATCGGCCCTTTTGGCCCATAGACAGTCGTATGGATAGACTGATAACCATTGGCCTTGCGGTTAGCGATATAGTCTTTAAAGCGACCAGGCATGGGTTTCCAAAGCTCATGCACGTAACCAAGCATGGCATAGACATCACTTTGGGTATCTAAAATACAGCGAATGGCAATCAGGTCATAGATTTCCTCAAACCGTTTTCTCTTATCCTGCATTTTGCGGAAAATCGAGTAAATATGCTTGGGACGACCGTAAATCTTCCCTTTCAAGTGACGATCCGTCGTATAGTCTTCTAGTTTCGTAACTACCTCATCCACCAAGGCTTCACGCTCTCTGCGCTTTTCCTTCATCATATGGGTAATCTTATAAAACTCCGTTGGATTGAGATAACGGAAAGATAGGTCTTCCAGTTCCCATTTGACGCTAGAAATCCCCAAACGATGGGCAAGAGGAGCATATATTTCCATGGTTTCTTTGGAAATACGCTCCTGCTTGTCTTTTCGAAGATGTTTCAGAGTTCGCATATTATGCAAGCGGTCAGACAGTTTGACCAAGATAACACGGATGTCCTCAGACATGGCCATAAGCATCTTGCGATGATTTTCAGCCAACTGCTCCTCGATCGATTTGTACTCGACCTTACCAAGCTTGGTAACCCCGTCAACAATCACCCGCACATCAGGACCAAACTCTCTTTCCAAATCGTCCAAGGTCGCATCAGTATCTTCCACCACATCATGCAAGAAACCACAAGCTACTGTCACAGCATCCAACTTGAGCTTAGCTAAAATACCTGCTACTTGGATAGGGTGAATGATATAAGGTTCACCTGATTTACGATATTGACCACTATGGCATTCAACGGCGTAAACCAAGGCCTTATGGACAAAAGCCACATCTTCTTCCGATAAATATTTCTGTGTTAAAGCGACAACTTCATCGCCTGTTAAATTCACTTCTTTTGGCATCTCTACTCTCCAATTCTTCCTACCATTTTATCACTTTTTTAAGAATATGAAAACTAGAAAAAGAGGATTCCAAAGCTTATTCAAGTTGTTGGGAAGGAGGATAAAAAAGATTCACACTAAAACAATAAAATTATCTGATTTCATCTATCTTTTTTGAAATATAGGCTACGCTAAAAGTTAGTGAAATGAAAATCTTTTCTTCTTAAATAAGAAAAGGTTTGATATTTTGGTAATTTTCTAACTTTTTTAGTGTATAATGGTAATAAGGACAGTTTTTTTACGATAATTACTGAAATTTCATTTCTCTAGAAAGGCAAATAAGATGAAATCACACAAAAGACTGACACTTTTAGCTTTGGCTTTTCTTGGACTAACAAACCAAGTCGTTTTGGCTGACGATACGAGTCATTCCACTACTGCCCCTATGACTAGTTCAACTAGTAGCTCAATAAATACTTCCACTAGTAATTCTCAAGCTAGTACAGAAACTTCGTCGAGCACAGCTAGTTCAAGTGAGCAAGAAAGCAAACCTTCTCTTTCCACAGAAACCAAACCCAATCAACCTATACAAACTGGCTGGGTAAAAGAGGGGAACAAGTGGACTTTTTATAGTCAAACTGGGGTCAAATTTACAGATACCCTCTATGATGGTTATTTCTTTGATAGTCATGGCTACTTGCTTGAAAACAGCTGGTACCAAATGGGAAATAATTGGTACTATATCAATGGTTCAGGTAAATATTTATCCAACCAATGGAGCCAAATCAATGGCAAGTGGTATGCTTTTGATGGCTACGGTAGAATGTTGGCCAATGTCTGGAAAGGCGATTACTACCTCAAATCCAGTGGTGCTATGGCAGATAAGGAATGGGTCTACGACCAAAGCTACTCTAGTTGGTTTTACCTCAAATCTGGCGGACGTTATGCCCAAAAACAATGGATTGGTTCCTACTACCTCAAATCTGGTGGCTACATGGCCCACAAGGAATGGATTTATGACCCAGACTATCAAGCTTGGTACTATCTTAAGGACGATGGTGTGTATGTTACAGGAACCTATGCTGTGGATGGTAAAAATCAGCTCTTCCAAGGGAATGGAAAATGGGTTCGTGAATTAGCACAAGGTTTTCAAAAAGGACATTACTCTAAAACTATCTTTCTCGATCCAGGACACGGTGGTAAGGATCGCGGGGCTTATTACTATGGCATAGCTGAAAAAGAATTGAACCTACAAGTTTATCGTAAGCTACGTAAACGACTAGAAGGACTCGGCTATACCGTTCTCACCTCTCGAGATAGTGATATAGACGTTGATTTTATTACCGAGCGTTCTCGTATGGTCAACAAGACCAATGCTGACTTTTTCATCAGTCTTCATTTCAATGCAAAAGGGAATGATACAACCGTTAACCTAGGTATCCAGACCTATTCTTACAAGGATGAACCTGGTTTCCCTAGCAAGATTAACAAGGATTGGCACAACAATCCTGAACGGATGAGTGAAAGTAATCGTCTCGCAGCCGATATCCATTCTTCACTGCTAGCTGAAACTGGAGCTAGGGATGCTGGGCTCTTGCAAGCAACCTTTGCTGTTCTCCGTGAAACAGCTAAACCAGCTGTTTTGTTGGAGATGGGATATATGGATAATCCGGAAGAAAACCAAAAAATCCGCAGCAGTGACTACCAAGATAAACTAGTTGAAGGGATTGTCAAGGGAATCCAAAAATATTATGCTGGTAATTAAAACAGTTTAAGCCTCGAACTAACTCGAGGCTTATTTTTTATCCAAACCATCTTCTTCTTTCTAGACCTATTTCCTTTTCCAGCTTATTCTCCCCAACTGTGCTATACTTAATTTATACTCAATGAAAATCAAAGAGCAAACTAGGAAACTAGCCGCAGGTTGCTCAAAGCACCGCTTTGAGGTTGTAGATAAAGTTGACGCGGTTTGAAGAGATTTTCGAAGAGTATTAGTACATTCTTTGAGATTGGAGCTAGTATGAAAATCCATAAAACCGTGAATCCTGTTGCCTATGAAAACACCTATTACCTAGAAGGCGAAAAACACCTCATCGTCGTCGATCCTGGTAGCCATTGGGAAGCCATTCTCAAGACCAATAAACCAACATAAAAAGACTTTCAATACCTTTTTCTAGCAAGTAAAAAACCAAGTAATTTTTTTATCCTTGGTTTTTGTATACTGCTATTCAATGATGTCAGAATCTAGCTTAGTTTTAAATTTCATCTAGCACTAGTTGAACGGCTCAAATTCTTTCCAATCAAATTTATCTAAATCAAGTTCATTGGAAGAAATTACTAAGACTTACTCTGGCTTTTTATCCCCAACAATTTCGAAAGTCCCTTCTTTAATCCTTAGAACAGAATAAGAAAAAAATAATTCAGAATTGATTGACAATTCTGAAATGTTTTTTTATAATATGTTATACAGTTAGATTTTCTATTTAGGTGATAGAAGGAGAGACAGAAGAACGGAAACCATATTGTAATCTAAATATAATTTAACTCCCTATGATTATCACTTTTTCATTCAAGTCAATATAATTGAATGACGTTATTTTACAAAGGAGTATCCTATGAAAAAAACTGCTATTTCTATCTTTGCTCTCCTAGTGTTAGGAGTTAGCTGCCTGTTCCTATTCAGCCAGCAAGGCTATAAAAAAACAGTCGTTCAATACTATGCTAACGACCAGAACCTGCCCAATAGGATAACTTATAGTGAATATAGCGATAAACGAGAAGCCAACTACGGTGGCACTCTAAACATCACATCTATCAAACAAGCTAATGACGGAGTTTATGCAACCTATGAAGGGCAATTGACACCTCTCCAATATTGATAAATTGATAACCAGCCTGTCTTCATCTAGTCATGCTGGTTTTTAAGTTCATTCTAAATCCTTACCTATTCTTCCCAACTGTGCTATACTTATCTTATTACATTCTTTGAGATTGGAGCCAATATGAAAATCCATAAAACCGTGAATCCTGTTGCCTATGAAAACACCTATTACCTAGAAGGTGAAAAGCACCTCATCGTGGTCGATCCTGGTAGCCATTGGGAAGCCATTCGTCAGACAATAGAGAACATCAACAAGCCGATCTGCGCTATTCTCTTAACCCATGCCCATTATGACCATATCATGAGTCTGGACCTAGTTCGCGAGACTTTTGGCAATCCTCCTGTTTATATCGCAGAGAGTGAGGCCAGCTGGCTCTACACTCCTGTCGATAATCTCTCTGGACTTCCTCGCCACGATGATATGGCAGATGTGATCGCAAAACCTGCAGAACACACCTTTGTCTTTCATGAGGAATATCAATTAGAGGAATTTCGTTTCACTGTCTTGCCAACACCAGGTCACTCTATCGGTGGTGTTTCTATCGTCTTTCCTGATGCTCACCTAGTCTTAACAGGGGATGCTCTTTTCCGAGAAACAATCGGACGGACCGACCTTCCGACTGGTAGCATGGAGCAACTCCTTCATAGCATCCAGACCCAACTCTTCACCCTACCAAACTACGATGTCTATCCAGGGCATGGTCCAGCTACGACCATCGCTCACGAAAAGACCTTCAATCCTTTTTTCTAGTAATATGATGACAATTAAGTAAACTATCCAGCAAGTCTTTCCATTATAAAAGGCATCCAATCAAGTTTTCAGACCTGATTGGATGCCTTTTTCTGATTACTTGCTTCTTTGCATTACCAAATAATCACGCGCTCTTCTGGTGAACGCCACATACCGTCTCCTTCTTTGACATCGTAGGTTGTAAAGAAATCATCAAAGTTTGGTACTTGTACATTGACACGGAGTTTGGCTGGTGCGTGCACATCGACGCTAGCCAAGAGTTTCATAAATTCTGGACGACCTTTCATGCGCCAGATGCGACCGAAGTTGTAGAAGAATTCTTCTGCTGAGAAGTCCGGTTCTCTCTTAGCTGCTTCAAGCGCTGCAGCGATTCCTCCCAAGTCAGCCACGTTTTCTGACACAGTCAATTTACCATTAATGGTTGCTCCATAAGAATCTTGTCCATCAAACTGGTCAATAACTTTTTGTGTTTTCTCCTTGAAGGCAGCATAGTCACTCTCTGTCCACCAATCCTTGAGACTACCATTTTCATCAAAGGAAGCTCCGTTGGTATCAAAGGCGTGGGAAATTTCATGGGCAATAACTGCCCCAATACCACCGTAGTTAGCAGAAGATGACTGATGCAAGTCATAGAAAGGCGCTTGTAAAATAGCCGCTGGGAAGACAATCAGGTTCTTCTGTGGATTGTAGTAGGCGTTGACCATATGAGCAGGCATGCCCCATTCCTTGTAATCTACAGGCTGGTTCCACTTGCTCCAACTGTGCTTGATTTCAACACGCGCAAAGGCTAGAGCATTGTCAAAAAGACTAGCAGTCTCATCCACTACCTTGTCCTTGTAGCGTTCTGGTAATTCTTCTGGGTAACCGATATAAGGCTTAATGACATTGAGTTTGACGATGGCCTTGTCACGAGTTTCAGGAGTCAACCAGTCATTTTTAGCCAAGCGTTCCTTATAGACATCAATCATGGTTGCCACTTTTTTCTCTACGTCTGCCTTAGCCTCTGGAGAGAATTTTTCATGTGCATACCAAAGACCCAAGGCTTGTTTGAAAGGCCCTTGTGCTAGCTGGTAGGCTGCCTTGACCTTGTCTTTAGCTTCTGGAACTCCTGAAAGCGCACGGCTATAGGCACCTGACAAGACACGGATTTCTTCTGTTAAATAGCTGGTTGAAAGATTAACCACACTCAAAATCAAGGTTGCCTTGAGGAGAGGCCAGGCCTCTTCACTATAGAATTGGTCTGCTGCTTGCCAGAAACGTTCCTCGTCTACGATAACCTTGTCTGGCACTTGTCCAAGAACGGCTTTGAAGAAGTCATCCAAAGGTAGGGCAGGCGCAAATTTCTTGAAATCTTCGTAATCATATGGATGGTAAAGTTTAGCATACTCTGAACTTTCTTCATTAGAAAGCACCACTGCTGCAATTCGGCGATCCAATTCAAGTCTTTTCTCTAACAAGTCTTCAATTTCTACATCAGAGAAATCATAAGCCTTGAGGAGATTTGCGCTGCTTTCTTTCCAAAGAGTCAAGAGCTCTTCGCGCTGAGGATGGTCTTCTGCATAGTAGGTCGTATCTGGCAAGATTGTGCTTGGAGCACTGGCCCATAGAACATTGATTCTGGCATCCATAAAGTCTGGCGAAACACCAAAAGGAAGGAAGTTAGGTTTGCCAGCAAGTTCAAACTCTGCTAGTTTGGCAGTGAAATCAGTAAAAGTCTCCAATTCTTGGAACTCTTTAAGAAGTGGTAAGACAGGTTTGATACCGTCAGCTTCTCTCTTGTCAAAATCACGAACTAGGCGGTGGTATTTGACAAAGTTTGCCAAGATAGCATCCTCAGGCACCTCTTCACCTGCCAACCACTTGTCTGTTGTCGCCAACATCAAGTCTTCAATTTCCTGGTCTAAATCCACAAAACCTCCAGTTTGAGACTTATCTGCTGGGATTTCAGCAGTCTTCTGCCATTCCCCATTGATTGCATCATAAAAATCATCTTGATAACGTGTCATCTTGTTCTCGCTTTCATTTGTACTTGTTTTTAGCTTAACAAAAATTACCTGGGAATGCAATTAAAAATGAACTTTCCTTTTCCATCATTTTTCAGTTATTATTTTAATTTTTTCAAAAATTAACTTGACTTAATTTTTTTTTTAATGTATATTAAGAGACAGGAGGAATACAAGTTTATGATACGTATCGAAAACCTCAGTGTCTCCTACAAAGAAACATTGGCACTTAAGGATATTTCACTAGTGCTCCAAGGACCAACAATTACCGGTATCATTGGTCCAAACGGTGCTGGAAAATCAACATTATTAAAAGGTATGCTGGGAATTATCCCACATCAAGGTCAGGCATTTCTCGATGACAAGGAAGTTAAAAAATCCTTACACCGAATTGCCTATGTCGAACAAAAAATCAATATCGACTACAACTTTCCCATCAAGGTCAAGGAATGCGTCTCGCTAGGACTCTTTCCTTCTATCCCTCTCTTTCGCAGTTTAAACGCTAAACATTGGAAGAAAGTTCAAGACGCCCTTGAAATCGTCGGCCTAGCTGACTACGCTGAACGTCAAATCAGTCAACTATCTGGTGGTCAATTCCAGCGGGTCTTGATTGCCAGATGTTTGGTGCAGGAAGCCGACTATATTCTCTTGGATGAACCCTTTGTTGGGATTGACTCTGTCAGTGAGGAAATCATCATGAATACGCTGAGAGATTTGAAAAAAGCTGGTAAGACGGTTCTCATCGTCCACCACGACCTCAGCAAGGTTCCCCACTACTTCGATCAAGTCTTGCTTGTCAATCGAGAAGTGATTGCCTTTGGTCCAACCAAAGAAACCTTTACCGAAGCCAATCTCAAAGAAGCTTACGGTAATCGACTCTTTTTCAATGGAGGTGACCTATGATTGCAGAATTTATCGATGGATTACAAAAATTCCATTTCTTACAAAATGCCTTGATAACAGCTATTGTCGTCGGGGTCGTAGCTGGAGCTGTGGGATGTTTCATCATTCTACGCGGGATGTCACTCATGGGAGATGCTATTTCACATGCTGTCTTACCAGGTGTTGCCCTCTCCTTCATCTTGGGCGTTGACTTCTTTATCGGAGCCATTGTCTTTGGATTGCTAGCTGCCATCATCATTACCTACATCAAGGGAAACTCGATTATCAAAAGCGATACCGCCATCGGCATTACCTTTTCTTCTTTCTTAGCCCTCGGTATCATCTTGATTAGTGTCGCTAAAAGTTCAACTGACCTTTTCCATATCCTTTTTGGTAATATCCTAGCCGTCCAAGATACGGATATGTTTATTACTATGGGTGTTGGGGCAGTCATTCTCTTGTTAATCTGGATTTTCTTCAAGCAACTCTTGATAACTTCCTTTGATGAACTCTTGGCTAAAGCCATGGGAATGCCTGTCAATTTCTATCACTACCTTCTCATGGTACTCCTGACTCTAGTGTCTGTGACAGCCATGCAAAGTGTCGGAACTATCCTGATTGTAGCCATGCTGATTACCCCAGCTGCAACTGCTTATCTATATGCTAATAGCCTGAAAAGTATGATTTTCCTTTCCTCAACCTTTGGAGCTACTGCTTCAGTTTTGGGACTCTTTATCGGTTATAGCTTTAACGTTGCGGCAGGTTCTAGTATCGTGCTTACAGCCGCTAGTTTCTTTCTCATTAGCTTCTTTATCGCTCCTAAACAACGATATTTGAAACTGAAAAATAAACATTTGTTAAAATAAGGGGTAAAGCCCCAATAAATTGGAGGATCTAATGAAAAAATTAGGTACATTGTTGGTTCTTTTTCTTTCCGCCATTGTTCTCGTAGCATGTGCTAGTGGAAAAAAAGATGCAGCTTCTGGTCAAAAACTAAAAGTTGTTGCTACAAACTCAATCATCGCTGATATTACTAAAAATATTGCTGGTGACAAGATTGATCTTCACAGTATCGTTCCTGTTGGTCAAGACCCACACGAATACGAACCACTTCCTGAAGACGTTAAGAAAACTTCTGAGGCTGACCTCATTTTCTATAACGGTATCAACCTTGAAACAGGTGGCAATGCTTGGTTTACAAAATTGGTAGAAAATGCCAAGAAAACTGAAAACAAAGACTACTTTGCAGTCAGCGAAGGCGTTGATGTTATCTACCTTGAAGGTCAAAACGAAAAAGGCAAAGAAGACCCACACGCTTGGCTTAACCTTGAAAACGGTATGATCTTTGCTAAAAATATCGCAAAACAATTGAGCGCTAAAGACCCTAGCAACAAGGAATTCTACGAAAAAAATCTCAAAGAATATACTGATAAGCTAGACAAACTTGACAAGGAAGCTAAAGAGAAATTTAACAACATTCCTGCTGAGAAAAAACTCATCGTAACCAGCGAAGGATGCTTCAAATACTTCTCTAAAGCCTACGGTGTCCCAAGTGCCTATATTTGGGAAATCAATACTGAAGAAGAAGGAACTCCTGACCAAATCAAGACCTTGGTTGAAAAACTTCGCCAAACAAAAACTCCTTCCCTCTTTGTAGAATCAAGTGTGGATGACCGTCCAATGAAGACTGTTTCACAAGACACAAACATCCCAATCTACGCACAAATCTTTACTGACTCTATCGCAGAACAAGGTAAAGAAGGCGACAGCTACTACAACATGATGAAATACAACCTTGACAAGATTGCTGAAGGATTGGCAAAATAATACTCTTCGAAAATCTCTTCAAACCACGTCAGCTTTATCTGCAACCTCAAAGCGGTGCTTTGAGCAACCTGCGGCTAGCTTCCTAGTTTGCTCTTTGATTTTCATTGAGTATAAGCCTCTGAAAAACGTCATTCTCACATGAGCTGGCGTTTTTTCTATGCCCATATTTCCGGTCAAATCATTGGAAAATTTCGACTGTTTCAGCTAAAATGGAAGAAAAAAGATTGGAGTATCCTATGGTAACTTTTCTCGGAAATCCTGTGAGCTTTACAGGTAAACAACTACAAGTCGGCGACAAGGCGCTCGATTTTTCTCTCACTACAACAGACCTTTCTAAAAAATCTCTGGCTGATTTTGATGGCAAGAAAAAAGTCTTGAGTGTCGTGCCTTCTATCGATACAGGTATCTGCTCAACTCAAACGCGTCGCTTTAATGAAGAACTGGCTGGACTGGACAATACAGTTGTCTTGACTGTTTCAATGGACCTCCCTTTTGCCCAAAAACGTTGGTGCGGTGCTGAAGGTATTGAAAATGCCATCATGCTCTCAGACTATTTCGACCATTCCTTTGGACGTGATTATGCCCTCTTAATCAATGAGTGGCACCTATTGGCACGCGCAGTCTTTGTCCTCGATACTGACAATACGATTCGCTACGTTGAATACGTGGACAATATCAACTCTGAACCAAACTTCGAAGCCGCAATTGCAGCTACTAAAGCCCTATAGAAAAAATCCTCTGTCACAAAGAGTTCTCTACTCTTTGAAACGGAGGATTTTTTGTTTACGAGTAAATATAAGTTCAATCAGATAAAAGCAACTACCTTACTCTACAGATTTCAAGGCTTCAAGCATATCAACCTTTCTCAGATGATGATTGACGAAGAAACCAAGCAAGGTCAAAATGATGCTTACTGCTGCCACTGGGATTACATAGACTTCCCAGCCTACCTGCGGATAAAAGAGAATAGTAGCTGGCGAAATCATTTGAATCAAAAATTGATGTAAATAGAAACCAGATACCAAACCAAGTACGATTCCCACAAGGGACAGCACAATCGTCTCACGGTAAATGTAGAGAGTGACTTCATTATTATGAAAACCGAGAACCTTGATAGTGGAGAGTTCACGGATTCTCTCAGCTACGTTAATGTTGGTTAGATTGTAAAGGATAACGATAGCCAACAGAACCGATACGATGACCAAGATGGTCATAGTCTGATTGAGTGAGCTAGCGACGGAGTCAAAGAGTCGAATGGCTGAAGCATTTTGGACAACGCTGGACACCGCAGCTTGATTCATAAGTAAGCCGGCCTGCCTTTCGATACTAGTTGCACTGGTATCCCTTAGCGAAACCAGATAAGTGTTGGCTTGGGGTAGCTGGCCGTAAATTTGCTCATAGCTAGCCTGACTCATATAAATAAAGTGACCAACGTAGTTCTCAGTAATAGCAGCAACCGTTAATTCCTTACCTTCAATTTCTAGAGTTTGTCCAACCTTGACACCTGCCAGCTGGGCAAGTTTAGCTGTAATAACGATGCCATCGTTTAATGTCAGCTCCTGCTGGTGATGTTGAAGATAGATAAAGGGTGTCAAATCTTCCTTATCTGTCACCATAAGGGTAATGGTTTGAAGACCAGCCTTACCTTTGAAATCCTTGTCTAGCGTTTTAGAATAGATTTTCTGGTAGGCTTGGATATCCTGCCCTTTCAACACTTCTTCTAGCTCTGTCTTGTCCTGATTGGTCGCACTAGGATTTTCAGATACAATCATCTGATACTGTTGAATTTGTTGAAACTGTCTAGACGGAACTCCTGCTACAGAGGATTGGATTCCCAAACCTGCAAAGAGCAGGGCTACAGAACCTGCCACACCAAAGATTGTCATCAACATCCGCTGCTTATAACGGAAGATATTTCGAGCTGTTACTTTATGAGTAAAACTGAGACGACGCCAGATAAAACCGATGCGCTCTAGTAAGATTTTAGCTCCTTTGACAGGTGGTTTAGGCAGTAAAAGCTGGGCTGCTTCGTCATGAAGTTCCCTCCGAGCCACCAGATAGGCTGGTAACACACTCGCCAACCAACTCAAAGCAAGAGCAAATAAACTATAGGTCCAATAGAACTGAATCTGGGTTTCTCCCACCACCATGCCTTTTGTAATGACACTTGAAATCACACCGGCTAGTAAATAATGTCCAAGTATGCTACCTAGAGCTGTTCCTACAGTCCCAGCTACTAGACCATAGAGGAGAAATTTGGCAATAATATCCTTGCTACGATAGCCCAAGGCCTTAAAAATCCCTGCATGAGTTCGCTCTTCATCCACAAAACGAGTCATGGTTGTAAAGGTCACCATGGCTGCTACGGCATAAAGCACCACAGGAAAGATATTGCCCACTGCTCGAATACTGGCTGAAGCATTGCTATACATGAGATAGCCTTGACCGCCAGGCATGGTCTGACGATTATATACTTGATACTTGGGCTCAGCTAAATCATCCAAGACTTGCTGATGTTTTTCTAGTTTTTCCTTTTCTTGGGCTAGATTTTGTTCAGCCTGCTTTAGTTTGTCCTCTTCATTGCTCAATTCCTGCTTGGCTTGGTTCAGTTGAGCACTGGCTTGATCTCTCTGAGCTTGAGGAAGCAAGGCTAGTTGACTTTCCTGAGCCTGTAAACGAGCTTGAGCAGCTGCTAAACGACGCTTGCCTTCCTGCAGATTAGTCTCAGCTTTATCAAGGGTTTCTTGGCCTTTGTCTAGAGACTCTTGTCCTTCTTTTTTCAAGAGTTGCAGACGTGCTTTGCCATTATCTGACAGAACTTGTTCTAGGTCTTCCTGATGTTGCTTAGATTTTTCTTCATAAGCTTCTGAGAAAGCATTTAAGCCTGCTAAATCTTGATATTTCAAACGAGCTATATTGTAGACTTTCTGATCAAACTGACTAGGTAAAATCACCCCATAGGCTGTCAGAGTCCCACTTCCACTTCCTGCGTAGCCCATGTCTCGCTGAGAGAGGATTTCAGCTGAATCCACAAAACCAGTAATGGTATAGGTATGGTCTTTTAAAGAGGAATGACTGCCTTCTTTTTCTTTAAAGTTAATCTCCTGTCCCACACTGTATTGACCTTGCAAATGACTGGCCAAAGCAATTTCCTGGTCTGACTGAGGAAGTCGTCCCTCTCTTAGCTGAAAGGTTGAAATTCGCTCTGTTTTGGAGTACAGCCGAATGGCATTCTGTCCATTATCCATAGTCACATCTGTCAAATAGCCAAACTCAACCTCTGCGCCCTCTATCTGTTCTAGTTCTTCTTGATCTGCTTGATCCAAACCATAGTTTGACATAACTGCCAAATCCAAGGTTTGCACAGTTGTTAAATAAGCATTAGCAGTTGCCTCCATGTTGGGACTGGTTACTTTGAGGCCTACTAGGGCTAGAGATCCCAACATCATCAGGGTCAAGATGGATAAAAAACGCCCCTTGGAGCCTGTAAAGGACTGAATTAAGTCCTTCCAATAGGTTTTTCGCTTGATCATGCTAGTACTCCAAACTGTCGATATCCTGAGGATGCTGGTTGATCACCACATCCTTGACACTGGCATCGTGCATATGAATCACGCGATCCGCAATGGGCGCCAAAGCTCCATTGTGAGTCACGATAATCACCGTCGCTTCCTTTTCACGAGACATATCTTGGAGAATCTTCAAGACTTGCTTACCTGTCTGATAATCCAAGGCACCTGTCGGTTCGTCACAAAGGAGAATTTTAGGATTTTTGGCTAGCGCGCGTGCAATGGAGACTCGCTGTTGCTCCCCTCCAGAAAGCTGGGCTGGAAAGTTATTGAGACGATGAGCCAGACCTACATCTGTCAAGACCTGTTCAGAATTCAAGGCATCTGTCACGATTTCTGAAGCCAACTCCACATTTTCCTTAGCGGTTAGATTGGAAACTAGATTATAAAACTGAAAAACAAAACCGACATCATTTCTACGATAATTGGTTCTCTGATGGGAATTGTAGTCTGCAATATTGGCACCATCAATCCAGATTTCCCCTTCATCATTGGTATCCATTCCCCCAAGAAGGTTAAGAACCGTTGACTTGCCTGCACCAGATGCACCTAGAATAATAACCAATTCCCCCTTTTCGATCTCAAAATTCACATCACGATTGGCCACAATCTCCGTGTCCCCAACCTGATAACGCTTGTAACAGTGTTTCATCTCAATATAAGCCATCAGTGCCACCCTCTCTTAAACAAATTACTTCCTACTACCATTATAACGCTTTTTCAACTGGTTGGAAACTGCTTACATTCTCAAATCCTTCAAAAAAGGCAGTTTCAAATCACTGCCTTCTATTATCTTATTAAAAATAAAATTGAACAAGATCACCTTCTGCTGTTGCCACCGAAATACAATCTTTCCCCATGTATTTCACTTTTGCTTTTTCTTGATTCATTTCAATCACACTCTTCTCAATACCTGGATAAGAGACTCGCAAATCTCCCCCGCTTCTTGATAAAATGGTCATCTGTAAGAGCTTTTTATCCTCCCACCGCATACTAACTTCAAAATGTCCATGTGACATTAAACCTGAAACAGAACCTCTTGACCAAGCATCGGGTAGGGCAGCTAGGGGCACCAGATAAGCTGTATGAGACTGAAGCAACATTTCCGCCATACCACTCGTAGCACCAAAATTACCATCTATCTGAAAAGGAGGGTGGCTACACCAAAGATTTGGCAAGGTGGATGTCTTTAACTGCTCTGCTAATAATTTATGGGCTCGATTGCCATCTCCTAGACGCGCCCAGAGATTGATCTTATTAGCCTTGGACCAGCCTGTGCCCCCATCTCCACGATCATTGAGGCTAGCACGCGCCGCATCAAGATACTCTTGCCCCATATAGCTAAAGAGATTGCTAGGATAGAGTCCCACCAAATGGGAAGTGTGCCGATGCTGGGCCTCCACTTTCTCATTTTGAAAATGCTGCTCTTCCTCTTCATACCACTCCCTGATTCGACCAGATTGAGTGATTTGAAGAGGATTAAGCAGATCAAACTTCTCCTTAACCTCAGTCAACAAGGCCTCATCCAGCCCCAATTCCTGAGCAGCCTGAATAAAATCATGAAATAACTGCCAAATCAGAGATTGGTCATAGGTATTGCCAATCGAAATCGGACCATGTTCTGGTGAGTAAGATGGAGAAGATACCCAACGTTGCGCCTGCTGATCCTCATGTAAAAAATCATTCCAAAAACGAACGGTTTCCCTCAACATGGGATAAATTTTCTCCCTGAGATAGTCTTGATCCCTATAAAATGAATAGGCTTCATAAACAGTTTGCATCATCCACGCATTGGCAGCTGGTGACCACCCCCAGTAATAATCCCAACCAGGTGCCGTCCAGCCAAAAGGAGTCGCTTGAGTATGAACCAGCCAACCATTCTCCTCACCTTTCTGAGAGACGATTCCTGCATACCTTGCAGCCGCTAGACGACCATAGACACGCAAATCATCTATATAGTTGATGACTGGAAAAGCCGTCTCTAGAAGATTAGTAACATAGGCTGGCCAATAATTCATCTGCAGATTGATATTCAGGTGATAGTCCGAATTCCAAGGAGGATTATCGACCGCATTCCAGACCCCTTGCAAGTTAGCTGGTAGAGCATCTGGACAATCTCTGGAAGAACTAATCAATAAATACCGTCCATACTGGAAGAACAACTCCTCCAAAACCTGCCCCTCTTGTGGCTTATAATTTTTTAGCAAATCATCTGTAGTGGGTGCATCAATCTCACCTCCCAAATCCAATTGAACACGTTGGAATAAGACTTGGTAGTCCTCAATATGCCTTGATTTCAATCGGGTATAGCCCTTTTCTTTAGCTATTTCCACCAAGTCTTTTACCTGTTGCTCTAAATCTAGTTTCTTGCGATAATTGCTAGCAGGATTTTGAGCAAAATCTGTCTTAGCTGCCAAGAAGAGATTGGCATAACTAGCTCCTGATATCTGAACCTTATCTGACCTGACTCTAATGTCTCCATCCGTTTGCCAAGCGAGATAACTAGCAAACTGCAGATCATTATCCTTAACCCGTCCCTTCATCAAGATATGAGAATCAGTGATATCCAGCTGGCATTCCTTGTAATCAGATTTTTTCTGCTCATACTTTCCATCAGAAGCCAAATCATTTGTCAAGGTCAGTTCTATAGTAAAATCTAGAGTTTCCGCCCCTTCCTTAGTAAAATGCTGAACCAAGAGATCATCTGGAAAACTCGCAAAGGCTTCTCGTTTAAACATAGTCCCTTTATGTACATAAGAAGTCGTCGCAAGCGCCTTACTGATATTCAGCTGTCTCTGGTAATCCGTCACCTGAGACAAAGTCTTACCTTGCCGGCTGAACTCAATGAAAATATCTCCAAAGGACAGATAGGTCCCATATTGACTCGTTTGGGGCCCAACTAGGTGCTGCTCAGCCAGTTCCTTAGCAGTATTGTAATCTCTCTTTTCCAAAGCCTGCCGAATCTCAGCTAAAAAACCATACTGATCCTGAAGATTTCCACCCTGATAATCTGAACTATCAGGAAGTGGACCACCAGACCAGAGACTTTTTTCATTGAATTGAATCCGCTCAGCCCCTATAAGCCCAAATACTTTTGCCCCTAAAGAACCATTGCCTATCGGTAAGGCCTCTTCTTCCCAGCCCTTATATGTTGTTGACGCTGGTTGCTTGTAGGCCAGTACATAATCTTGTTTTTTATTCCTCATCATACTACCATACTAACATAAAAAGCCTAGAAATCAATTCTAGACTTACAATTTTTTATTTTCCAAGGTAGTATTCAGAAACTACGTTCAATTTTTCGTCAAATTCGAATACCAATGGTGGGAAGTTAGGGATTTCCACGTCCATGATTTCGTCATCTGACAAACCTTTGATGTGTTTTACAAGGGCACGGATTGAGTTGCCGTGAGCTCCTACGAATACGTTTTTACCATCTTTAAGAGCTGGAGCGATTTTATCTTCCCAGAATGGAAGGGCACGTTCCAAAGTCACTTTCAAGTTTTCAGCATCTGGAATAACTGAATCGTCAAGTGAAGCGTACCGACGGTCAGTGTGAGCTGAGTGCTCATCATCACGATCCATGTTTGGAGGCAATACATCGTATGAACGACGCCAGATGTGAACTTGCTCATCACCAAATTGTTCAGCAGCTTCAGCTTTGTTTTTACCAGTCAAACCACCGTAGTGACGTTCGTTCAAGCGCCATGATTTTTCAACTGGAACCCACAATTGGTCAGAAGCTTCAAGAGCCAAGTTAGTTGTTTTAATCGCACGTTTCAATACTGAAGTGTAAGCTTGGTCAAATTCGATACCAGCTTCTTTGATCAATTTACCAGCGTCAATCGCTTGTTGTGTACCTTTTTCAGACAAATCAACATCAGCCCAACCAGTGAAAAGGTTAGCTTTGTTCCATTCAGACTCACCGTGGCGAGCAAAAACCAATTTTACCATTAGATGGATTCTCCTTTAAATTTTCCGAGGTTTCCCCTCGTTTATCTATTCTATTTTACACAATTTTTCACAAAAAAGCTAGTCAAAACCAAAAAGGAAGAGACTGTTTGGCAGTTGGATTGCTTTGAACAAGACCAGCAAATATGTGAAAAGAAATTTCCATTTCACTCTTGCTAGTCTCCTTACTTTTTGTTAGAATGATGTCAAAAAATAAAGAAGGTTACCATTATGCCACAACATCTCTTTAAAGAATTGGCTCAACTGGAGCAAGTAGAGGCACTAGCTCTAGGAGGATCACGGGCTGGCCAAGATTTTGACAAGGACTCTGACTATGATGTATATGTCTACCTCAGTGCTCCTCTCTCGCCAAACATCCGAAAAGAAATTCTCAGCAAATACTGCTCCTATATGGAAGTCGGCAATCAATTTTGGGAATTGGAGGATGATTGCGTTCTCAATAATGGTATCGATATTGAGCTGATTTACCGCTCTCTGGACAGCTTTGACAAAAATTTACAGGTCGTAGTTTTAGAGCACCAAGCCCAGAATTCTTACACTACTTGTATGTGGTACAATCTACTCAACAGTAAGATTATCTACGATCGAGATGGTCACTATGCGGCCCTCCAGAAAAAGTACAATCTTCCTTATCCAGCCGAGCTGAAAAAGAATATCATCAACAAGCAACTCCTGCTTCTCGACCAAGCTATGCCAGCTTTTTCAAGACAAATCAAAAAAGCTCTCAAGCGCAAAGACTTACTCAGCATTAATCACCGCAGTAGCGAGTTTTTCGCTTCTTATTTCGATTTGCTCTTTTCCTTCAATGAACAGCTCCATCCAGGAGAAAAACGCATGCTCCAGTACGCAAAAAATAATTGCTCTCATCTACCTCAAAATTTTGAAAACGATATTCAAGACTACTTTCAAAATCTCTACCAACTAGATCACCAGCAGAAAACAATCCTAACTTTAGAGCATCTCCTATTAAATCTTAAACACTTGATTAATGAATCTATTTAAAATTACAATAAAAGCTCATGAAATCTACTTTTCAGATGATTCATGAGCTTTTTGAATTTCCACAATATATAACGGTGTAGAGTTGATTGAAACAAGAGTAAGACAAAAAGGTTCTAATACTCAATGAAAATCAAAGAGCAAACTAGGAAACTAACCGCAGGTTGCTCAAAACACTGTTTTGAGGTTGTGGATATAACTGACGAAGTCAGTCACATATATAATCCAAGGCGACGTTGACGTGGTTTGAAGAGATTTGTGAAGAGTATAACATGATAAAAACGCATCATATCATATGTTCAAAAACATGATACAATGCGTTTAATAGACTATAAAATTAGTTGTCTTTTCGTCTCAAATTGAGTTTTCTCTAGACTTTTCAACCTTATTTCTCTTCAAATCCTTCTGCGACTGCGTCCGCAAAGTTTTCTTCTACGATGCTTGCACAGTGGTCACAGATGACTGCGTGGTAGCTACGTTCTGCTGTTGTTGGGTCAATACGACGGCAACGGTCACATACTTGGCCTGCAGCACGTTCAACAGTGAAGGCGACATCTTCAAAGCTCACAGAATTTTCCGGAGCTGGTCCTTCTGCGATGGTCAAGTCTGACACGATCAAAAGTTGAGCTACATTGCTGTTTACTGCTTCGAGTAGAGTTTTCACGACTTCATTTGGATAAACTGTCAAGTGAGCTTCAAGTGATTTACCGATTACTTTTGCATTACGAGCTTCTTCCAAGGCTTTTTGAGCTTGTCCACGGAAGTCCATGAAGGCAGCCCATGTATCCAAGATTTCTTCTTGATTAGCAAAAGTTTGAGCTTCTGGCAATTCTGACAATTGAACGAAGTCTTCTGTTTCAAACTCAAGGTATGACCAGATTTCTTCAGCAGTGTGAGGAAGGATAGGTGTCAAGAGTTTCGTGATTTTCACAAGAATGTCATAGAAGACAGTCTGCATTTGACGACGTTCCAATGATTTGGCACCTTCGATGTAAACAACATCTTTAGCAAAATCAAGGTAGAAGGCTGATAAATCAACGTTGATAAAGTTCACCAAGGCCTTGTAGATTGTCAAGAATTCAAAGTTGGCATAAGCGTCGCGAATGGTCTTGACAAGCTGGTTAAAGCGAATCGTCATGTACTTATCAACTGAACGAAGCTCATCGTAAGCTACTGCATCCTCAGCTGGGTTAAAGTCAGATGTATTGGCAATCAAGAAACGAAGGGTGTTACGAATCTTACGGTAAGTTTCAGAGACTTGGCTCAAGATATCCATAGAGATACGCACGTCATTGCTTGAGTCTACACTTGTTACCCAAAGACGCAAGATTTCAGCACCGAATTGTTTTTCAACATCGCTTGGAGCAATGGTATTTCCAAGAGATTTAGACATCTTCTCACCTTTACCATCAAGGGCAAAACCTTGTGACAAGATTTGTTTGTAAGGTGCTACGCCATGATTGGCAACAGATGTGATAAGTGAAGAGTTGAACCAACCACGGTATTGGTCAGAACCTTCTAGGTAAAGGTCTGCTGGGTAAGTCAATTCAGGACGGTTTACCACAACTCCATTCCAAGATGAACCTGAGTCAAACCAAACGTCCATGATATCTGTTTCTTTTTTGAACTCACCATTTGGAGAACCTGGGTGAGTAAATCCTTCTGGCAAGAGGTCCTTGGCATCGCGTTCCCACCAAATGCTTGAACCGTATACTTCAAAGAGTTTAGCCACGTGTTCAATGGTTTCAGCAGTCATGATAGCTGTACCATCTTCAGCGTAGAAGATAGGAAGTGGAACACCCCAGGCACGTTGACGAGAGATAACCCAGTCGCCACGGTCACGAATCATATTGTAAAGACGGACTTTACCCCATTCTGAGTGGAATTTCACTTTTTCAATTTCGTCCAAGATTTCTTGGCGGAATTTAGAAACTGAGGCAAACCATTGTGGTACTGCACGCCAGATGATTGGTTTCTTAGTACGCCAGTCAAATGGGTATGAGTGAGAGATTTCTTCTTGGGCAAGAAGGAGGTTGCCAAGTTTTTCAATAACAGTTGGAACCACCTTGTCATAGAATTGACCTTCAAACTCAGCACCAGCATTGGCCATCATGATACCGCGTTCGTCAACAGTCACTGCAACTTCAAGACCATTAGCAATACCAACATTGTAGTCATCCTCACCAAAACCAGGGGCTGTATGGACAATACCCGTACCAGAATCAGTCGTAACGTGGTCACCAAGGATAACCAATTCATCTACAGCTGTATCCCATGGGTGTTTTGTTACGATATGATTCAATTCTTGACCACGGTAAGTTGCCAAAACTTGAACATCAACCCAGCCAAATTTCTCAGATAAGCTAGTCAACAATTCTGCAGCAACCACAAACTTGCGATCTTCACCAGCAGGTTGAACCAAAACGTAATCAATATCTGCACCAACAGTTAAACCACGAGAAGCTGTGATGGTAAATGGAGTAGTTGTCCAGACAACGATGTAAGTATCTGTATCTAGAACACCTTTGCCATCTTTTACCTTATTTGCATAGTAAAGGGAAGTTGAAACCAAGTCATGGTATTCAATCTCCGCTTCTGCAAGGGCAGACTCAGATGACCAAGACCAGTAAACTGGTTTGGCACCACGGTAGATATAACCTTTATTAGCCATCTCACCAAATACACGGATTTGGGCTGCCTCATAGTCAGGTGTCAAAGTCACATATGGATTTTCCCAGTCACCAGAAACTCCCAAACGTTTAAAGTCTTCACGTTGTTTATCTACTTGAGAAAGAGCGTATTCACGGCAAAGTTTCAAGTACTCAACCAAGTCCATTTCTTTACGTTTGATACCTTGTTTTGCCAAAACTTGCTCGATTGGCAGACCATGAGTATCCCAACCTGGGATGTATGGTGCGTAAAAACCTGACATAGATTTTGAACGAACAATGATATCTTTTGAAATCTTGTTCATAGCGTGCCCAACGTGGATATTTCCGTTCGCGTATGGAGGGCCATCATGCAAGGTGAAATGAGGTTTTCCTTGGTTCAATTCTTGACGACGTTGGTAAAGTTTTGCATCTTCCCATTCCTTTTGCCAAACTGGCTCTTTGGTAGGAAGTCCTGCACGCATTGGGAAAGCTGTTTTCCCAAGGTTAAGGGTATCTTTGAGTTTCATGGTATCTCCTTTATAAATAATAACAAATTAAAAACCACGACTTCCAAAAAGGACGAAAATCGTGGTACCACCTTTATTCGGAAAAAGATCTTGTCTTTCTCCCTCTTATCCCGTAACGTGGGTAACGTCAAATCCTACTAATTTCAGACTTGAGTTTTTGAGAGGATAATCTTATCATTAGGGATTACAGGTCTCACACCATCTCCTGCTCGCTGGAAATATAAGGATAAGATATTGTTCTCATATTATTTCTTATAAAATTGTAACAGATTCTTGCGGTGCCGCAAAACCTGGTTCTGAGTTTACAGCTTCAGTAGCTGGTGTTGGTCCTGAGTAATGGCTTGAAGCTACTTCTGGCTCTTCATACATTGGACCAACTGGATGAGCTGGACTTTCTTCAACAACTGGAGCTGGTGAAACCACTTGTTCCTGCTCAGCTCTTGCTTCTGCTTCTGCAAGTTCCTTATTAGCCGCTTCGATACGCGCTTGCAACTCTGCCATTTCCTCGGGAGAAAACTGGCGAGTAATATCAATTGGTTCTTCCTCTTGCTGTTGTTGTAAGACAGAGTCACCTAAGACTTCGCTGACTACTTCTTTGAAGGCTTCATCACTTGTCTGAAGATAAGTTGCTGTTGGGCGAAGAATATCTTCCCAATCTGAAGATTCAACAATTGCTAACTGGCTCTCAATTGTAGATTTAAGACGTTGATGGAAGACACGGCTCTTGTTCTTCAACTCTTCAGTTTCGACAGCAACCTTCTTAGCATTGTCAGTTGCTTGACGAAGAATTTCATTTGCCTTGTACTTAGCTTCTTCCAACAAACGTTGTGCATCTTGCTCTGCTTGTTGGATAATATTGTTTGAACGTTCTGTTGCAGCTTGTTTTACTCGCTCAGCCGTATCCTGCGCAATCAACACAGATTGACTCAATGAATCTTTCATCTCATCAAAGTAAGACAATCGCTCTTCCAAACTCTTAATATGTAAATCCTTGTCATGATTAGAGCGAACCAAATCTTCATAATCACGGACTACAATATCTAAAAACTCATCTACTTCTTCTTGATCAAACCCTCTAAAGCGTGTGCTAAAGGTTTTATCTTTGATTTCTAACGATGTAATTGGCATATTTTTCCTCACTTACTTAATAACAATTGGACCGTTAATTTCTTTTTATCTTTTTTTGTTTGCCCATTATCTCTAATGAGTTTCAATCGACCAAATTTCCTTACACTAATCAGATCACCAACTTGAACTGCATAATCTGATTTTTCAACTAAATGGTAATTCACTTGGACTGCCTGTTTTTCAATTAGCTGACTTGCCTGATTTCTAGACAACTTGAAGACACCTGCTAGAAAAACATCTAATCTAGAACTAGCGATACAAATATCTAATTCTTGATAATCTTCTACTGTAGCAATTTTCTCAGTAAAATCCCGTTCTTCTAGACGAACCGGTAAACGAGCAACTTTCGTAATGCCGTCTTGAAAAAGGAGCATAAACTGTCGATTAATGATAATCTGTGCCCTCTCTTCATTGACTAAGATATCACCAAATAGCTTCCTATCGATTCCCAGCTGATTTAAAACAGTCCCTAATATTTTTGCATGTGTTAAGCGCTCAAACTTATTAGGATAGACTATTTCTTGCAAGGATAGTTCAAAATCAGAGAATTCTGGCTCAAAATAATCAGGATACAGGAGAACCCGTACATATTCAGTTTCGAGAAACTGCCGACTGCTCATGTAGGAGATGCCGTTGGTTGATGCTAGAACCTTTAAAATCTTTTCTTGATGGGGATTTACAAAGGGTGTTAAAAAAGGAGAATACGAATCTTCTACCTTTTTTATCCATTCTGCTCCCTTATCAATAAAAGATGAATCATTCTTAGAAAAGTGTTGATAAATCATCTTGTTCATAGAAAAATCACTAAAAGTCGAATCAACTGTTCCCCTAGGAAGTGAACTAGTAATACCGCAATCCAGACAGACAAGTCAAGACCTGCAATCTGGAGGGGTAAACGTTGCAAGGGAGCTACTATCGGTTTCACTAAACTAATAATCAAGCGTCCAAGACGTGATTCATAAGCATTGGGAAACCAAGACATCAGAGCAAAAATGATTAAAATCAGTGAATAGATATCCACTGCATTTTGAATAAAACGAATGAGAAAGAGCATTATCTCACTCTCGTACGTTTCATATCAAAGCCAAATTCACCATTTTGTGATTCATCTGGAATTTTGATGTCTTCAATATTGACGACAACATCAACTGGTGTCAGCAAGTACATAGTAGATGCTACCTTTTTCATGTTACCAGCTAAAACGTGACGTGCCCCATCCAGATAATCCAAACAACGACGAGCTTGGACTTCTGTCATATATTGGAAATCAATCAAAATACTTTCGTTACCAGCTAATAAATCAACAATATCTGTGGCGTCTTCGTATTTACGTGGATAACGAACATCAATGGTTACCTTATCAGTAGAACGTTGACTTTGCATAGCCAACTCTTGTTGACGGGCATGAAGACGAGTGATGTTTTTATCTTTAGATGGCGTGCTAGCAGCTTGTTGAGGCAACTCTTGAACAGAAGGAACTGAAGTCACAATCGGCTCTTCAGCTTTAGGCTGATAAGTAGTACCCACATCTTCTCCATCTTCTGTAAAATAATCTATAAATTTATCAAATCTATCTTTTAAAGACATAGTTCTTTCCTATTTAAAAAATGCTGAACCAATTCTGACAAATGTTGAGCCAAATTCAATCGCTTCCTTGTAGTCACGACTCATACCCATACTCAAGTCCTTCATTGGCATATTGGGAATTTGTTTTTCTCTAATTTCTAGTTGCAAATCCTGCGTAGCTTTAAAAATCTCTTTCAACTCATCACTACTAGCTTCAAAAGGAGCCATGGTCATCAAGCCGACATATTCGATTTTATCTAAGGTGGCCAACTCTGGCAAGAGCTCCATTAGTTCTTCCTTTGAAAAACCATGTTTGCTCTCTTCCCTTGAGATATTCACTTGTAAGAAACACTTAACAACTCGGTCACTTCTTTTTTGAATTTCCTCTGCTAGCTTTAATGAATCCAAAGCGTGGAAATAATCAACGTACTGAATGACATCTTTAACCTTGCGTCTTTGCAAAGTTCCAATCAAATGCCATGTAATATTTCTATCTTTTAAAGCTTCATATTTCTCAAGAAATTTATCCACACGATTTTCACCAATATGATGCACACCTAGCGGAAGCAAAGCCTCCGCTGTCGGTACGTCTACATATTTTGTAACAGCAAGAACTGAAACAGAATTGGCTTCTCTTCCTGACTGCTGACTTGCATCTTTTATTTGTTGAAAAACACGTTCTGTATTTTCTTTCAAATTCATTTACTTAACGATTTTTGAAAAATGGAGGAGTGTCTAATTCATCCTCATCGTGTAAAGATGGTGCTTCGAAACGTTCAACTGGTGATACAACTGAATCAGTCGGACGAACAATTGTCTCACGACGCAAGTCCCAATCACCAAAGGCTGAAGTTTGAGAAGTTTCTGTACGGCGAGGTGCTGGACTTGGAATTTCTGCAGTTTCGGCCATATCAAAGTGACGATTATGATTGTGTGCATGGTTAGAACTTGCTTGCTCATGACGAACAGCTTGTCTTGGTGCATGACCAACAACTTTTTCAACACGATCTTGGCGAACACCAGTCGCTACAACCGTAACACGGATCTCATCTTTCATGTTTTCATCGATTGATGTTCCGAGCCAGATGTTCACTCCTTGACCAGCTGCTTGGTTGACGATTTCTGAAGCTTCTTCTGCCTCAATCAAAGTCAAGTCAAGACCACCAGTAACGTTGACGATGACATCCTCAGCACCGTCAATAGTTGTTTCAAGAAGTGGTGAGTAGATTGCCTTACGAGCTGCTTCTACCACACGTTCTTCACCACTACCGATACCGATACCCATTAGAGCGTTCCCTTTATTTGCCATAACTGTTTTCACATCGGCAAAGTCAAGGTTAATCAAACCAGGATTTGTAATCAAGTCAGTAATTCCTTGAACACCTTGGCGAAGTACGTTATCTGCTTCGCTAAGAGCTTCAAGAAGTGGCGTTTTCTTATCAACAATTTCAAGCAAGTTGTTGTTTGAAATAATCAATAGAGTATCTACATGTTCGCGAAGTTGATTGATTCCTTCTACAGCATATTGGCCACGTTTGCTTCCTTCAAAACCGAAAGGACGTGTCACAACACCAACTGTAAGAGCACCTAAATCTTTAGCAATGCGGGCAATAACAGGAGCTGCACCAGTACCTGAGCCACCTCCCATACCTGCAGTGATGAAGACCATATCTGCTCCAGTAATAGCTTGAGTCAAGGCTTCTTCGCTTTCTTCGGCAGCCTTTTGACCGATTTCAGGTCGACCGCCAGCACCCAAACCACGAGTCAATTTAGGACCTAACTGAATTACAGTCTCAGCTTTTGTACTACTCAAAGCTTGTACATCTGTGTTTGCTGCGATAAATTCTACGCCTGCAACACCTTCGTCAACCATGCGGTTAATGGCGTTACCACCACCTCCACCAACACCGATTACTTTAATCACTGCACCTTGAGCAGCCGCTGTATCAAATGAAAATGTCATAGTTTATTTTTCCTCTTTTATTCATCAAACATACTTCCAATTAAACCACGGAAGCGATCTGCGATTTTTGGTTTATTTTGAGAAGATACTTTATCTTCTTTTGGAGCAACTACGTTCGTAGAAGCTGATTGCTCTACCTCAGTATTTTGAACTGGTTGAATAGGGGTAGGTTGTGCTACCTGCGTAACACGTTGAATCATCCCACCAAAATTAATTGGTTGGTGACGCAAAGTATCCTCACCCTTGACTGCTCGTTGTGCTAACAAATGCACTTCAGTCAATTGACCAGCAAATTCAGATAAGCTAATCACATGAGCGAAGGCAGGGTTACGGATTCCAACTTGATTTGGAACGTAAAGTTTAACACCAACGCCAAATACTTCCTGCGCAAGTTCTACAATACCTGGTAAAATAGCATTTCCACCAATCAGAACAATCCCACCTGGAAGATCCAACAAATGTCTTCTTTCCAACTCTTGTTTGATTTGTTCAAAAATGTGTTTAATGCGAGCTGAAATAATCTCTGCTAGATAGCTTTCTGTAACCTCAACAGGCTCTACTTCACCAATCACTTCAACTTGGAAGGTTTCATTACTTGCAAGTGAAGGGTAGGCTTCACCATAGTTCAATTTTAATCCTTCAGCTAGTTTTTGTGAAGTCTTCAAGACTTTAGAAATATCTTTTGTGACATAATCTCCACCTTCTTGAAGAATATTTGTAAACTGGAGTTCTTGGTTACGGATTGTAGCAACAGTTGTTTGACCTGCTCCCATATCAATCACAGTAGCTCCAAATTCACGCTCTCCTTCATTCAAGACTGAACGAACCAAAGCCAATGGTGAAATAATAATATTTTCAACTTGAACACCTGAGCGCTCAACTGTTTTGCGTAAATTGTGAAGAATAGTACGTGGACCAGTGTAAAGTAAGCCACGCATTTCAAGACGAACCCCCATCATGCCACGTGGGTCACGAATACCTTGGAAACCATCTACGATAAATTCTTCAGGAATAAAAGTAATGACTTCACGATCTGGTGTCATACTCTTTGTCAAGGCTGATTTGACAACATTTTCAACATCTTGATCTGTAATTTCTTTTGTATCAGATGTAACTGGAATCATTCCTTGAGTTGGTTCTACTTGCAAAAGATTTCCAGGCAAACCAACATTCACAGATTTAATTGAAATGCCAGCTTTCTCTTCTGCTTGGGAAATAGCTGACTTGATAGCAGTTGCTGCTGCTTCAATATCAACGATAATCCCATCCTTTACACCTTTACTCTTGGCATTACTTACACCAATTACATTAAGTTCACCATCTCTAAGCTCGGCAACCAATACCTTAATCGAATTAGTTCCGATATCTAAGCCTGTAAAAAAACCATCTCTAGCCATTACATCGCATCCTCTCTCTTCCAAGTTTCAAACTTCTATTCAATATAGCTAAAATAGGGCATAGCTATTCACAGAATATTATAACACAAAAAATCCAATCGTGCTTAGTTTTTCCTAAATTTACTTACCATTTTTTCACATTCGCTCATCAAATTTTTTTATTTTCCAAACAAGTTATAAAAAATCAGATTTATGAAAAAAAGAAAGCTCCTTTCTAAGCTTTCTTTGTAATCATTTTTTCTGCTTCTTGTTCTAAAAATAGTTCCAAGATTTTCTTTGTTAACGCAATCGCCGCTGATAAGGCTAGAGAAACGATTAAATAATTAGCTACTAAGCCATGGTCTCCAACCAATGGCGGTTTTGTCAAGAATCCGTAATCTCCACCTGTTACCAAATTGACCACAAAAATCAAGGCATTTAGAGCAAAGGTCATGAGAAAAATTCCCTTCACATCCAACAATCGTGCATCGTACTGTCTCAAGAGATAAACCAAAGAGTTCCCCAAGAGAGCTAAGTGTCCAAAGATAAAGGATAAAATCGCAATATGTGGGAAAGGATAAGCATCTGGCACTGGATAAACAAAGGCTGCTAATGTCCCAAATGTCCCCAATAATGCAAAATACTGCCTATATTTAGACTGACCAGGAAGCAAAAGCACCACAAACATAGCCATACGGCAATGGTAAAAAGGTAAACTTTCTGACAGCGGCATATGATTGACCCAATACCAACCATAAAGTAGAATCAACTGAACTGCCTGTAAGATTTGGAAAAATCGTTGGTAAACCTTCTTTTCACGATAGCGATAGGCTGTAAAAAAGGTTAAGGCTAAGAGCGTAAATAGGCTAACATACCAAAAAAGGTCAAACTTAGGTGGTTCTGTTGCTTGGGTAGTAAAGAAAATATCCCATAAATTCATCTAGTCTTCCTCATGATTCAAAATTTTCCTGCATTTTATTATACCATGCTATTTGTCAAAAATGAATTTAGAAATACGATAATCATCTTCTTAATCAAGATATTGCTCCCTCTGACCTTGATAAACCTGCCAAAGAAGCTCTATTTGCTCCTTGGTAATGCGTTTTTCAGATAAGGCTGGCAGTTGGTCAATGGCAAAAAATTGAAGGTCAGCAATTTCTTGATTTTCTTGGAATTGTCCATCAAGAAACTTACATTCAAAAACAAACTTTGCATATTGCTTGCTCTGTAGTTGGAAACGATTTGTATCAAAAACAGCTAGTAGTCTTTCTACTTTAGCTTCAAAACCGGTTTCTTCTTCAATTTCATTGAGAATATTTTCTGTTGGAGAATAGCCGACTTCACCAAAGCCACCTGGCAAAGCCCAATCATTCTCTCCTTGTCCCCTAACCAGACAAATCTTTTCGTCCTCAACAATCCAAGCACGGACGTCCATTAACGGAGTCGCATAAGCAGAAGTTGGCTTCAAGACTTCTGCCACTTCTTCGGAATCAAGGTCTGATGCCTGATTCAACATTTCAGATAAAAGGCCTCGCAAGTCTTCGTAGCGCTCACGGTCGAAAGGATCTTTTGTAAAGGTTAATCCAGTATCTGTAAGGGCAATCATTCTTTGAAGATACTTGACAAAATCACTTGTCTTCATTTTCTAAACTTTCTACCAACTTGGCTAGATTCATAGAGTTAGAGCCTTTGAGCAAGATTTGATCATGGACTCCAAGGCTTTCTTTGACCTGCTTGACTAGGTCTTCAAATTGGTCTTGGTCTTCTGTTTTCTTGAAGTAGTAAACGTGGCCGATTGGGAACATTTGACTGGCAAGTTGGGCTAATTCGGCAATGTCTTCTCCATAGAAAATAAGGGTATCAAGCACATCTGGTGAGAGGCTCAAAATCATCTGATTATGGAGTTGAACAGAATGGTCACCGAGTTCCTTCATGTCTGCCAAGACAGCGATTTTCTTGCCCCCTTCATTGGCTGGAATGGCAGAGAAAGTCTCTAAAATCAGTTTCATAGCTGTTGGATTGGCATTGTATACATCAGACAAAATATCTGCTCCATTGGCTGCTTTCTTCCACTCGGTACGGTTACGCGTCAATTCAAGATTTTGGAATGCCTGATGAATTTGCTCCTCTGACACTCCTTCTTGCAGGGCAACATAGGATGCAATCATAGCATTAGTGGCATTGTACTTACCAGTCACTGGCAAATCAAGGGCTTGTTCCAAGAAATTAGCCTTAAAGGTCAGACTATCCTTGCGCTCAATCAAGTCTGTGATTTCCAGCTCTGCTCCTTGCCCAAAACGGACCACCTTTTTATCAGTAGGCAAGTAGTCCTCTACAATCGGGTCTGCTGGGGCCAAGAGCAAAGAACCTTCAGGCATGCCATCAGCAATTTGCATTTTCCCTTTAGCGATTTCCGAACGGTCTTTGAAAAAGGCCAAATGAGCTTCCCCCACCAAGGTAACGATAGCTGTCTTTGGATGAGCCAATTCTGACAAGAGATGAATATCACCCAAGTGATCCTGCCCCATCTCCAAGACCAACTTTTCTGTTCCTTCAGGCATGTGGAGAACTGTGTAGGGAAGCCCAATCTCGTTATTGTAGTTTCCTTGTGTTTTGTATGTTTTATAGGTTGTTGATAGCAAGTGCGCTAACATATCTTTGGTCGTTGTCTTGCCATTTGAACCTGTAACAGCAAAGACATCAACAGCCGTTTTTTCAAGATAGTAGGCTGCTAGGGTTTGAAAGGCAGTCAATACGTCATCTACTAGAATATAGGGATGATTTGCAACCTCTTTCTCAGACAGGGTTACAGCAGCGCCATTTTCAAAAGCTGTTTCTATAAAGTCATGGCCATCACGCGCCCCTTTGAGGGGCACAAATAAATCCCCTGCCGCAATTAAGCGACTATCAAACTCGGCCTTTTCTAACTTGGTATCCTCAAAAATGCTGATATCATTTTTAGCTCCGACAACTTGGGCCACTTCATGGATTGTTAATTTCATTTCTACTCCTTTAAAAAGGGTTGAAGTCCGAGAACTCTAATCACTCTGCAGTGGTGGTTCTGACTTCTACCCTCTCTTTCATTTTATAGCAAATGCGCTTCGCGCTTGTCAAAACTTTCCTTAGCAAGGTCAACCAAATGCTCGATTAGTTCTGGGTAGGTGATTCCCATATTATCCCAAAGTAGTGGATACATTGACCACTGGGTAAAACCTGGCATGGTATTGAGCTCATTTAGGAAAATCTCTCCCTTATCAGTATAGAAGAAATCGCAACGAGATAGACCTAAACCACCAATGGCACGGAAGGCTGTTTCTGCATTTTGACGCATGACAGCTACCACATCATCACTGATTTTAGCTGGAATATCCATAGTAATCTTGTTATCAATATACTTGGCATCGTAGTCATAGAAGGCAACATCCTTGACTACTTCTCCTGGAAGGGTGCTTTTAACATCGTAGTTACCCAGTAGCCCAACCTCGATTTCACGGGCATTCACTCCTTGTTCTACCAAGACACGGCTATCATATTGGAAGGCAAGTTTCAAGGCTTGACGGAGTTCGTCTTGATTTTCAGATTTGGAAATACCGACACTTGAACCCATGTTTGATGGTTTTGTGAAGACTGGATAAGTCAATTTTTCTTCCACTTCAGCAATTTTAGAAGATACATCATCACCTTCGACAATGGCCACATAAGGAACTTGGGCAATCCCGACAGATTCTAACACACGCTTGGTCGTGATCTTGTCCATGGCAAGGCTAGATGACAAGATGTTACAACCAACATAAGGCATTTTCAAAACTTCCAAAAATCCTTGAACTGAGCCATCTTCTCCCATCGGACCGTGAAGGACTGGAAAGACCACTGCTCCCTCTTCATAGATAGCACTTGGTGCCACTTTCTTATCCCAATCAATGGTTTCATTGGTCATAAGACGATCCTCTTGACCGGGAGTCTGGCTAAATTCTTGCGTTTTAATAAAGTCACCTGACTGACTAATAAAGAAAGTCTTGACTGTGAAACGATCGTAGTTAACCGCACGCATCACACTCTCAGCTGAAAGAACAGAGACTTCACGCTCTGCACTACGTCCACCGTATAAAAGAATAATCGTTTGTTTCATATTATTTGTTCCAATTCTAATAGAATACTCGTTCTTTAGTATATCATATTTGCTTCTTTTTTGAAACTTGAACCTGATACTGGTCTTCAATAAATCTAAAAAAAGACCGATAAAACAACTGTCGGTCTCCGTGATTTTTGTATAAATAAATTGAGTGTGTTAATTTGTCTAGACTTACAACTCTGTCCGATTTTCAATCGCTCGTAAGAGTGTAACTTCATCTGCATACTCGATATCCGCTCCCACAGCAAGACCTCGTGCTAGACGCGTAACCTTGATACCAGCCGGCTTGAGCAAACGAGAAAGATACATGGATGTCGCTTCACCATCTGCTGTAGCATTTGTTGCTACGATTACCTCTGAAACTTCACTATCCATAAGACGAGTCATGAGGCTCTTGAGATTGATATCGTCCGGACTGATACCATTCATGGGAGAAATGAGTCCGTGTAAAACATGATAGAGTCCGTGGTATTCTTGGATGTTCTCCATGGCTGCCACATCGCGACTATCCTCGAGAACTAAAATCGTTGTCTGGTCACGAGTCGGATCGGTACAGATAGAGCAAGGATCGTCATCAGTCAGGCGACCGCAGATGGAACAGTAGGTCAGCTCTCTCTTAGCAGAAAGGAGATTTTTAGCAAATTCATTTACATCGTCATCAGACATTCCAATAGTATAGAAGGCCAGACGGGTAGCCGTCTTAATCCCGATACCCGGTAACTTCGAATAACTGTCAATTAGCTTGGCAATAGGTGTTGGATAAAGCATATGTTCCTTTCTAATTCATCGGATGATGTTGGTTATAGAGGTTGATAATATCGCGCGCAATGGAAGGTCCGACACCATTTGTAAGATTGGTGTTATGTGGAAAGACAACAGCTACCGCGATTTGAGGATTATCTGATGGGGCATAGGCCACGGCATTGGTGTTGTTGGCTTTTTGACCACCTGCAACATAACTTTCGGCAGTACCTGTTTTCCCACTAATGGATACGCTTGCACCATTTGAAAAGGCACGACCGGTTGTCAGAGCACTTCCACCATGAGAAACTTGATAAAAGCCTTGTTGAAGGATGGAAACATCAGACTCAGAAATATTAATTTTATTCATTTCCTTGGTATCAATAGATTGGATTAAGTCACCTAAGCCACCTTGTTCATTATTTCCATAAATCCCCTCAACAATATGGGGTGCAATTCGAACACCGTTGTTGGCAATTGTTCCAACGTACTGGGCCAATTGCATAGGGGTATAGTTATCAAACTGACCAAATGCATTGGTAATGTAATTAGCAAAATTATACTCTTTTGGAATAAAACCAGTTGACTCATCTGGAAGGTCAATGCCTGTTGAGGCTCCAAGACCATATTCAGCAAATGTCGCACGCAATTTCCCCATGGCGGATTCTAAATTGTTAGTTAAAACAAACATATTTGGTTGATAGGTCTGACCCATGATGCCCAAAGCCGTTTGGACCATGTAGGTATTAGAAGAATACTCCAAGGCTTCCACAGCTGTAATCGGGAATGAACCGTAAGCCTGAGTATACCAAGAATTAATTGGAGATGAGCCTTGGAAGATAATCGGTTGATCTGTCAAGGTCTGGTTCCCTGATAAGACTCCATTCTCCCACCCAGAACTGATAGTTGCCGCTTTGACAACTGAACCTGGGACAAAGACATTGGTTACCGTTCCCAAGGAATCAGGCGTTAACTCTCCCGTTTTCAAGTCATGTTTGAGCCCTGACATAGACAAAACCGCACCTGTTTTGGGGTTCAAAGCAACTGCATAAACACCCTCAGAATACTTGGCTCCTCCATTTCCTAGTTCGGAATTGAAATAACTCTTAAGCAGATTGTCCACGCTATCTTGGAAGGACAAATCAATAGTCAATTTAATATTGTTACCTTTGGTACCATCTTCGATATTTTCGACACTTTCCATGTTTCCGTGCTTATCTAGATGGATTTCTTTCACCGAGCGTTTTCCTTGCAAGGTTTCTTCATATTGTTTTTCTAGATAAGAGGTTCCAACACGGTCATTTAGAGAATAACCCTTCTTGATATAGGCATCCGCTTCTTCAGCTGGAAGACCAGCTTTTTCACTGGATACACTTCCTACTATAGAAGAAAGTGAAGTCTCTAGAACCTTTCGATCCCACGAAGTTGAAATACTGATACCAGGTAAATTCTTAGAAGCCGAAGCAATCAAGGCAATCTGAGTATCTGTTAAAGCATCTGTCACAATGGTGCCTGTTGCAAAGTTTCCAACTGCATTAAGTTGACTAAAGAGATAAATTTCTTTCTTTTCGTCATCCGAGTAGGCCAATTGACTTGGATCGATACTTTCAACAGTATTATTGTAAAGCTCGGATTCAGATAATTGATTTCCATCAGAATCAAGGCGCTTCTCACGTGGTAAGCTTTCCACTGCTTTCTTATAGACATCTTGATCTGCTAGGTAGTAGTCTGCTAACTGTCGGTCAGTCAATGTTGGAGAAGAAACTCCCACATAGGCTAGCAACTTCTTGGCTGTTTCTTTCAAATCGGCAGCCGTCATTTTGTTGTTTCGAGTAAAGGAAACAACTTGTTTCACAGTATTTTCAACCAAGGGCTTGCCGCTGGCATCATAAATTTCTCCTCGAGCTGAACTAGTGGTCACCTTTGTTTTACTAGCCGATGCTAGTTTTGTCTCATAAAAATCCTTGTTCAAAACCTGCATATAAAGTAGGCGACCAATAATGGCCATAAAGAGTAAAATGACAATTGAAAACAATAAATTAAGCCGAATCGGAATCGAATGGCTGTCAAACTTTCTCATACAAATCAGTCTCATTTCTATTTTAAGTCTTACTCTTAATTGTACCATAATTTAAGAAGAAAATTATGGAAAATAAAAGAGCTTTTTCCTTTTTACATCAAAATACGATTTTATTTATCCATCCCTATATTATATGATATAATAAATGTAAAAGTTCGATGACCTAGTCTTTTTCCAATATGACTCATTTAAAGGAGCCTTCCCTATGGACAAACCAGATATAGCAACCCTCATTGATTCTCACTTTGAAGAAATGACAGACCTAGAGCAAGAAATCGCTCGCTATTTTTTACAAACGGAAACCATTACAGATGATTTATCTTCTCAGCAGGTTACTCAAAAATTACATATCTCTCAAGCTGCTCTGACCCGCTTTGCTAAAAAGTGTGGTTTTACAGGCTATCGAGAATTTATTTTCCAATACCAGCACCAAGCAGAGAAACAAGACACCCATTCTCACAAGCACAGTCCACTTACAAAACGAGTCCTCAGAAGTTATAGCAGTATGCGGGAACAAACACAGGACTTGATTGACGAAGTCCAACTAGAAAGAATTGCCCAGTTAATCGAAGATGCTGAGCGTGTCTACTTCTTCGGAACAGGGAGTTCTGGCCTCGTAGCTCTTGAAATGAAATTGCGCTTCATGCGTCTAGGTGTGGTCTGTGAAGCCTTAACAGACCAAGACGGTTTTGCTTGGACAACCAGTATTATGGATGAAAATTGTCTCGTACTCGGTTTCTCTCTTTCTGGCACAACACCTTCTATTTTAGATAGTCTATTAGACGCTAAGGAGATGGGGGCAAAGACTGTACTTTTTACAAGTGTTCCCAATAAAGATAGTCAGGCTTATACAGAGACTGTTCTTGTAGCCACCCACAGCCAGTCTTCTTACATCCAACGTATATCCGCTCAACTTCCTATGCTCTTCTTTATCGATTTGATTTATGCCTACTTTTTGGAAATCAATCGTGAAAGCAAGGAGAAAATCTTTAATAGCTATTGGGAAAATAAAAAACTCAATGGCTATCGTAGACAAAAACGTGTAAGAAAATCCTAGTTTGGCTGAGTCAAACTAGGATTTTTATTCATCACTAAACATACCTCTTCAAGATTATGAATCAATCGTATCTTGACTTAGTCTTAAATAATTTCATGTAATCACTTTTTGAAGGGAGTAAATAAGCAAGTCTGACGGTATCCTCAACAATTGTATATAATACGATGTAATCCTTACTCAAGGTCAATCCTCGCGTTTGGTAGCGAGGGTCTAATTTCTTACCAAATTTTTCATCGGCATCAAATCCAGCTTGAGGGAAAATTTCTAGACGATTAATATCTTTTCTGATACTCGCCACTTTTCGTCTCGCAGCCTCTACAGAACCGATTTCCTCTGCTATATACTGATATATTTTATCCAGACTATCAATCACTCTAGGAGAATACAAAATCCTATATTTTTTATAATCCATAGCGTGTCACGACATCCTCATCTGTCAAGTAATTTCCAGCCTCAATCTTGGCATAACTTTCTTGAACTTCTGCTTGTAATTGCCTAAACAAATACTCCTTCTCTAATTCCTCTTCACTCAGTAAATCTACTTCATTTGTTACGGCAACATTCTTTAAAAATAATCTAAGTGCTGATGAAAGAGAGAGATTTTTTTCTTTTAACACTTCCATGGCATCATTTACTAATTCTCTATTAGCTTGGAAGGTCACAACTTTACTTGAATTCGCTATAGCCATTTTCTATAACTCCTTTATATATTTTATTTATTATCTCACAATTATAAAGAAAGTCAAGGGAACTTGATTAGAAAATCCTAGTTTGGTCTAGCCAAACTAGGATTGTTTTGTTTTAAAGTGATAATAAGCTCCCAACATACCTGCTGTATTTTGGTGATGGGCAAATTCTAATCGTGTTTTTTCAGCTAGGCTTGGTACCAAAGCATCTTTTAAAGCTTTTCGAATTTTAGGTTTGAGGATTGCCTCTTGCCCCATGATACCGCCACCGAGAATGACCACTTCTGGATTGGCCACATAGCAAATATTTGCCAGACCTTTTCCTAGATAGTCTACCATACGGTCAATACCAGCCATGCAGATTTTGTTTCCTTCGGTAGCTTCCTTAAAGATACGTCGGCCATTCCACTGATCAACTGGATCTCCATGACCTGCCGCTACATACTCTACCAAGGCTGTTGTAGAAGCCAAGTCTTGGAATGCTCCATCCTGCATATGCATATAACCGACTTCACAGGCTGAATTACTAAAACCATGGAAGACTTTCCCATCCATAATCAAGCAACCTCCGATACCTGTTCCAATGGTCAAGCAAAGGGTGACACTCGCTCCCTTACCTGAACCAGATACTGCCTCAGCTAGACCTGCACAGTTGACATCATTTTCAATCTCACAAGGAATCGCAAAGCTAGTCTCGATTTCCTTCTTGAACCGGGTTCCTGCGTAGTTAGGAATTTGAGGCCCAGCATAGAAAATCTCACCCTTGTCAGGATCCACCATTCCTGCTGAAGAAATGGCAACACCTGCTACTGGGCCTTTTTCTAAATAGCTGGCTACGATATCTTTGGTTTTTTGTAAGATATGAGGTCCACCCTTATGCGCCTCTGTTGGCATTTCATGCGATTCAACATGTTGGCCTTCTTGGTCGATCAAACCATATTTGATGTTGGTTCCACCGATATCAATTGCAACGTAGTGTGTCATAAATACCTCCTTATGGATTAGAGGAAGCGCTCCTTGGTTTCACGAATCAAGGCTGCAGCTGCTTCTACAACTGGACGATCCCCTTCAGTTACTGGCGTCAATGGTGAACGAACAGAACCAATATTCAAGCCTTCATTGATTTTCAAGACTTCTTTAATCACACCGTACATATTTCCATGTGCAACAGTCAATTTGCCAATGATTGCATTGATAGCGTACTGCAATTCACGGGCTGTTTCTAAGTCTTTGTCAGCAATCAACTGATTGAGTTTCAAGAAGAGTTCTGGCATAGCACCATAAGTACCACCGATACCAGCTTTTGCTCCCATGAGACGACCACCTAAGAACTGTTCATCTGGACCGTTGAAGACGATATGGTCTTCTCCACCAAGGCTCACAAAAGTTTGGATATCTTGAACTGGCATAGAAGAGTTCTTCACACCGATAACACGTGGATTTTTCAACATTTCAGTATAAAGACTTGGAGTCAAAGCAACACCTGCCAATTGAGGAATGTTATAAATCACGTAGTCTGTGTTTGGAGCTGCAGAACTGATATCGTTCCAGTACTTAGCAACTGAGTATTCTGGTAAGCGGAAATAAATAGGTGGAATCGTCGCAATAGCATCCACACCCAAGCTTTCTGCGTGGCGAGCAAGTTCCATACTATCTTTAGTATTGTTGCAAGCAACATGGGCAATAATAGTCAATTTACCTTTGGCAACTGTCATGACTTCTTCCAAAATCAACTTGCGGTCTTCTACACTTTGATAGATACACTCACCAGAAGAACCATTGACATAAAGACCTTGAACACCTTTATCAATGAAGTATTGAACCAAGGCACGCGTACGCTCTGGACTTACTTCTCCTTGATCATCATAACATGCGTAGAAGGCTGGGATGACACCTTCGTATTTTTTTAAATCTGACATAGATTTTCTCCTAACTTATTTCCGAAATGAGGGGAGAAAATAAATTTTTCATCCCCTTTACATTATTTTTATTTTACAATTTCTGACAATTTTACTTTACGATCTTCAAACATAGATTGGGTACAAGCATCTGCAGTAGCAATTGCTTCTAGAGCAGCTTCACCTGTCAATAGTTTTGCAAATTCTTCTGATACTGGAGCTCCTTGCATAATCTCATGCAAATAGCGCATTTCTTTATCAATGACAGATGATAACCATAATGGAGTACGTTTACCTGGTTTACCATAAGCAATTGCTCCATCCATCTCTGTACTATGATAGATACGAGTACGATCATCATCTTCTTCTTGCGATTCATGAATCAAGAAATAACTTTCTTGTCCATCTAGCTTAAGAGTTCCTTTACAGTTGAATAAGTCTAAACGGATGGCACCTTTCGTTCCTTGGATTAAGACATAATGTTCACCCCAACGATAAGCTGAACCCCATTCTAACAAAGCAAATCGCTTATTAGAAAATTCCATATTGACAAAAATCATATCATCTTCATCACCGAAATTTTCACCTTCGTGGGCCACATTTCCACCTGTCATGGTTACAGTTTCAGGCATGCCACCCATAAGGAATTGTACGCAATCCAATTCATGAATATGGTGATACAAGTGACCACCTGATTTTTCACGAATTTTTTTCCATGATACTGACGGTTGTTGTTCTTCCCAACCATTACGAGCTGTGTGACAATATAGGACGTCTCCGATGACTCCTTGATTAATTAGTTCTTTTGCATGATGGACACCATTAAAGAAGTTCATAATATGTCCTGCCATAAAGGTTACATTATTTTCTTTACATGCATCTACCATCTCGCGACAATCTTGATAAGAAAGCGCAATTGGTTTTTCACAGAAAACATTTTTACCATGTTGTGCAGCCTTAATAACCGGTTCCTTATGAAGATTATTTGGAGTTGCGACGATAACACAATCTACCTCATCGCTAGAAACCAACTCATCTAGGGAGCTTGCTACTTTTGCTCCCAATTCTTCTGCAATTGCCTCTGCATTATCTGGATCATAGAGAAGAGTAATCTCTGCTCCATCATTCTTTTGCATATAACGAGCTAACTCAGCCCCAAAATATCCTGTTCCAACAACACCGTATTTAACCATGTTTTTTCTCCTTTATTAAATAAACTTTCTAATTTTAACTTATTTCACAGATCCTTCTGATAATCCACTTGCAATCTTATTTTGGATGATAGAGAAGAAAATGATTGATGGAAGAACTACAATAACAGATGCCGCCATCATATCTCCCCAGTCTAAGATTTCTGAACCATTAAGCGAACGAAGGGCTACTGCTACTGTCATCTTTCCTGTATTGTTAATCAAAATCAAAGCATACAAGAATTCATTCCAAGCATTGATAAATGTATAAATAGCTGTTGCTACAATACCTGGTGCTACAATCGGTAGCACAACTTTATAAAATGTAACAAATTTATTTGCACCATCAATTCGAGCTGCTTCTTCAATTCCAATTGGAACTGTTTGGAAAAATCCAACTAAGAGCCAAACTGCATATGGAACACTAAAAGATAGATAAACCATCATCAAGCCAAATAAACTATTTGTTAACCCAACTTTAGCAATGGCAATTGAATATGGAATTGCTAACAAAATTGGTGGGAAAATGTAGGTAATGACGAGTAGTCTCGACATGATTGCCCCCAATTTAGGGAAGAATCGAACAATACCATAGGCTGCCATAGCAGAAATAATAATCGCAATAACAGTTGTAGCTAAGGCAATGATTAAACTGTTTCGAATGTTATCAATAAAGTGCAAATCGTTGATAACATGAGTGAAATAATCTAATGTAAATTGTTCAGGCCAAAATCTTGTTGGATACTGAGTCAATTCCCCTTTCCCCTTTACAGACGATATGATAATCCATACCAATGGGAAAATTGCAACGATGGTCGCACCAATCAAGAGTGCATGTGAGAGAATATCTAAATAAATACTGGATTTCTTCTTCATTATTTTCTACCCTCCTTTTCCCACTTACTGATGATAGCAAAGTAGATAAAGCAAATCGCCACCAAGAAGATAAAGAGCAATACTGTGACTGCTGAAGCACGACCCAACAATTTAGTTCCCCAACCTAGGTTGTAAGCAAAAATTGGAAGCGTTGTTGTAGCATTGGCTGGTCCACCACCAGTAATTAGGTAGATAATGTCAAAGTTATTAAAGATCCATACAGTTCTCAAAACAACTAGAAGCCCTACAACCACTTTAATATGTGGAAAGACGATAAACTTGAACACCTGCCAACTTGAAGCGCCATCTATCTTAGCAGCCTCAAATTGTTCTTCTGGTACTGTTTGCAAAGCTGAAAGTACATTAACCATGATCATCGGTGCTCCAAACCAAATGTTGATAAACACCAAACATAGGAATGCCCATGTACTATCTGTCAAAAATGCAGGTGTATGATCCATTAAACCTAATTTTACGATTAGGTTAGGTAAGTAGCCATAAACCCCGTTTAGAATCCACTGCCAAGAAAAGGCAATAACGATTGTAGGAAATGCCCAAGGAACAATCAATAAGGTCCTATATAATTTCTTGAAGTGACGTACTCTGTGAAGAGCTAAAGCCAATACAAACCCTACTAAAACTTGACCAACTAATGAGAAAACGGTCCACTTAATTGAATTAAAGAACGCATTAAAGAAGTTGGGATCTGATAGCACAGCTTTATAGTTAGCTAAACCAACAAATTTATAATTTGGCATAATTAAATGCTTATTGGTAAAGCTATAAAAAATACTCGAGAAAAACGGATAAACAAAGAGTAATCCTACGATAATCATAGCTGGCAAAACAAATATCCAGCGAGTTAAATTACGTTCTTTAACCATTCTCCTTCTCCCTTCTTTTACAAGATTGGGCTAGGGCCTTTCAGCTCACTAGCCCACCTATTTTCTAGTCTTTTATATCTACTGAACAGCCTCAAATAAATCGTTTAATTGTTTTTCTGCTTCTTTTGCTGCTTTCATAGGATCTGTTCCATTTGAAATGATATCTTGGAACATTTGTTCAATAATGTGTTGGTTAGTCAACATACCAGCTTGTACACTTGGTCCATTTTCATAACCAATAGCAGTACCTTTTTTAACAGCTTCAGTAATCACTTCTTCAGCATGTTTAAATTTCTTACGAGTTTCATTTTCTTTATAGGCTGCAGAATCGCTAATTCCCTTAATAGTTGGCAACATACCTACTGGAGTTGAATCAAGGAATTTAATATAGTCTTCTTCATTGTAAAGTGATTCCAAGAATGCTTTAGCAACTTCTGGATGTTTTGAATTTTTCCAAACAACCATTGGAATGTTTGAGGTTTCAATTCCTTGGTCTTTATCAGATTCTTTGATTTTTGGAATAGGATAGGCATCAATCGAATCAATCAATTGAGGACTGTTGGCATTAATTCCTCCAATATGGAAGCCAGAGTTAAAGTCAAATGCTGTTTTCCCTTGATAGAACAAGGTAGCTTGTTGAAGGACATTAAAGTTCAAAGAATCTTGAGGTGAGATTTCTTTATACATTTTAACCCAGTATTTAATACCATCTTGAGCAAGTTGGCTTGTCAAATCTGCTTTAAGATCTTTTGTCAAGAGACTTCCACCACCACTTCGAACATAGAAGTTCAAGAAACGTGTTGCCATTAAGTCGTTTGTCCCAAATGGAACAGACAAGCCATAAACTCCAGCTTCTTTCAATTTTTTAGAAGCATCATAGAGTTGATCCCAAGTTTTAGGAACCTCAATATTATGTTCTTTTAACAAATCTGTTCTAACCCACATGACTTGTGCATGGGAATAAAGAGGAACAGAGTAGTAATCATTTCCGATTTTTGCTTCATTTAAGGCAGTTTCGTTAAATTTATCCTGTCCAATACGCTTGATAGAATCGTTTAGCGGAACCAAAGCATCTGAGTTTACCATTTCCATTACTTGGTTAGGAAGGGCTGTACTGATATCTGGCACATTCCCATTTGCTAAACCTGTAGTCCATTTAGTATAGAAGTCATTCCAAGAAAATGTTTCAATCTTGATTTTCGTTTTTGGATGTTTTTGCATGAAAGCATCTGCTGATTTTTGAATACTTTCTAAACGTGGCCCTTGAGTAAAGGAGTGCCACATTGTAATCTCACCAGATAATTCTGTCGGTGGTTCAGTGTCAGCTGTAGTTTCTTTCTTTCCTGAACAAGCTACCAAGGCAACAGCTGCTAGCGCAACTCCAGCTAAACATAAAAACTTTCTCATTTTTTTCATTGTTCTTCCCTTTCTACATTAAGAAATCGCAACTTTAAAGACAACTTTTTTAACAGGTTCATCATTTATACGAACCTTGGGTTGATGTAAATCTTCTGGAAAAGTGATAAGGCATTCACCAGCTCTCAAATGAACTAACTGTTCCACTTCTCCTGTGTATAATTCAATATCTTTTTCTTCATCATATTTTTGGGTAACGCTTACATTTTCTGGCGACGTAACAGCCATGGCTTCTTCGTTTTCCAAAACTAAATGAATATCCAAATATTTTTGGTGAGTTTCAAAGAAGGCTCCTGCTTGACCGTCTGCTAGATAAGTAAAGCAATTACCAAATAATCGATCACCATCGATATCAATCGGACCTTCTGTTAAATTTTCTAGTCCTGTTTTTTCTAGAAAATCTATTAATGCTGCAAAATGTGGATTTACTTTCACATAAGTTCCTAAACGACTGATTTTAGTAATAATCATACTCAATCCCCCTTTCTTTATTTTTTATTTAAGACCAGCAACGAAGCGTTCTGTAATCTCTTTTGGTCTAGTAATAGCGCCACCTACAACAATGCCTCGCACTCCATATCCAAGGATTTGTTTGGCTTGTTCTGGTGTATGAATTTTCCCTTCTGCAATGACATCCACGCCAGCATCACAGAGTTTTTTGATTAATTCAAAATCGGGGCCATCCACCTTTGGACTGTAAGATGTGTATCCTGATAAGGTTGTTCCGACAAAGTCAATTCCTGCTTCAACAGCTGCTAGACCTTCTTCAAAAGTACTTGTATCAGCCATCAAGAGCTGGTTAGGATATTTTTCCTTAACCTGACGAATGAACTCTTGAATTTCCAAACCATCGTAGCGTTCACGCTTGGTACAATCCAGAGCAATTACCTCGATGTCCAGTTCTGCCAATTCATCAACTTCTTTCATAGTAGCTGTGATGAAGGGTTCTTGTGGTGGATAATCCCGTTTGATTATCCCAATGATTGGAAGTTTTGTGACCTCCTTGATTTCCTTGATATCACGAACACTGTTTGCTCGGATACCTACTGCTCCACCTTGCTCAGCCGCTTTGACCAGCAAGGGAATGACTCCTCCCGCTTCTGTATAGAGCGGTTCGTGAGGAAGGGCCTGACAAGAAACGATGATTCCATCTTTGATTTGTGCAATCAAGGCTTCTTTAGTAATATGTGGCATCCTCTTTCCTCCTTTTCTTTGTTCTTATGAGGTCATTATATATCATTTGTTAAGCGCTTTCAATAGTTTGTGATAGAATAGATTTCAATTTCAAAAGTATTTTATAGAACAGCCGTTTCTGAAAGTAGTTTCAGAGAATCATCTATTTTAAATCATTCTTATTAAACTACAAAAAAGAGAGCTCCTGGGCTCTCTCATTACATGCTCCTTTTTTTGTAATCGCCACCACCACTGTAGCATATCTAAGTAATCAATGCAAGAAAGAAAGGTAATACTCTTCGAAAATCTCTTCAAACCACGTCAGCTTCGCCTTGCCGTATATATATGTTACTGACTTCGTCAGTTCTATCTGCAACCTCAAAACAGTGTTTTGAGCAACCTGCGGCTAGTTTGCTCTTTGATTTTCATTGGGTCACTTCTAAAACTGACTTCCAATTTTGGGAGAGAGAGGGAAGTTACTTTGAGAAGTTACGCTTTTTTACGAATAAATAGATAGAAGCATTAAATCTAGTCAACCTAGAGGTAAAAATGTGCTATAATGAAAGGAGAAGAAATATGACTGTACGTCATCCGGGCATCAGCCCAACCAATGACTTGGTTGCTAAGAAAATCTTTAGCAATCCAGAAGTCACTTGTCAATTTATTCGCGATATGCTGGACTTACCAGCTAAAAATGTAACTATTTTAGAGGGAAGCAATATTCACGTCTTGCCTTCCCTGCCTTACTCAGCGCAGGATTTTTACACTAGTATAGACGTCTTGGCAGAGTTGGACAATGGCACCCAAGTGATCATTGAGATTCAGGTGCATCATCAGAATTTTTTCATTAATCGTTTATGGGCTTATCTGTGCAGTCAGGTCAATCAAAATCTTGAAAAAATTCGTCAACGTGAAGGTGATACACACCAGAGTTACAAGCATATCGCTCCTGTCTACTCCATTGCAATTGTGGACAGCAACTACTTTCAGGATGATTTAGCCTTTCACAGTTTTAGTATGCGAGAGGATACGACAGGTGAGGTTTTGACAATTACAAACAACAGTCAGGAAAACCATCTAGTCAAGATGGCGTTCTTAGAACTAAAAAAATACAGAGAAACCAGCAAGGATAGCGTTCGCAAACCGTGGTTGGAGTTTTTTGGGAATAAACCCTTTACCCAACAACCCGAGCGAGCCATCAGCCAGGCAGACCAACTGCTAGACTACAAGAGCTGGTCCGAGGAGGACAGGAAAATGTTTAGTCAACTACGTATGCGTGAAGAACAGGCATTATTGGCTCATGATTATGCCTTGGAAACTGCTAGGGCAGAAGGGATTGAACAGGGACTGGAGCGTGGAAAAGTTGAAGGAAGTTTGTCTATGCTACTAAATCTAGTCCGTCAAGGTCTTTTGCCTTCTGAAGTTGCCAGTCAACAGTTGGGTATGACTGTCTCTGAGTTTGAAGAACTATTGAAAGAGCATCATAAATAAGAACTAAAAAATATAGAGAAACCAGTAAGGACAGGGTTCGCAAGCCGTGGTTGGAGTTTTTGTAAATCATTAAATCAATGACAGATTTTTCCGTAATAGATGGAAGAATCTGTTTTTTAGTTATGCTAGATGTGGGTTCTGAAATAGTAAGATATGGTGTATTGAAATAAGATAAGAACAAAGAAATTAGGAAAGTCAAATTATAGTTAAATGAAATAAAAACTGAACAAATTAATTGCGGAATTCAAACTAATTTCTAACAATGTTTTAGAAAACTCGGTGGACTATTTCGGATTCAATCTACTATAATTTCTAGAATTTTTTTAGAATCCGCAGTGTGCTATTTTAGATTCAATAAATTGTGCTTTTAGAAACGAAAAAAGAGCATTTCGCTCTTTCTTCTTCTATTCAATCTTAGTTTTTTGCTTCTTTCTTCTGGAAAGTGGTTTGGTAATTTACTTTAATCGTTACTGTCATGTGAGAGTCCTCGTTTCTTTTTGATGACTCTAGTATAAGGGCCAAACCTGAAAGCTAGCTTAAGATTTCCTTAGAGAAAGCTTAATCTAAATGTTCTTTCTTTTCCAAATGAAGGGCAATCATGCGCCACTCTGGATCCTCTTGCCAACCTTCTATCGAACTAATATAGCTAGCAACCTTTCTGGCTTCTTCTAAAATCGGAAAATCTTCGATAATATCAGCTACTTGGAACTCTGGGAGACCTGACTGTCTGGTTCCAAAAATCTCACCTGAACCACGCATTTTCAAATCTTCCTCCGCAAGGACAAATCCATTAGTGGTTTCTGTCATAATGCGCATGCGGTCTTTCCCAGAATCCGTCTTAGGATTGGCAACGAGAACTGCATAAGACTGCTTATCTCCCCGACCCACACGACCTCTAAGCTGGTGAAGCTGGCTGAGACCGAAGCGATCGGCATCCATAATGATCATAACTGTCGCATTGGGAACATTAACTCCAACCTCGATAACCGTCGTCGACACCAGAATATCCGTTTTTCTCTCTTTGAACTCCTGCATAATCTGGTCTTTTTCGTCACTCTTCATCTTACCATGTAGAAGAGCCACTTCTGCCTTACCTGCAAAATGAGCCGTCAATTCTTCTGATAAGGCAATGGCATTTTTCAAATCCAGAGCTTCTGATTCTTCAATCAAGGGAGAGATGACATAGGTTTGAGAACCTTTTTGAATTTCCCCCTCTAACCAAGTCAAGACCTGAGGCAGTTGCTCATGTTTGATCCAGCGTGTCACAATAGGCTTTCGTCCTGCTGGCATCTGGTCAATAATGGAAACATCCATATCTCCAAAGGCTGTGATAGCCAAGGTTCGTGGTATGGGAGTCGCCGTCATCATGAGGACATCTGGGTTGTCGCCTTTTTCTCTCAGAACACGCCTTTGCCCTACACCAAAGCGGTGCTGCTCATCGATGATAATCAAGCCCAGACGAGCATAATCCACCCCATCCTGTATCAGAGCGTGAGTTCCGATAATCAAATCAGCCTCACCCTTGGCAATAGTCTCCAAGACTTCTCTCTTTTCTGCAGCTTTCAAGGAACCTGTCAAAAGAGCCAGTTTCAAGTCTGGGAAGAGACTCTGTAGACTCTCAAAATGTTGCTCTGCAAGGATTTCTGTTGGTACCATGAGGGCTGATTGGTAGCCAGCTGTCACCGCCGCAAACATGGCCAAGCCAGCAACCACCGTTTTTCCGCTCCCCACATCCCCTTGTAGGAGACGATTCATGTGGTGATCCGACTTCATATCGGTTAAAATTTCCTGCAAACTTTTTTCTTGAGCTGGGGTCAGGGCAAAAGGCAGCCTTTCTTTTACTTCTGTCACTTTTTTCTGAGACCAGTTCAAAACCAAACCGCTTCCCTGAACTCTATTTTCAGACTTGAGCGTCTGCAACTGCATTTGGAAATAAAAAAGTTCCTCAAACTTGATACGGCGAAGGGCCTGCTTGTATTCTGCCAAATCCTTGGGGAAATGCATGGCACGAACGGCCTGACAACGGGACATGAGTTTGTATTTGTCCAGCAAAGACTGGGGAAGATTTTCCTCAATCAAGAGATCCAATCCCTGATCAAAGGCCGTCTTAATAACCTTGACCAGACTGGCCTGACTGATTCCCTGAGCCAAGCGATAAACAGGTTGGAGGTCATCTTCCACCTGAGCTAGGACCTTCATCCCAGTCAGACTAGCCTTGGCGCGGTCCCATTTTCCAAAGACAGCAAGGGTTGCTCCCAACTCTATCTTATCAGCTAGATAGGGCTGGTTAAAGAAATTCACCACAAAAACGACTTCTCCCTGCTTGAGGCTAAAGCGCAGGCGATTGCGCTTGAATCCATAATACTGGACACTGGCAGGAGTCACGACTTGACCAGAAAGAACTGCCTTCTCCCCATCTTCCAGTTCCAATACCTGCTTGGTCTTGAAGTCTTCATAACGGAAAGGAAAGTAGAGCAAGAGGTCTTGCAAATTTTCAATTCCTAGTTTGGCGTATTTCTCTGCTGACTTTGGTCCCACACCAGGCAAGACATGCAAGGGTTGATGTAGATTCATGCTCCACTCCTTTCTTTTTTAATAATATTCTCTCGGAATGCGGTCACTGAGGAGACAAACCACTTCATAGTTAATGGTTCCACGGTAGGTCGCTACCTGAGTAGCTGTGATTTCCTTGCCCCCGTTGGAACCAATCAAGGTTACTTTGGTTCCGAGTGGGTAAGGCTTAGGAATACGAATGGTGATTTGGTCCATAGAAACTCGTCCGACGATTGGGCAAGCTTGACCATCTACAAAGACGGAGAAATTCTGCATGTCACGTGTCCAACCATCCGCATAACCAATTGGTACCGTCGCGATGACTTGCTCGCTATCCGCCTGATAAGTCGCCCCATAGCCCATGCAAGCTCCAGCTGAAACTGTCTTGACATGAACTAAAGCAGACTCCAAGGTCAAGGCTGGTTTCAAGTCATAGGGTAAATCCAAAACCTCTCCACTTGGATTGAGACCATACATGGCATCTCCCATACGTACTGCATTAAAAATAGTCTCTGCATGCCAGAGGGTCGTTGCCGAATTGCTGGCATGAACCAGCTCTGGAAGACCTTTCATACTTTCCAAAATAGCTTTAAATCGTTCTAACTGACTATTAAAGTAGGCATCTGATTCCTCGTCTGCAGTCGCAAAGTGGGTAAAAATTCCTTCAACACGAGCACCGTGTTGTTGGAGCAAAACTTGAGCCTGCTCAGCCTCACCGGCCTCTCGAAAACCAATCCGTCCCATGCCTGAATCAATCTTGAGGTGGACTGTCAATCCAGTTAGGTCCGCTTCCTTATCTAAGAGTGCTTGGATCCACTCCAGTCCGGCCACAGTCAAGGTGATGTCGTATTCTTTAGCAAGAGCAACAGCTTCGATTTCAGAAACTCCTAAAATGAGGATTCGCTTGCTGAGTCCAGCTTGTCTAAGTTCAATGGCTTCATCAATATTGGAAACGCAAAAGCCATCAACATCATCTTGAATAGCCGTGGCAACAGCAATAGCCCCATGCCCATAGGCATTGGCCTTGACTACTGCAAATTTGAGCGTTCCTTGAGGGATATGAGCCCCCATTTGCTGAATATTTTGTCGAATAGCTCCCAGATGAATCAGAGCCTTGGTTGGTCTATGTGGACTAGCTTTCATGATTTTCCTCCAAAATGACACTGGCTGTCACAAACTGATCGGTGTGGCTGATAGACAGCCAAATCTTTCCTGAAAATGGTGCCTGACTAAAATAAGGCGCCCCGCGTTCATTGTTCAAGACTTCCAAATCCTGAAAACCGAGCTTGCCAATGCCCGTTCCCATGGCCTTGGAAAAGGCCTCCTTAGCCGACCAGCGACCAGCCAAATATTCAATCTGCCTGCGCCCTTTGAGACTGGTGAAGCGCTCCATTTCCTTAGCGGTCAGCACGCGCTTAGCAAATCCTTCATGTCGTGTAACCGCGCTTTCTATCGAAGCCAATTCTTCGATGTCAATTCCGTGTCCAACTATCATTCTCATCAAAAGGAGTTGAGATTCCCCAACTCCATCCTTTTCACTTATTTTGTCAAGGTAGCATAAATCTCTTCTACCAAGGCCTCTGTATTTTCCCAGCCTAGGCAAGGATCGGTAATAGAGCAACCAAAGACCTCTGGTTGATTTTGACGACCATCTGCTAGGTAAGACTCAATCATAAAGCCTCGAACTGTCTTTTTAATCTTCTCATTCCAATCACGATTTTGCAAGGTCTGGCGAACAATTCGAATCTGCTCCATATATTGCTTGCCTGAGTTGTCATGGTTGGTGTCAATGAGGATAAAAGGATTTTCAAGTCCCATAGTTTCATAACGCTCAATAGCATTTAGCAGTGTTTCATAGTAAAAGTTAGGCTCATTTTTCCCATATTCATTAACTGCGCCACGAAGGATGACGTGGGCCAAGGGATTTCCTGAAGTCTCAACTTCTTGGCCATGAAAGAGGAAGGTTTGTTTGTTTTGAGCGGCATAGATGCCATTAAACATGACACCAAGATTTCCAGAGGTTGGATTTTTCATCCCGACTGGTGCATCAATCCCTGAGGCCACAAAGCGGTGCTCTTGGTCTTCCACAGAACGAGCTCCTACAGCATGGTAGCTGACCAAATCATCTACCAAGACCAGATTTGACGGATAAAGCATCTCATCTGCCGTTGTCAAACCAGTCTCTGTAATCACACGGTAGTGCAACTGACGCACAGCCTGCAAACCGTTAATCAGACTTGGAGCCTTAGAAGTATCTGGCTGGTGAACTAAACCTTTATAGCCGTCTCCGTTGGTGCGTGGTTTAGCTGTATAAACACGCATAACCATGAAAATCTTGTCCGCCACCTTCTTTTGCAAGGCGGACAAACGGCGGGCATATTCCAAGACAGCCTCTTCATTATCAGAAGAGCAAGGACCAATCACCAAAAGGATACGGTCATCTTCACCTGAAATAATGTCTGCCAATTCTCTATCACGACGCTCCTTTAGTCGCAAGGCTTCCGCAGACAATTGAGTTTCTGCCTTGATTGCTTCAATATCGATTTCTTGACCTTTTTCAATAAATGTCATCTTATTCTCCTAGCGTTTGGTAGATTTCTCTGACAAGGGCTTCCGTATTATCCCAGCCAAGACAAGGGTCTGTGATAGACTTGCCAAATACTTCCGGTTCGTTTTGACGGCCGTCTTCTAGATAAGACTCAATCATAAAGCCACGAACGTACTGCTTGATTTTTTCATTCCAATCACGGTTAATCAAGGTCTGGCGGACAATTCTAATCTGGTCCATATATTGCTTACCAGAGTTGTCATGATTGGTATCCACAATGATAAAAGGATTTTCCAAGCCCATCTTCTCATACTGAGCAATAGTATCCATCAAATTATCATAGTAGTAGTTGGGAATATTCTTACCATACTCATTGATTGCTCCACGAAGAATAGCGTGCGAAAGCGGGTTCCCAGTTGTTTCCACTTCTTTTCCTAGGAAAAGGAAACTTTGTTTGTTTTGAGCAGCATAAATCCCATTAAACATAACATTGAGATTTCCAGATGTTGGATTTTTAAACCCAGTCGCGAAATCTGCTCCACTTGCCACAAAGCGGTGTTGCTGGTCTTCAACTGAACGGGCACCAACCGCCATGTAAGAAATCAAATCATCCACAAGCGGTAGATTTTCAGGATAAAGCATTTCATCAGCCGTTGTCATTCCTGTTTCTGTGATAACACGATAATGAAGATGGCGAACGGCTTTGATTCCATTGATAAGACTAGGCGCTTCTGTCGCATTAGGCTGGTGAATCAAGCCCTTATAGCCATCTCCGTTGGTACGGGGTTTAGCAGTATAAACACGCATAACCATAAAGATACGGTCTGCCACTTCTTCTTGCAAAGCTGCCAAACGCTTAGCGTATTCAAGAACAGCTTCTTCATTGTCAGATGAGCATGGCCCGATTACCAAGAGAATCCGCTGGTCTTCTCCACGTATAATGGCTTCTAGCTCTTTATCGCGCTGTGATTTTATCTCCAAAGCTTGGCCTTCTAATTTTGATAAGGCACGCACTTCTTCAATATTAATTTTAGGACTTTTTGCTGTAAATACCATAACTCATCTCCTTATAAAGTAAACGGATACCAAGTAAAAATTTACTTTTCACAAGGTATCCGCCTCTAAACTATCTCATTTTATTGTCTTTTACCGTGACAGTTTTTAAACTTCTTACCAGAACCACATGGGCAAAGTTCATTCCGTCCAATCTGGCTCAAATCCAGATTTTCAGGCATATTTGCTTGGTGGGCAGCGATATTTCGAGTCGCTGTTGTACTGATATGGTGTTCTGCTTGTGGTCTTTCTTGTTCATGAATTTGTGCTTTCATCATCAAGCGTGTCACATCAAACTCAATCGAACCAATCATGTCATTAAACATACGGAAACCTTCCGCCTGATACTCAACAACAGGGTTGTTCTGAGCATAGCCACGAAGTCCAACCGCGTTACGCAATTGATCAAGGGCATCGATATGATCTGTCCACTTGTTATCCACCACTCGTAGAATCAAGACTTTTTGGAATTCTTTAACTGCTTCTTCATCGCGTAGTTTTGAAACCTGACTATCGTAAACTTGCAAGGCACGTTGGAAGAGCTCTTCCTTAATTGCCTTGTCAGACAAGCCCGACAAGTCTTCCATCGTAATAGAATCTTCTGGAAGCAAGTTGTACTTAGCAAAGTTCAAAATTGCTTCTAGTTTTTCATCTTGTTTTGCACGCGCATGACCATCAACGACACGACCAATCGTGCGTTTGATCATAGCCTGAATTTCAGGTGCCAAGTCACGATCTGCAGTAATGACGTCGTAACGTTGAGCGTAGATAATCTCACGTTGTTCACGCATGACATCGTCATACTGAAGGACTTGTTTACGGGTATCGTAGTTATTTCCTTCGACACGTTTTTGTGCCGCTTCAACCTGACGTGTCAACATACGAGACTCAATCGCCTCTTCAGACATGTTGAGACGTTCAAAGATTCCCTTCAAGCGTTCAGAACCAAAACGTTTCATCAAATCATCTTCGAGAGATAGGTAGAATTGTGACTCACCTGGGTCTCCCTGACGACCTGAACGTCCACGAAGCTGGTTGTCGATACGACGGCTTTCATGACGTTCTGTACCAATAACACAAAGTCCTCCAAGTTCACGAACTCCTTCACCAAGCTTGATGTCGGTACCACGACCGGCCATGTTAGTTGCGATGGTAACAGCACCACGCTGACCAGCATTCATGATGATTTGGGCTTCTTTATAGTGGTTTTTGGCGTTCAAGACTTCGTGAGGAACACCAGCTTCGACCAATTTTTTAGAAATGTAGTCACTGGTTTCAACCGCAACTGTACCAACCAAGACAGGCTGACCTTTTTGGTAACGAGCCTTAACGTCTTTAACAACGGCCTTAAACTTAGCTTCAATGCTAGCAAAAAGCAAATCTGGATGGTCAATACGTTGAACAGGACGGTTTGTTGGGATTGGAATAACACGAATGTTGTAGATTTCACGGAATTCTTCTTCCTCAGTCTTACCAGTACCCGTCATACCAGACAATTTCTTGTACATACGGAAGAGGTTTTGGTAAGTGATTGAGGCAGATGTCTTGGTTTCATCCTGGATTGGCACACCTTCTTTGGCTTCAATGGCTTGGTGCAATCCATCAGAATAACGACGACCTTCCATGGTACGACCTGTAAATTGGTCGACGATCAAAATTTCTTGCTCTTCGCTCACCACATAGTCAATATCGAGAAGCATGATGTAGTTGGCACGAAGGGCGTTATCGATAAAGTGAGTCAGAGCTACGTTTTCGATGTCATAAAGGTTTTCAAGCTTGAAGTAGCTTTCAGCCTTGTCAATCCCTGAATCAGACAAACCAATAGTCTTAGACTGCACATCAATGATGTAGTCGTCTTTGTCCAACGATTTTACATAGTGGTCTGCCATGTGGTAGAGCTGACTAGTTTCAACCGCATTAGCACCTGATACAATCAAAGGTGTACGGGCCTCGTCAATCAAGATAGAGTCAACCTCATCGACCAAGGCATAGTTAAGCGGACGTTGTACCATGTTTTCAGCGCGAACGACCATGTTATCACGAAGGTAGTCAAATCCGATTTCTGAGTTGGTTGAGTAAGTAATATCACACTCATAGGCTTCTTTTTTCTCCATTGGAGATTTGGCAGCCAAGTTAATCCCTACTGACAAACCAAGCCATGAGTACAATTCACCCATCTCAGTCGCGTCACGTTCTGACAGATATTCATTGACCGTAACTACGTGAACCCCTTTACCTGAAAGGGCATTGAGGTATACTGGCATAGTCGCAGTCAAGGTTTTTCCTTCCCCTGTACGCATCTCTGGCACGTCACCATGGTGAAGAACGATTCCCCCCATGACCTGAACCTTATATGGGAATAGACCTAGGACACGTTTGGCACCTTCACGGACAACCGCAAATGCTTCATAAAGCAATGAATCCAGTGATTCTCCATTTTGATAACGTTCTTTAAATTCAACTGTTTTTGCTTTTAGTTGGTCATCTGTCAAAGCAGCCATTTGGTCTTCGTATTTGAAAACCTTGTCGGCCATCTTTTCCAGACGACGGATTTCTCCTTTATCATTTTCGATAATTGTTTTTAAAATATTAGCCATGTTTTTCCTTACTTTAAATTCCGAATATTTTAGAATGTTCTTTTAATTTTAGCACAATTACTGATTATTTTCAAGGAAGAATCCCCATTTTGAAAAGGAAAAAGAGGCTAGTTTCCAAGCTAACCTCTCTGACTTTTATGATGCTTTAATTGCCAAAAATCGGCAAAAGAGCAAATAGAATAAATAGGTTAATCCAAAGAGAAAAACAGCAGATCAATCCAAAAACAAAGAGACTGACTTTCTTGGATAGCAAGGCCATCAAAATGGACAGAACACCAAAAACTAGCAAGACTTTCTGTATGATGAAGAGGTCAATCTTCCCCCCCAGAATCGGACTGCCCCAAGGAAGAAAGAAGAAAGCAATCCAGATGAACAGAACTAAACCAATATAGACCTTAGAATAGCGTGTAATAAATGATTTTAGATGTGCCATAAGCTACCTCCTATCAATAAAAACCGATATAAATCAATGCCTTTCGCCTTTAGATTGTCCTAGTTCCCGTCTCAAGCGAAACATTTTTTTGAAAAAGATATAATCTAACCAGTCACTGCCTAGAGATATGACTATCAAAATCAACCCAACACCCCAAGTACTAGCATCTGAATCATGGCTCAGAACAAAAGGGAAAAATAAGAATGAAAAAATTGTCATATCCAAGCTAAACAGAGCTAAAAGGGAAATATAAATCCAGTAAAAATAGTAGAAGATGGGAAAAATTTTACTGTTTCTGTCAGCATTGTCTATCCAATAGAAAAAATAAAAACAAGGAAATAAGAGTATCAAATGAAACCAATTAAACGACAATTTCATCATCGACACCTCCTCTTTGAAATTGTTTTCTTTAGTTTCGTTCTATTAAATGTTATTACCCATATAAATCAATGCCTTCCACCTTTAGACTTTCCTAGTTCCCGTCTCAAGCGAAACATTTTTCTGAAACAGGAATAAGTTAACCAATTCATAACAATAGCTAGCAAAATAAAAAGAAACCAAATGCCCCATAACTTGATATCTGTCACATTTCTCAAGACGATATTGAAAAACAGAACTGAAATAACTGTCCAAGCAAGGCTAAAAAGAGCATAGAGGGGGATGTAAAACCAGTAAAAATAGTAAAAAATTGGGAAAAATTTACTATTTCTGTTGGCCTTTTCAATCCAGTTATCAAAATAAAAGTAAGGTGCTAAAAATAAGAATTTAAACAAATGTTCCATCAGCAGCACCTCTTTTGATAGCGTTTTCTTTAACTTCATTCTATCAAAAAAATCTGGAAATGTCATTCCAGATTCTACTTTTTTATTTGCGTTTTCTTGCGATGAGATGGATCGGTGTTCCTTCAAAGACAAAGGCCTTGCGAATTTGATTTTCCAAGAAACGTAGGTAAGAAAAGTGCATGAGTTCTTCTTCGTTGACAAAGATGACAAAGGTTGGTGGTTTGGTTGCCACTTGGGTCGCGTAGAAAATCTTGAGGCGTTTCCCTTTGTCTGTCGGTGTTGGGTTGATGGCAATAGCATCCATAATCACATCGTTCAAGACAGCTGATGGAATACGTGTATTTTGACTTTCACTGATTTGCTTGATCATCTCAGGCAGTTTGTGGAGACGTTGCTTGGTCAAGGCTGATACAAAGATAATCGGTGCGTAAGGCAAGTATTGGAACTGCTCACGGATATCTTCTTCCCAGTTTTTCATAGTGTGGTTGTCTTTTTCAAGAGTATCCCACTTGTTGACCACGATAATCATCCCTTTACCAGCTTCATGGGCAAATCCTGCGATACGCTTGTCGTATTCACGGATACCCTCTTCCGCATTGATGACCATCAAGACTACATCTGAACGGTCAATAGCTCGCATGGCACGCATGACAGAATATTTCTCAGTATTTTCATAAACCTTACCAGACTTACGCATACCAGCCGTATCAATCATGGTAAATTCTTGACCATCTGTATCTGTAAAGTGGGTATCAATAGCGTCACGAGTTGTTCCAGCAACGGGACTGGCAATGACACGGTCTTCTCCCAAGATAGCATTGATCAAGCTTGATTTTCCAACGTTGGGACGACCAATCAGACTAAACTTAATGACATCTGGATTTTCTTCCTCATATTCATTTGGAAGATTTTCTACGATCGCGTCTAGCACATCCCCTGTACCGATCCCATGGACAGATGAAATAGGCAGTGGTTCACCCAAACCGAGAGCATAGAAATCATAGATATCATTTCGCATCTCAGGGTTGTCCACCTTGTTAACCGCGAGGATAACTGGTTTGTGGGTTTTATAAAGCTTACGAGCTACGTATTCGTCTGCATCGGTAATTCCTTCCTTACCAGACACGACAAAGACGATAACATCGGCTTCTTCCATGGCAATTTCTGCCTGGTGCTTGATTTGTTCCATGAAAGGAGCATCGACATCATCGATTCCTCCTGTATCAATCATGCTAAAAGAGCGATTGAGCCACTCACCCGTTGCATAGATACGGTCACGTGTCACTCCTTCGACATCTTCTACAATGGAGATTCGCTCACCAGCGATCCGATTAAATAGGGTTGATTTCCCAACATTGGGACGTCCTACAATGGCAATAGTTGGTAGGGCCATAATTTCTCACTTTCTACAATAACTTCTTCTGTTCAAGATTTTTTCTAGTTGAGCTTGGTTCAGCTTGACCAAACTGTTCTGCTAGGCGCTGACTCCAGCTTGTGGTCGCACGCGCCCCAGCATAGTCGGCCTGTACACGGTCATAAGCTTCGATTGCCTCAGTTGACTGTTCTCGGTATTCTTCCTCAAAGACTACATTATCCAGTGGCAGTCTTGGTTTCACATCATGATGTTGATTTGGCACACCTAGTGCCATCCCAAAGACAGGGTAGGTGTAGTCAAGCAGGTTAAATAGCTCTGCCACTTCTTCTGACTTGTACCGCACCAAGCCAATAATAACACCACCATAGCCCAAACTTTCAGCTGCTAGTAAAGCATTTTGTCCAGCAAGAGCCGCATCGACCGAACTAATCAAGAGCCCTTCCACCCCTTGAGGTTGGAATGTATCGGTATGGAGTCGTGCTCCCTTTTCTGCTCGGTTCAAATCTCCGACAAAGAGAAGGAAAACAGCTGACTGGCGAATGGCTTCTTGAGGTACCAATTCATACAGAGCATCTTTCTTTTCTTGACTTCGCACCACAATCACAGAGTAGGATTGGAAATTCTTCCAAGATGAAGCCATCTGAGCTGCTGTCAGGATTTCAGTCAAGTCTTCCTGAGGAAGGCCTTGCTCCTTAAATCTGCGCACTGACGTATGAGCCTTCATTAATTTGATTGTTTCTGTCATCGACGGTTTACTCCTTCTAAACGAGTCTCCTCAGCCAAATAACGGATGCGTTCCATGACGCGTCTGGCTTCCCAGGTTTCGTCATTTCCATGTTTCCCTTTAGCGAAATGCTGCTCCAATTCTTCAAAGTTGAAGTTGGATGTGAAAAAGGTCGGTAAATTTTCCTGCATCCGATATTGGAGAATGACTTGTAGGATTTCGTCACGCACCCAAGGTGTTGATTGCTCGGCACCAATATCATCTAAAATCAGGACTTCAGAAAGCTTGATCTCATCCACCAAGGTCTTAACATTGCCATCACTGATGGCATTTTTAGCATCAATGACAAAGCTAGGATAATGGAGGAGAGTTGATGAAACACCACGTTTTTCTGATAAATCATGGGCTAAGGCAGCCACCATGAAACTTTTACCCACACCAAAGTCTCCATACAAGTAAAGACCTTTTTGAATAGCTGGATATTGCTCCACGAAAGCTAATAGCTTTTCAAAAACTGGCAAGCGACCCAAATCATCCAAGTCTACTTGAGCTAAACTAGCTTTCTTGAGAGTAGCTGGCAGATTGATTAACCTGAGACGGTTCTTAATAGCCGCTTCTTTTTCAGCCACAATTAGTTCAGGAGTTTCTTCATAAGAAACGTCCGCATAGCCATGATTCATAACCAAAATCGGCTTGTAGCCTTTGGCAATATAATCTGTATCTCCTCGGAGGAATTTATCTCTCTCAGTGATGTATTGGTTAAACTTGGAAATACTACGGTTCAACTCGTCCTGATTGAGGGATTCTTGCTGGATAAAGGCCGCAACATCAGGGTCCTTCATGATTTTCTGGACTAAATCTTGATAGTGAAAACGGCTAGGTTGACGTTTGAGTACGTCTCCGACACTTTCCATCTAATCTCCTCCTTTTTCTAATCGAGCTAATAGTTCTTGTTTCTTACGTTCTAGTTCCAGACGAGTTTCCTCGCTGGTTTCATTCTTATAATCTGGATTGCTCCACTTGGGTACATTGGACTTGGTAGGACTGGGTTTACTGCCTTTTTGAGCCTGACTCTTTTGCCCACGTTCACGGATCCGAAGAACTGCCTCTTCTGCCGAATGAATCTTTTGATAAGCATAGTCATTGGCTACCTTCATGGCATATTTCTCATTGATATTTGCCGAATCCACCTTATTAAAAGTCAATAAGAGAATGATATTGATGACTTCGTCCAGTAAGCCCAAGCCAGCCATTTGTTGCAAGAGTTCTCTTTCTGTTTGGGTAATGGTTCCCTTGCGTGTCTGCTTGATTTCTGCCAAAAACTGCATGGCAGTTTTACTTTTTGCTTCCTTGATAATAGTTGCTTCCTTAGAACTAAAGTCAGAGGAAACCGGTTTTTGAGCAATTTTTTCACGCATGCGTTTGGTTGAAATAACCTGGGAAACAGCTGTTGACTTAGCCAATTGATAGGTTTCAAACCAAGTCCATTTCTTCTCCTCGGCAATGGCAAAGAGGTTTAAGACATCGGACTGCTCATCCGCAAAACGAAGCCCATCTCGAGCCATAAGCTGACGAAAATGGTCCAAGTCAAAATCGTTGGCCACTTTCTTCTTGAGACTAAGGTCTTCTTGACTTCCTAGTTCTGCCAAATCTGGAAAGACTTGATTGAGTGAGACAGATATTTCTTCTCCCTCAGCACTCTCAACTTTCAAATCCTCTACAGCTGCATCGCCAATCTTTTTCTCCAAAAGTCTGCGATAAACAGGATGCTCCAAGAAGTCTTGACTAGAGAGAGGAGCATGGAGGACTAACTGATAAACATCCCCATTTTGATAGATAGTCAAGAGATTGAAAGCAGATAGGATTTTCAGAGATTTTATCAATCTATCCATCCCAAAGTTGAGATGGTTGAGAATGCTTGAAAAGAGATATTCCTTTCTACCATTGTCCCAAAAACTGATTGTATAAAGATAAAGGCTCAGTGCCTCCTGACCGATAATCGGGAGGTAGCACTGTACCAGAGATGAGGTATCTTGCGACACCCGATTATTCTTTAGATAAGAAAAACGGTCAATTGGCTTCATTTATCTTTCCTTTTTCTTTTTAGAGGACTGGGTGATTTGTTGGAGCAGGCTCTCTAACTCACTCACATCCTTAAAACTACGATAGACACTGGCAAAACGTACATAGGTAATCTCATCCAACTCAGCCAACTCCTCCATGACGAGTGAACCAATGTCCTCACTTTGAATTTCATTTTCATTTCGACCACGGAGTTTCTGTTCGATACGATTGACTACCATGTTGATTTCATCACTTGACACAGGACGTTTCTGGGCTGAGCGGATAATCCCATTAAAGATTTTATCTCTGGAGAACTGTTCCCGTGTGCCATCTTTTTTAACAACCACTAAGGTTCTTTCTTCTACTCTTTCGTAGGTTGTAAAACGGTGCTGGCATTCGTCGCACTCACGTCTTCTACGAATAGTGTTCCCTTCTTCTGCTTGGCGACTATCGATAACACTTGACTTGGTAGCCCCACATTTTGGACAACGCATCCTTTCCCTCCTTATCGTTTTCTTTTCATTATACCATTTTTTAAACGATTCCCAAAACAATTCTTCTTTTTGCTTGACAAGTTTTTTGTTTTGTTGTATTATTTTATTAAGACAAAAGGATAAAAGAAAGGAGACCAAGATGTCCTGGACATTTGACAACAAAAAACCCATCTATTTACAGATTATGGAGAAAATCAAGCTTCAGATTGTTTCCCATACACTAGAACCCAATCAACAACTTCCAACCGTGAGAGAGCTCGCTAGCGAGGCGGGTGTCAATCCAAACACCATCCAAAGAGCCTTGTCAGACCTTGAACGAGAAGGCTTTGTCTACAGTAAGCGCACAACTGGACGATTTGTGACTGAGGATAAGGAGCTAATCACCCAATCGCGCAAACAATTATCGGAAGAAGAATTGGAACACTTCGTTTCCTCCATGACCCATTTTGGCTATGAAAAAGAAGAACTACCAGGCGTAGTTGGCGATTATATTAAAGGAGTTTAAGCCTATGTCATTACTAGCATTTGAAAATGTATCCAAATCATATGGAGCAACCCCAGCCCTTGAAAATGTTTCCCTTGACATTCCAGCCGGAAAAATTGTTGGTCTCCTTGGACCAAACGGCTCAGGGAAAACAACCCTGATTAAACTAATCAATGGCCTCTTGCAGCCAGATCAAGGACGCGTCCTTATCAACGACATGGATCCAAGCCCAGCAACCAAGGCCATCGTAGCTTATTTGCCAGATACGACCTATCTCAATGAGCAAATGAAGGTCAAAGAAGCCCTAACCTACTTCAAGACCTTCTATAAAGATTTCAATCTTGAACGTGCCCATCATCTACTTGCAGACCTCGGCATTGATGAAAATAGTCGTCTCAAAAAACTATCAAAAGGAAACAAGGAAAAGGTACAACTGATTTTGGTTATGAGTCGTGATGCTCGTCTCTACGTTTTGGACGAACCCATTGGTGGGGTGGACCCAGCAGCCCGTGAGTATATCCTCAATACTATTATCAACAACTACTCCCCAACTTCTACCGTTTTGATTTCTACCCACTTGATTTCTGATATCGAGCCAATCTTGGATGAAATTGTCTTCCTGAAAGACGGAAAAGTCGTTCGTCAAGGAAATGTAGATGATATCCGCTATGAGTCAGGTGAATCCATTGACCAACTCTTCCGTCAGGAATTTAAGGCCTAAAAAAAGGAGATTATTATGTTTTGGAATTTAGTTCGCTACGAATTTAAAAATGTTAACAAGTGGTATTTAGCCCTCTACGCTGCCGTTCTAGCCCTTTCTGCCTTTATCGGAATACAGACACAAGGCTTTAAAAATCTACCTTACCAAGAAAGTCAGGCTACTATGCTATTTTTTCTATCTACTGTCTTTGGTGGTTTGATGGTTACACTTGTGATTTCAACTATCTTCTTGATTATTAAACGCTTCAAAGGTAGTGTCTATGACCGACAAGGTTATCTGACTTTGACATTGCCAGTTTCTGAACATTATATCATCTCAGCCAAACTAGTCGGTGCCTTTATCTGGTCTATTGTCAGCACTACTGTACTAGCAATCAGTGCTTTCATTGTTCTGACCCTTACGGCTCCAGATTGGTTTGCAACTTCTGACGTGATTCCATTTATAGAAACACATCTTCCTCAACTCTCTCTTATGGGGGTATCCTTCCTACTAAATACTATTTCTGGAATCCTCTGCATCTACTTGGCTATTTCCATTGGACAGCTTTTCAATGAATACCGTACCGCACTGTCAATTGTAGCCTACATTGGTATCCAAATTGTCGTTGGCTTTATTGAACTCTTCTATCGTTCTAACCCTGGTTTCTACTTCCCATCAACCACAGGAGGAGCTGATCAGTTCCAGATGGGCATTATCATGACTATTCTGGAAGAAGTTATTCTTATAGCCATCTACTATCTAGGAACTTATCACATTTTGAAAAACAAGGTTAATTTACAATAGTTTTAAAGTCTAGCGACAATAACTCGCTAGACTTTTTTCGACCTCAGGATTTACATTTTTATATGAAGTATTCAATAAAAAGGAGTATAATGACTTTAAAACTAATTACATGTATATCGATAAGGAGGTCAACTCTTTATGCTGAAAAGATTTGTTACTAAGAAGCACCTCGTACTTTACTTCTTTTCTATTACCATTACTTGGCTGGAAGCAATTATCACACCAGCTCTTGTTCAGAATATTGTTGCTAGTTTTACCAATCAAGAGCTAGGCCTTCTTTGGAAAGTTTTGATTTTAGGAATCCTTGGTAATCTCATTCTCTTACTAGGTTTGGCTGGGAAACGCTATTACTACGCCCGTTTGATTACTGACTTCAAATATGGAATCAAGAGTGCTATTTTCAAGCGATTTTTAAACAGTTATGAGATCGATGAAAAGGATATTTTGTCTGACCTAGAAAACGACGTCAAGCAACTAGAAGAAAACTATATTGAGCCAACGGTCATCATCATTTCTTCTCTGGGTTTTACCACTGTGTCCATTCTCTATGCCCTGTGGACCAATTTTTACCTAGGCTTGATTTTCATCCTCTTCTACTCCTTTCCTGTACTATGCAGTGCTATCGGATCAAAGCGTTTGGACTCACTTTCTGAAAAGCGGTCCACTGTTAACCAAAGCTACTTAGCAAGCTTGACAAATTTTATTGGCGGTAGCCAACAAATTCGCCATTATCAGGGGCAAGACTACTTTTTTGCTCGCTACCAAAAGCAATTACAAACCAGTCTAGATACCGAAATTAACTATGAAAAACAACGAACTTTAAACAGTCTCTTGATCAATAGTATCGATGCCTTTTGTTCTGTCACACCAATCGTCATCGGTGGCTTTATGACCTACTATAATTATTTAGATGCGGCTAGTTTTGTGGCCATCTATCTGGTTTCCCATAATATCGGCTATCAATTCCAAGAGTTGGCCTACTTTACCAACACTCGAAAAGCGACTCAAACTCTTCTTAACAAATACCAAAAACTTTTGGACCAGTCTGACTCCATCTCGCCTAGAAGCATAGAAAATATTTTCCCTATCCAGCTTAACACCATCTCCCTAGAAAAAGATGGAAATAGCCTCCTGTCTCCGATTTCCATGCACATCAAGCAAGGAGAAAAAATTGCCATTATCGGCGAAAGTGGCTCTGGTAAAACAACCCTGCTCAATATCATTCATGGAGAAGAGATACCAACAAGTGGACAGATTAGCTTTGCTGGTCAAAATCTGTCACGTAAAGAAATCACAAGCTTTAGTTCCTATATCCTCCAAGATAGCCATTACTTTGACACGCTCTCTCTGGAAGACAATATCCTTCTAGGACTGGATAAAAGTCCAGAGACTTTGAATCATATACTCAAAAAAACAGGATTAGAACATTTGAAAAATCGCCCCCTCAGCAACGACAGTCTGTCTGGTGGCGAGAAACAACGCCTAGAAATCGCCCGCGCCCTCTACCATGATAGCCAACTCATCTTAGCCGATGAGATTAAGGCCAATCTTGACTCGGAAAATAGCAGAAAAATTAGCGACTTGCTCTTCTCCCTACCTCAAACAGTCATTGAAATTATTCACCACTACACGGAAGAAGACTTAAAACACTATGACCAAGTCATTCACTTAAGCAAAGAAAAGTAATAGTCTATAACATACGATTTGAAAAAGCAAGGAACCCGAATTCCTTGCTTTTTAACTCAATATCAAACTGGCTACAATGGGGCTGACAAAGACATAGAGAATACCGGTGACACCGATAGCCAAGCCACCCATGGCTCCTGCTACAGAACCATATCGAAAGGCTGTCCCTGTTCCGACTGCATGGCCTGTTCCTCCAAGGGAAAGACCAACAGCTACTGGGTCGTCAATTTTCAACCACTTCAAAAGGGTTGGGCCGATGACACTGGTTAAAATCCCAGTTGCCACTACAACCACCAAGGTCACGGTCGTCAGACCTTGCAATTTTTCTGTGATTCCCACTGCCATGGCGGTTGTTACTGACTTGGGAAAGAGAGAAATGGCTAGGAAAAAATCCATGCCAAAGATTTTGGCCACAAGGGCTGTGAAAGAGGTATTGACAACTACTGCTAGCAGACTACCAAAGAGAATACTCCGAGCATGGTGCTTCATCAAGTGAAAACTCTTATAAAGGGGAATCCCTAGAGCAACAGTCGATGGGACAATCAAGTTGTTCAGATAAACCCCACCTTGGTAGTAATCTTGGTAAGAAATACCCGTCACCTTTAGAAAGATGATAATGAAAATAGCTGACAAAAGCAAGGGCGTTGTCAAAGGATGGGGAAAACGTCTGTAAATCAGCATTCCTACTAGATAAGCTAGGATAGACAGGGCAAGCCCAAACAGGGGATTGGAAACAAATTCACTCATTTGGCATCTCCTTTCTCATAATCTCCCTCAAACCGTCTCTTGATGAACTGAACTACCAAGGCTATGAGGATAATATTGATGACAGCCGCAAAAAAGACAATCAAAACAATGGGCAAGAGATAGGGAGCAATGACATCAAACTTTTCCATGATTCCCACTGCTGGTGGCAAAAAGAGAATGGTCATATTGGCCAGCAAGAAATTCCCCACCATATTGACATGTCTGGTTCTCAGCCACTTAAATTGTAGGGCTAGAAAGAGAATAATCAAGCCGATAATACTGCCTGGGATAGGCAAATGAAAGAAACTGGAAATTCCCTCTCCGATTAGAGAAATCACAAAGAGAATCATTAATTGAACATATAATTTCATCCTAAACTCCACGAAATAGACTTCTGCATACCAGTTTACTCTTTTTTCAGAAAATTTCAAGGAAACACACAAGAGATAATGAAAATTAGAGAGGAAAAGGGATACAGACAATTAAAAACAAGTGAAAACAGGCATGATTTAGGGTGAAAGATTCTAGCATCCTTCTTGCCAGCTTTCTTGAAAAGTAGTATAATTATTGCATGCGCAATCATCTTGTGATACAAAGACTGTCCGTGAATGGACCTTCTTCTATTTTATAACTCTAAAAAGAAAGGAGATACTATGACCTATTTGGAAAAATGGTTTGATTTCAATCGGCGTCAGAAAGAAATTGAAAGTCTCTTGGAAGAGACAATTGCTCAGCAGAGCGAGCAAAGTCTGACCTTGAAAGAGTTCTACCTGCTCTACTATCTGGACTTGGCTCAAGAAAAATCTCTACGCCAGATTGACCTGCCAGATAAGCTTCATCTGAGCCCGAGCGCTGTTTCTCGGATGGTGGCTCGCTTGGAAGCCAAAAATTGCGGTCTACTTAGTCGCAGGTGTTGTGATCAAGATAGACGCTCTAGTTTTATCTGCCTGACAGGTGATGGGCAAAAGACACTGGCCTCTCTACAGAAAGCTGTCGAAGAAAGCTTGGAAACTGGTTTAGATTTCTTGATTTAAGATGATTTTAGAAAAAAAGTTGCGTGCGCAATCATTTTTCTTGACATTCTCTTTTACAAGGAGTAAAATAAAGTCATCATTAAACAAAGGAGTTTTTAAAATGATTGAAATTACCTATCTAGATGCCAGCAAGAACGAAAGAACTGTAACTTTCGAATCTTATGAAGACTTTGATCGTTCACAACAAGCTTGTCTTATCGGCGTCGCAGACTACTACCCTGTCCAAAAATTAACTTACAACGGTCATGATTTGGACTACCATGGGACTTATGGAGATATCTTCTTCTATCTCAAGAAACAAGATTTAAGCCAATATAACTAAAAAAGGAGAAATACAATGGCAAAAGCAATTACAGATGCAACATTCGAACAAGAAACTAAAGACGGTTTGGTCTTGGTAGACTTCTGGGCAACTTGGTGTGGTCCATGTCGTATGCAAGGTCCAATCTTGGATAAATTGTCTGAAGAACTTTCAGAAGATGTCTTGAAAATCGTTAAAATGGACGTTGATGAAAATCCAAATACAGCTCGTGCTTTTGGAATCATGTCTATCCCAACTCTTCTCTTCAAAAAAGACGGCCAAGTAGTGAAACAAGTTGCAGGTGTTCATACTGCAGAACAAATCAAGGCCATCGTTGCTGAATTGAGCTAATCAAACGAGAGACCAAGTACTTTCTTTGGTCTCTTTTTTCTTGCCCTTTGCCATTTTTCAAAAAATATGCTAGACTGTAGGTAGAATATTACGATGTTTGGGACATGCCATCGCTAAAAAAAACCTCTACTTGGTATTTTTTAGCTCCCTCATGGGAGCTTTTTGCGTGCTCTGAACATTTCCCATTTTGGAAGGAGTACTATGAAACGTCAATCAGCCTTGGTCGTCTTTAGTGGCGGTCAAGATTCTACAACCTGCCTCTTTTGGGCTAAAGAACACTATGAAACGGTCGAAGCCGTCACTTTTTCCTACGGCCAACGCCACCATCTTGAAATTCAAGTTGCTAGAGAAATCGCTAAGGAACAAGGTGTTCGTCATCACATCCTAGATATGTCTCTGCTGGGACAAATCACTGAAAATGCCTTGACTTCTGATCTAGAGATTGAGCAAAAAGAGGGAGAGGTTCCCAATACCTTCGTTGATGGTCGTAACCACCTCTTTCTATCCTTTGCGGCAGTCCTTGCTAAGCAACGAGGCATTAAAGATATCGTGACAGGTGTCTGCGAGACAGACTTCTCAGGCTACCCCGATTGTCGAGATGTCTTTGTCAAATCCCTTAATGTAACCCTCAACCTTGCCATGGATTACGACTTTGTTATCCAAACACCTCTTATGTGGCTGGACAAGGCTGAAACTTGGGAGTTGGCTGATCAACTCGGTGCCTTTGACTATGTTCGTGAAAAGACCTTGACCTGCTACAACGGGATTATCGGAAGTGGCTGTGGAGATTGTCCAGCCTGCCATCTACGTCAACATGGTCTAGATGTTTATCTGTCACAGAAAGGAGAGGCCTAATGTTTTTTGCACCCAAAGAAATCAAACAAGAAACTGGCGAGTCTCTTGTCTACAATTCTCACAGAACCCTGGTATCAAAAGAATTTACCTTTGACGCTGCCCACCACCTCTTTCACTATGAGGGAAAATGCAAATCCCTGCATGGCCACACCTATCATTTGCAGATTGCTGTCAGTGGATTTTTAGATGAACGTGGCATGGCCTACGATTTCGGAGATATCAAAGCTATCTACAAGAACTACTTAGAACCCCACTTGGATCATCGCTATCTCAATGAAACCCTGCCCTATATGAACACGACTGCTGAAAATATGGTTTACTGGATTTTCCAAACCATGAATCAAGAGTTGCCAGACGAACGTGGTCTCCGTTTGGAATACGTTCGCCTCTATGAGACTCCGACTGCCTTTGCAGAGTTTAGACGGGAGTGGTTAGATGACTAGGGAACGTGTCCTCAAACTACCAGTTCTAGAAATTTTCGGCCCAACTTTTCAAGGTGAAGGTCGTGCTATCGGGCAGAAAACCATGTTTGTCCGCACTGCTGGTTGCGACTACCACTGCGACTGGTGCGACTCTGCCTTTACTTGGGATGGTTCTGAAAAACCAACTCGCATGACAGCTGACGAAGTCATTGCTGCCTTGGATAAACTAGGTAGCTACGACTATGTCACCCTATCTGGGGGAAATCCTGCTATCCTAGCAGCTAACATGGCCGAATTGGTCACCAAACTAAAGGAACGTGGTGTCACTCTGGCTGTTGAAACCCAAGGTTCTCGCTGGCAAAATTGGTTGAAAGACATCGACCAGGTCACTCTGAGTCCCAAACCTCCTTCATCCAAGATGGAAGTCAACTTTGAGACCTTGGACTTTATCGTTTCCCAACTAGATCCAGATAAGGTCACCTTTAAAATCCCTGTCTTTGATGATGCAGATTTGGCTTTTGCCAAAGGAATTCAAGAACGCTACCAACCAGATGTCCTCTTCTTATCGGCTGGAAATCCTGAGCCCAAGGCCACAGGCAATATTATCCAAGATCAACTGGACCGCCTCAAAGAACTCTGGGAACGCATCGCTGCCGACGATAGCTGGGGCAATGTCCGCGTCCTTCCTCAACTCCATACCCTCCTCTACGACAACCAACGTGGAGTTTAAGATTAGAAAGAAAAAATCATGTCACAACAAGAAGAAATGAAAAACCTAAGCCTACTAGGCAACAAAGAAACCAACTACATTTTCGAGTATCAACCAGAAGTCCTCGAATCCTTTGACAATCGTCATGTGGAAAATGACTATTTTATCAAATTTAACTGTCCTGAATTTACCTCACTGTGTCCAATCACTGCTCAACCAGACTTTGCGACGATTTATATTTCCTACATTCCTGACAAGCTCTGTGTCGAGTCAAAATCCCTCAAACTCTACCTCTTTAGCTACCGAAACCACGGAGATTTCCACGAAAACTGTATCAACACCATCGGGAAAGACTTGGTCAACTTGTTAGACCCTCGCTATTTGGAGGTTTGGGGAAAATTCACACCGCGCGGTGGCATCTCAATTGATCCCTACTACAACTACGGTAAGCCTGGAACTAAGTATGAAGGATTGGCAGAACAACGCCTCTTCCAACACGACCTCTATCCAGAGAAAATTGACAACCGTTAATACTCTTCGAAAATCAAATTCAAACCGCGTCAACGTCGCCTTGCCGTACTCAAGTACAGCCTGCGGCTAGTTTCCTAGTTTGCCCTTTGATTTTCATTGAGTATAAACAGATAAGAAAAAGCCCTGTTCCTCAAATCGAGGAGCAAGGCTTTTTGAGTTTCAATTATTCTTCTGTTCCAAGGAAGTTTTTAGCAACAAGGGCTGCAAGAATCCCACCAACGATTGGAGCAAGGATGAAAATCCATACTTGTTGAAGGGCTGAGCCACCTACCAAGACAGCTGGTGCCAAGCTACGAGCTGGGTTTACTGAAAGTCCAGTAATGTTCAATCCCACAAGGATCATGGCCATCAAGGACAAACCGATTACCAAACCAGCAATCGCTCCATTGCCCTTGCTTTCTGAAGTCACGGTCATGATAACCAAGACAAACAAGAAGGTTGCGATTGTTTCAAACAAGAAACCACCAAAGACAGTGACACCGTTTGCCAAGGCATTTTCACCAAGACTAGTAGTTGACATCCCTGAGTTCGCCAAGAGGAAGAATAGCGCAGCTGATGCAAGGAAAGCTCCAACTACTTGCCCAAGGATGTAGTTAACAAGCTCCGAAGATGACAAACGTTTGTTTACAAACATAGCGATCGAAACCGCTGGGTTCAAGTGAGCACCTGAAACAGTTCCGATTGAGTAAGCAGCAACCACGATTGCCAGACCAAAGGCAAAGGCGATTCCAAGGTGACCTAAGCCATCAAGACCATTTCCAAAAACAACAGCTCCTGTCCCAATGAACACAAGCATGAAAGTACCGATTAATTCAGCAACAAATTTTTTCATTTTCTTTCTCCTTTTTTCAAAAACTAGATACTAGTCTATCAAAAGTAGGAAAGGGTTTCAAGAAAATTGATTGGAAATTTCAGGTTAAAATTCTGTAAAAACGGTAGTTTTTATTTGAAACATTTTTTTCAAAGGTATATAATGTCAATATAGTTCTAATGAGTTATTTATTCCCTAATTGGAACTAATTTTTACAACTTTGCTGTTCTTTTATGAACGTTTGAATGGTATCGTGGATGCCAAGGAGGAATCATATGTCTAAAGTTGCTATTGTCACTGGTGCAGGTCAAGGAATCGGTTTTGCAATCGCAAAACGATTGGTTCAAGATGGCTTTAAGGTAGGAGTCTTAGACTACAATCCCGAAACAGCTGAAAAGGCTGTTGCCGAATTATCAGCTGAAAATGCCTTCGCTGTCGTGGCCGATGTTTCGAAACAGGCAGAAGTTGCACAAGCATTTCAACAGGTTGTTGACCATTTTGGTGATTTGAATGTTGTCGTAAATAATGCTGGTGTTGCTCCAACTACTCCTCTTGATACAATTACTGAGGAACAATTTACACGTACTTTCGGTATCAACGTTGGTGGTGTCATTTGGGGGTCACAAGCTGCACAAGCGCAATTTAAAGCACTTGGCCACGGAGGTAAAATTATCAACGCAACTTCTCAAGCTGGTGTAGTCGGTAATCCAAATCTAACTGTTTATGGTGGAACCAAATTTGCTGTTCGCGGAATTACGCAAACATTAGCCCGTGATTTAGCAGACTCAGGTATCACTGTTAACGCCTACGCACCAGGTATTGTTAAAACACCAATGATGTACGATATCGCTCATGAAGTTGGTAAAAATGCAGGAAAAGATGACGAGTGGGGTATGCAGACATTTGCAAAAGATATTACCCTAAAACGCCTATCTGAACCAGAAGATGTGGCTGCTGCTGTCAGCTTCCTCGCAGGACCAGATTCAAACTACATTACAGGACAAACCATTATCGTTGATGGTGGTATGCAATTCCATTAAGATACAGGAAAAGAGGTTGGAAAATGATTCAACCTCTTTTATTAGTTTTCATTATCAGGTAGGAGGATACAATAGAAACCCTATTACTAAGTAATACTAGTTAATCCCTAATATTGAAAAGATTGGATAGCTTCTTTCAAGTCATCTTGTAAACTATTTCTCTGGTCAAGTTGGACATAGACTTCCAACAGACAGGATCTAAAGTTGGAAAATTTGTAAAAATCCTCCCTTTCTTCTATCGGAAAATCAACCGTTTTTATCCAAGCAGTTACTTGCTCTTGCTCCAACTTCCCTTGTAAAATAGGTTCATAGATCACTCTGGCTAAACGCCAATCCTCATCATCTGTAAACCGAATGGTAATTCTTTTAAATAATGGGCCAAGTATGTCAAAGACTTCATGAACTCTATTATGACAAACTACTTCTGTCAGTAAATCGGCTCCATGTGCAAAAGCATGAACCCAACCATACTGACTTGAAAAACCCGTTGTATCCTTTTCTTTTGAAAGATAATACAAACCTTGATTTAAAAGGACATTACGAATTCCTGCATTTAATCCCTGATAAAAAATCGATTGCTGGTTGGCATCTGCAGACAAGAGATTTGCATAAATAAGCGCCCTAAAAGAACGTTCAAGGGTTGACAGTCCTACCTTATCAATCTCTTTATCTAACCCTCCATCAGATGAAATCCCCTCAGCAATGAAATAAAATTGTTCCTGTGTAAATAGCTCTTCCTGAATCCCTCTAGCAAAGCTTGTAAAAACAAGATCATCGCGAATTTCTGGAGAAGGATCTCCCAAATGATCAAGCAACCACTGGATTTCCTCCTCATGATAACTTGTTTTTTCTTCTGCTATTTTTCTAAGTAACTCTTGATACATGGTCAATACCTCTACATTTCTAGCAACTTGATATAATCTAGACCCCATTTCTCGACAGCATCTAAGACAACTCTGAATTCCTGCCCCATTTCAGTTAAGCTGTACTCAACTCGTGGTGGAACTTCGGCATAGACCTTTCGTTGAACAATCTTATCCTTTTCTAATTGACGGAGATGACGGGTCAAAATAGTTTGAGTAATCCCAGGCAATAATCTCTGCAATTCTTTAAATCGTTTGGTACCCGTACTCAACTGATAAATGATTACCAGTGCCCATTTCCCCGTTAAAACCCTCTGCGTTGTCGCAAATGGACAAATACCATACTCACTCACTTTATTTGTCATAAAATATCTTCTTTCTATTTTTAAAAAAATTTATCTTTTAGTATCAATAAAAGTACTACTTTTGATACTAGCTATCAAAAAAGTGTCTACTTGTTTTTTTGTTTGTAACTGTTACAATTATATCATAAAAAAAGAAATGGAGAATAGATATGTCAACAAACTTAGAAATTTTCAATGCTTATAACCAAGCTTTAATTGCTGGTGACTTTCCTAGTGTCTTTGAAACGATGGCAGACGATATTGTCTGGCATCAACCTGGTAATCATAGTATATCTGGTTCAGTTGTTGGTAAGGACAAGCTAGGAACTCACCTGGCTACATTTGCTGAGAAAACTAATGGAACCTTTAAGGTGATAACAAATTGGGTTTCTGACAATAAGGATTTAATCGCAGCCAATGTTACTTTTCTTGGAACACGAGCTGATGGTACTGAACTCAATATGAACGGGATTGACCTCTTCCGTATTGAAGACGGAAAAATCAAAGAAGTGTGGCTCTTCTCTTCAGATCAAGCTGAAGAAGATAGCTTTTGGGGATAATTTAAGAGGCCAGGACAAAAAATTTTGATTTTAGAAATTCTTTATTATAAATTTTTAAAATCGATAGATTAGAAAAAAAAGCGAACAAGACAGAATTCTGAGTATCAGATAACTCGTTTTGTTCGCTTTTTTTATTTAAGGTTAGACTTTTGTCCCAGACTCTTTTAATTTACTCTCCCAACTGGGCACTGTAGGCGATGATCTGATCAACTGTGTCAGACAAGAATTGGATGGTATCACGGAGTGGTTTATCTGTAGAGATATCTGCTCCGATAATCATAGCTGACTCAAGCGGTGTCTTGCTACCACCTGATTTGAGGAGTTTGAGCCAATCTTCAGCTCCAGTTTCTGAATGTTTCAGATGAAGGTAACCCGCAGTCGAGATGACTAGTCCTGCTGAGTAAGTGTAACTATACAAGCCCATGTAATAGTGAGCTTGGCGCATCCAAGTCAAAGCTGCATCATCATCAATCTCAATAGCATCTCCCCAGAAATCCGTCAAGACTTCCTTCATAATACCGTTGAGTTTGCTTGCTCCAAAGGTCTCCCCTTCTTCAATCAATGTATACACCTTACGCTGGAAGGCTGCTTCCAAAAGGTGAGTGATAAAGTTATGGAAGTAGGTATCTGTCAAGCGGTGGGCAAGGGCGAAGCGTTTTTGACGTGGGTCGTCAGACTGGTGTTCCAAATAATCACTTAACAGCAATTCATTGAAGGTTGACGGCGCTTCGACATAGTAGGTTGACATGTGGGCGTTGAAGTAGCTTTGGTGATTGTCTGAAAAGATGAATTGACCAGAATGCCCGATTTCATGAATCAAGGTATAGACATCGCTCAAACGGCCTGTCCAGCTCATGAGAACATAAGGGTGCACGCGATATGGATCCGCCGCATAACCGCCAGAATCCTTGCCACTATTGGCAGCAAAGTCCACCCAGCGCTCTTCTTGATAGCGAGCAACTTCCTGACAATATTCTTGCCCCAAAGGTTCTACCGACTTCATGACCAAGTCATAGGCATCTTCAATAGTCACTTGAGGATTGAGGGCGCTATCCAAGTCCAATTTCCAGTCAGCAAAGGTCATCTTTTCAAGACCATTGACCTTGGCAACATGCTTGAGGTATCTCTGAGCAACGGGCGCAAAATCCTTCATGATGAGGTCAATCTGACGATCAAACATAGTACGGTCTACTTCCTGCTCAGCTAGAAGATAATCAAAGACTGAGTTGTAGCCCTTCATATCTGCCAGTAGTTTTTCAGACTTGACTTGGGCTAGATAGGCTGCTGCAGCCGTATTTTGGTGCTTACGAAGTCCTTCTGAGAAGGAACGGAAAGATTTCTCACGAACCTCAGCATCCTCGTGATTTTGGTAGAAATTCTCATAGGTGACAAAGCTGTTTTTGTAGGTCTTACCATTGGCTTCAAAGTCAGCCATTTCAAAATCCCCAGCTCGCATCTTAGTATAAATGTCCTGTGGACTGTAGAAAACTTCACCGAGATTGGTCAAGGCTTTTTCCACATCAGCCCCTAGATAGTGGGCTTTTTTGATTTTGGCCTGACGAATGGCAGCTGTTAAATGTGGCAACTCACCCAATCGGTCCAAAACTTCCTCATCAGCTTCCACCAAGGCATCGTCAAAGAAGGTCAAGGCTACACTGGCATCTGTTTCAAATTCCATCCCAGCTTGAGCAATGTTAGCAAATTCGTCATTGCTATAGTCCGTCGTCTGAGGCATAAAACCATAGTTACCAATATGGCTCATCTGAATGTAGATTTGTTCCAATTCCGCAAAGGCCTTTTCAAAATCCTCAAAAGTATGAAGATTGCTCTTGTAATCACGGCTAAACTGGTTGATGTCTTCACGAGTCTTCTCGATCGCACGCAAGAAATCCTCACGGTCTTGGTATAGGGCTGTTAAATCCCAAAGTTCCTTCTCTGGAAATTCTGAACGGTGTTTTTGTTCCATTTTCTTCCTCTTATTTCTCTAATTCTAATAAAACACTAAGGGCTGATAAGGCGTAAAGCGGTGCTGTTTCTGCTCGCAAAATGCGAGGGCCAAGTCCTGCCAAGACGGCTCCCTTAGCTTCAAAACTTTCAATTTCTGCAGGTGACAGGCCACCTTCTGGACCAAAGATAAAGAGCAGTTTTGCTCCTTTTTCAAGGCCAGAAACCGCTTGTAAAAGCGCAGCGACTTCTCCTTCTTTTGCTGATTCTTCATAGGCTACTATGATAGAGTCAAACTGGTCAAACTGAGCTAGAAAATCTGCTTTCTTCTCAAAAAGCTTGATACTTGGGATAACATTACGCTTACTTTGCTCTGCTGCTCCAAGAGCGATTTTTTCTAATTTCTCAGCCTTTTTGCCCAATTTCTTGCCGTCCCACTTGGCAACTGACCAGTCGGCAGGGAAGGCCCAGATTTGACTGGCACCGAGTTCGGTTACTTTTTGAGCGATAAACTCCAGCTTGTCCCCCTTGGGAAATCCAGATGCGATGGTCACTTGGACGGACAGTTCCACATTGTCAGCTAACTCTTCAACCAACTCAAACTGACGAGCTTCCACATTCAGCACACGTGCCAAACGTTTAATGCCATCATCAAAGACCAAAGTAACCTCATCATCTTCTTTCAAGCGCATAACCTGAAACATATGCTTGCTGGTTTCCTTGTCCTCAATGGTGACAGGAGAAATAGCACTGCCTTTGACAAAATACTGTTGCATGCTAGCCTCCAATCACACCAGAGATATCCTTGGTTTTCTTAAAGACGCAGGCATTCCATTCCCCTTGAACCATGTGAGTTTCAAGGAAAAATCCAGCTGACTCAGCCGACTCGCGCACCATGTCCCACTTGTCCTTGATAATCCCACTCATGATGAGGTAGCCTTCATCCTTGACCAAGCGATAAGCATCATCCGTCAGATGAACGAGGATATCCGCCAAGATATTAGCTACAATCACATCTGCCTCAATCTCAACTCCCTTAAGCAAGTCTCCAGCAGCAACATGGATATTTTCCATGCCAGGGTTGAGTTCAATATTTTCCTGAGCCACACGAACTGCCACATCATCTAGGTCGTAGGCAAAGATTTCCTTAGCACCTAGAAGCGAGCTGGCAATGGAAAGGACACCTGAACCAGTCCCCACATCCAGCACCGTTTCGCCACCACGAAGGACCTGCTCCAAAGCAAAAAGGCTCATCTTGGTCGTCGGATGGGTTCCAGTCCCAAAAGCCATGCCAGGATCCAGCTTGATAATCTTTTCTCCCGCAGTCGCCTCATAGTCCGTCCACGACGGCACGATGGTCAAATCATGAGTGATACGAGCTGGTTCATAGTATTTCTTCCAGTTGTCTGCCCAGTCTTCCTCAGCCAAGGCAGTCGTCCCCATCTTGACCTCTCCCAAATCCATAAAATCTGTCAATTCTGCTAAGCGAGCCTGCAAATCTGCCTCAACCACTGCCACATCAACCGTTTCAGGGTAGTAGGCTGTCACTACGATTTCTTCTTGCTGCTCTACCTCTGGGAAAATCTCACCAAAACGATCCACATTCCCCACATAGTCCATACTATCTTCAATCGCAACACCTTGCGCTCCTAGCTCGATCAGGAGGTTAGAGACTAGCTCTTCTCCCTCACGCTTAACTGTAACTTTTAACTCTTGCCATGTTTCCATAAATTTTTTCCTTATCAATCTATTAATTCTTCTAATTCTTTTAAAGTTCTTCCATCCTGATCTTTCCAATCAGTTCGACCGTTCGTTTGCATACCCAGCAAAAAAGCCGCTGCATAAGAAGGGCTAGAAAAGAGTTGTTTTTCTTTTAACACTCCATCTTGAATGACCCGAGAAGCTATTAAATTCTGACGCATTTCTTTTAAACTTGCTGGAAGGTTAGGAGAATCCATTATTTCTACTTGACTTCCTTCTAAAACAACAAAACCTTCAGTTGTCCGTTCACAAGTTGCTTCTATTACTTTTTTAGATTTCTTAGTTTTACGCTTTAAATAAAGATAAGTTGAATGATTATCAGTCAAATCTTGACTAACTTCCTTTATCATTGGAACAAAAACACGATAACCTAAAGTGCCGATAATCATTAGTGTATTTTCAACAATTTCATCCAGTTCAGATTCCTTTTCCTCAGTTACATTACCAGGATTTGGATCATTCCCATTTTTCACAATGTAACGACCAGCTTCTTTAGCAAGTTGAGTAAATTTATTTTCCAAATAGCTAATTTCTGTTGGACCAAAAGAATTATTTTGAGTTGTTAGAATGATGACGTCATTAAAATAATCTGCATGAATATCACGGGTATGCTCTTGAATTCGCAGCAATATCCCTTCACCATTTTTCCGAGTTGTTGCCTGACCAATATAGGTCACATCTTTTTGCTTATCTTCATCTCGACCAAATAAGAAATAAATACCACTTTGTTTCATTTCATCACGAGACTTCAAATCTCCCAATTGAATACGAGGTATTTTGTAAATCACTCCCGTCCAATTTGACAAAGTACATTTGATTTTTCCAGTTACTTCACCATCCATGAGAAACATATTGATATTCTTGCTACGCTTCGCCATTTATCGAACTTCCTCCAAATAATCTCTCACCATGTCCTGCAACTGGGGCACGACCTTATCTGAACCAAGAAATTCCTCGACATTCATGAGCTGATAGCCCTGCCCTTCATCACCAAAGGTGATATTGTAAAACTGGTTCTGTGTCAACTGACCGACAAGAAATACAGATTGTTTATCCGCAAAAAGCATACTTGGATAAACCTTACTCCAAAGCAGACAATCTTCAGTCAGATGAATTCCCAGTTCTTCATAAACTTCACGCGCCACGCACTCAAAAGGACTTTCATCCCCCTCGCGTCCCCCACCAGGCAGTTCCCACATATTGGGCCAGGGAATGCTTGCCTTATCATCGCGTAAGATGGTCAGGAGCCTATCCCCACAAAACAAAGCAATCTTACAGCCTGTGAAATCAGAAATCTCTACTTCCATGTTAGACTCCTAGTATCTCGGATAAGGATAAAATTCTCCCTCTTCCAAGCCCACTTTTCCTTCTTCAAAGACTTCTTGATTCCATTCCATGACGAATTCTTCTGCTTCTGGGTCATCCAAAAAGTCCATAAGGGCATCTAGACCAACCTCGGCAGTATCTTTAAGGAATAGTGCAAAATAGTTTAAAAATTCGCGAGAGAAACCTTTCTTTGGTAAGTAAGGAATAACCGTCAAATAATCTTCCTCATTGACGGTTGACTTAGCAGGATTGTAAAAGAGTACCGCTTCTTCAAAGAGAATGTCATCTGATGAAACCTCTCCATCTTCATCCACCATCTCCACACCTGCAGCATTTTGCGCTTCCAATAGAAAACTCACTTCAACCGCGTGGTTGCGCTTGTCCCAACTAATCTCAAAATCAAAGGGAAAGTTCTTCTCCAACTCTTCCTCTAAAACATCTAAAAATCCGTATGTTGCCATTTTGTCCTCTTTCTATGCGACTCTTAAATCGCCCCGATTGCTCGGAAATATGCTAAAATAGATACTACCATCTTACCACAAAATTATTTTATGTCCTAATTATACCATATTACCTCATTTAAACCCTTGGTATCAGTGATTTTCTTAAACAGTTGATTTCCTTATTTTTTCCAAAAAGTCAACACAAAAAGCCCTCGAAAGGGCTAGCAAATCTATAGGATCAATAGATAAGTAACTAGCACAATTAGATGTGCTTTTTTATTGACCACTCCCACGATACCACACTTAATCTTAGGCTTGAATTTTCTTATCTGCAATAGCGTCTGTCAAAGTCTGAGAAAAGTTAAGTCCCATTTCTCGTCCCAACTTATCTGCCCATCTTGGTATAGTCAAGGTCTTTTTAATTGGTTCCTGACTTCCTAAGTACTCTGATACATCAACAGATACCATAGAAATAAAAGATTTATCAAGGTCATAGGTTGACACGAAATCTTCATCATCTTTAAAAGGATCATTATCAATTAAGGACAAGCTATTGATATCTGATGGCTGGGGCAAATCTCCATCACTCTCTATTAAATCTGCGACAGTAATTCCTAACCACTCCGAACCCATAGCCAAAGCCTCAGAAATCCCCGCACCTTGTGTAGCTGAGTATTCAAAATCTGGGAAATGAACAAAATAAGTCGCTTTTACTCCATCTGTATCATCATAATAAAATAAAGCTGGATACGTAACTAACATCTCACTACCTCCATATCAAAAAGCAGGGGTTGAATTTTACAACCCAGCTTGCTTTCTTATCCCTCTTTCAGTGTACTTATTCAGCTCACCATGAGGGATTGTGATAGGTCTTTCCCCTTGCTTCTCCATTTTAATATGGGAGCCTTTACCGCCTTTGGTCTTTATCCAACCATGAGCCGTAAGGAGTTTAACCATCTCTTTTTGTGTCATAGGCATAGCGCTTTTACCTCCTGACAACACTATTATAACACGTGCTACACGTATTGTAAAGTAGTAATACTTATTACTCTCTTATACATAAAAGCCCCTAGATGTGGTTCTAAGGGAAGCCTTATATAAACGGATAGGCAGAACTATCAGAGTTCCTGCTTTTCTCGACCCACTAGAAATGGCGCGATTCAATCTCAACATTACTTCTCCTCTCTTCATTAAAAAATGATTATCACCCAAAATTATATTACGATTTTTATAAAAGACTAGCAAAAACTACTAAATCAATACATTCGGCAGACGAGAAACTTGCATTGTCAGATAAACTGTTTTATCATTTACCATACTTTATTCATTAGTAATATCACTTGATTTGAAGTATAATATTGGAAAGGAAATCAGTAATGAGTTTAGAACGATATTTAGGAAAAGAAATTAGTGTTGTTTTTGTTGACGGGCAAATTTTAGAGGGTCATTGTAATAGCTTTACAGGGAAACTTGATACGGAAGATGAACTCTATGATGAAATTACAATAAGAACAGATAAATATCCATATGTTGGATTTAATGAATCTGAAATCGCATCAATAGAGTTAACTCAAGACGGTATTACAAAATAACAGGAGTTGTTTATCATGAATAAAACTAAAAAAGAGAATTTAATTTTCATTGATGGTTGGGAGCATGTGCATTGCCCTGTATGTGGAACTTTAGTAGAAACTTATGATATTTGCGATGTTTGTCATTGGCAAAATACGGGAGCATTTAATATCGATGGTGGTCCTAATAAAATGACTCTTGCTGAAGCGAAAATGGCTTATAAAAGGAAGAACGACATGAATGAATCACAAAAGACTTGGGAAATTAACGGGGAAATATGGCTACATTGCCCTGTTTGCGGAACTGAAGTTATGGACTATGATATCTGTGACGTTTGTCGTTGGCAAAATACGGGTATTATAAATATTGACGGTGGCCCTAACAAGATGACTCTCGCCGAAGCCAAAGAAGCTTACGCAAGGAGAAAAATCGTAAAAATTCGAGAATTTGATACAGTGTTGTTAAAAAACGGTCAAACGGCGACAATTGTCGAAAAGTTAAGTGAAGATACTTTTATTGCTGACATAGGTGATTCACCCAAAGACTGGGATACCATAACAATCACAATCAATGATATTGAAAAAGTAGTGTATTGAAATAGCTAATATATTTGTATAGTATTGGGAGTAACCTTAAATGAATAAGACTATAAAAAAGAATATAATAATGATTGACGGATGGGAACATGTGCATTGCCCCGTATGTGGAAATTTAGTAGAAACATATGATATTTGCGATGTTTGTCATTGGCAAAATACAGGAGCATTTAATATCGATGGCGGTCCAAATAAAATGACCCTTGCGGAGGCTAAAGAAGCTTATGTTAATGGAATTCCAATAATATAATAGACTATAGTACTACGAAAGGAGAGACTGATGGAACTTAGAAGATTTAATAACAAGGTTGTCAGAATCACCGATATTGATGGCCAAATATTTGAAGGTGTAGCTCTTTACGAAGACAAAGATGTCCACGATGAAGAACTTGATGGGTTATCCGTTAATTCTGGAACCAGGTGGACTAAACTCTTTGAAGATGAAATCAAGAAAGTTGAAATTATTAACCAAGATCAAATGGAGTAAAAACTCCTTCGAATAGATATCCACTATTTCACTTTTCAACCATGTTTATAATTTCTTTTAAGCTTGGTTTTGTTTTTCTAATTCTATCCCATGCCCTCATTTTTAAAAAAGTCCCTAAATAGATGCCATTTATCTTTGGTAATTCGTTAGAAAGATTGTATTTCTCTCTAATCTCATCTTTATGACTTTCTACAAATTTGCTACGAGGTAAGCAATAAAAAATACCTTCCCCAAAATAACTTAAATCTTCATCAGATAGTTCAATTAGTTCTTCAGGTTTTACAAAAATCGCTCTATTAACTCTATCTTTGCCACTGGCAAAGGCTTTCTCCACAAATCTTTTATCTAGTCCCATCTTTATTTAACTCTCTTAAATTGTTTTAGTTCCAGAACAGTCAGTTCTTTAAATTCTTTTCCTGTTTCGTTTAAATATTTGTTAATTTTTCCAAGATTGTATTTCATAGGTGCTGGTTTCACTCCATTTGGTAAACCAACTAGTCCGTCAAGTTCCATAAATGACTTATTTTCAAGTAGCTTTGAATTTGAAGTATTCATCTAGTTCCATTTCTCCTTTTCAAATATTGCTATCTAAATTTATATCTACTATGTACTTTATCAAGAAAACTTCCTGACTTGGTAATTCCATCATTTCCATTCCTTATCACCTCTCTTTTCATTATAGTTCATGCAATAACATTTAGCAATATTATTTCTCAAGTCAGCAATTCCACTTCTTTAGACTCAACTATCATATTTTAAGCTTTAAGGGAAATCCATTCTCTCATGCTGATACCTCTCCTCATCAAATTAAATAGTCAAAAAGCTTCTATCTCGCTCCCGGAATGTTACAAAACCATTGAAATATCACAACTAATAGGCTAGAATGGACATAGTAAGATACATTTGGTGAGTTATACTGCTCAAAAAATATGAAACTAAAATCCACGCTAGAAAGGACTGCTATGCCAGACAATCTCGCGCTTCGCATGCGCCCAAAAACCATCGACCAGGTTATCGGTCAGGAGCATCTGGTCGGACCTGGAAAAATTATCCGCCGCATGGTGGAAGCCAACCGCCTGTCTTCCATGATTCTTTATGGACCTCCAGGAATCGGCAAGACCAGTATTGCCTCTGCCATCGCAGGGACGACCAAGTATGCCTTTCGAACTTTCAATGCGACAGTTGATAGTAAAAAGCGACTGCAAGAAATCGCCGAAGAGGCTAAATTCTCTGGTGGTCTCGTCCTTTTACTAGACGAGATTCATAGACTAGATAAAACCAAGCAAGACTTCCTTTTGCCTCTCTTGGAAAGTGGACTGGTCATCATGATTGGGGCTACGACTGAAAATCCTTTCTTTTCTGTCACTCCTGCCATTCGCAGTCGTGTTCAAATTTTTGAGTTGGAACCTCTGTCTAACCAAGACGTCAAAGAGGCTCTTCAGATAGCTCTAAATAACCCTGAACGTGGTTTTGATTTCCCAGTAGAACTAGATGAGGAGGCGCTGGATTTCATCGCAACCTCTACAAACGGAGACCTTCGCTCTGCCTTCAACTCACTGGACCTGGCTGTTCTCTCTACTCCCGAAAATGACGAGGGCATCCGCCATATCACCCTAGACATCATGGAAAATAGTCTTCAGAGAAGCTACATCACTATGGACAAGGATGGAGACGGTCACTATGATGTTCTCTCTGCCCTTCAAAAGTCTATCCGTGGCTCAGATGTGGATGCCAGTCTTCACTATGCTGCCCGCTTGATCGAGGCTGGTGATTTGCCAAGTCTCGCTCGTCGTTTGACTGTTATCGCTTATGAAGATATCGGTTTGGCCAATCCTGAAGCCCAGATTCACACTGTGACTGCTCTGGATGCTGCCCAAAAGATTGGTTTCCCAGAAGCCCGCATTCTCATTGCCAATGTCGTGATTGATTTGGCCCTTTCTCCAAAATCCAACTCAGCCTATGTAGCTATGGATAAGGCGCTTGCCGACCTCAAAACATCAGGGCACTTGCCTATTCCGCGACACCTGCGTGATGGGCACTACAGTGGAAGCAAGGAACTGGGGAATGCCCAAGACTATCTCTATCCACACAACTATCCTGGAAATTGGGTCAAGCAAGACTATCTACCAGAAAAAATCCGCAATCATCACTATTTCCAAGCAGAAGATACTGGTAAATATGAACGGGCTTTGGCTCAAAGAAAGGAAGCTATCGACCGTTTGCGAAAAATCTGAAATCCTTTTCAAAAAATTGCACTTTCCTCTTGATTTTTTTTGAAAAAGTGGTATTATATAAACATAGAAACGCTGTGGTGTACGACTTCACACTTAAGTGTTGACCGACTATTTTTTGTATTATTAGGGAAACAAAAGTCTTCTAACAGCATGTAGGCCGTCTCACACGGAAACAGCTTCAGTTAGAGCGAGTTGCCCACCTGCTTAATTGCGCGGGTTCAATACAAACCGTGAAGTTTCGGCACCAATACAGCTTTTTTCTTTGCCTCCTTAGCTCAGCTGGCAGAGCAGCGGACTCTTAATCCGTGGGTCACAGGTTCGATCCCTGTAGGGGGCATCTAAATACAACAGGAAAAGCCTTGATTTACAAGGCTTTTTTGCTTGTCTATAACTGATTTACCCCATCATTTGTCCCACATTTTAAATCTATCTTTTCTTTTTGAATCAAATTACATCTTTACAAATAGTGTAAAGCCAGTTACTTTTGCTTTGATGCCATACAATATTTTCATGTAGAGAAGACAAATTTTATCTTCTCTTTTTATTTTCAAAATAATAAAAACTGATTTTCTTTTCATAAATCAGACTGAAACTTCCAAATTTTCCATTTTGTTTATTGACATTTCCTCTAAAAAGGTGTATAATATTTTTATTATCAAACTATACTATATAGGGGGTATTGAAATGAAATTTTCTAATCGTTTACTGCTATTCCTTGCAGGAGTTGTTTTTGTCCTTTTAGGACTTTTCCTATTTACAAACCCAGTAGCTAATCTTGTTGTTTACAGCTGGTGGATTGCATTTGGTTTACTGGTTTCTTCTATAGCAGATATTTTAGGCTATTTCTCTGCACCAAAAGAGCTTCGCTCACCAGCTCATCTTTTCAAAGGGATTGTTAATCTTCTCTTAGCTCTTTACCTCGTTGCCTATGGCTTTGTGACGCTGCCAGTTGTCATTCCAACTATTTTAGGAATTTGGTTAATTGTAGAAGCCATTATAGTTTTCTTTAAAGGCAATCGTCTGGGATTGATTTTCCCTATTATTGGCAACCATATCATGTGGATAGCGTTGCTTGCATTTTTACTAGGTCTAGTGATTTTGTTCAATCCAGTAGCTACAAGTGTCTTTGTCGTTTATGTCGTTGCCTTTGCATTTTTAATTGTTGGTTTCACCTATATCCTTGATGCCTTTCGTAAATAATCTAGCTGCCATTTTGGGCATATTAAAATAGCTGGGAAGTTACATTCTCAGCTTTTTCTGTTGCCTCCTTAGCTCAGTTGGTAGAGCAGTAGACTCTTAAGCTATGGGGCGCAGGTTCGAGCCCTGCAGGGGGCACATCTAAATCAACAGAAATAAGCCTTGAAACCAAGGCTTTTTTTAACGTCTAATAGCTTTTTGTAGAAAAGTATTTAAAAATAAAAGAGAAGAGAATCTCTCACTCTCTTCTCAGTATATCTTATTAAATTTAGTTTTTCTTAATCTAGCTGATTTTCCTTTGCAACGACAAATTCCTTAACCAATCGATAGATAACAGCAAATATCGGTGTAAAGAATATCATCCCAAGTAGTCCGAAAAGATTCCCTCCAATACTAGCAGCCGCAAGCGTGAAAATAGCTGGCAAACCAATAGACTGACCTACAACTCTAGGATAAATAAGGTTTCCTTCAATCAGCTGTATAACTTGATATAGAAGAAGAGAAAGTAAGGCTTGAGTAGGACTCACTGTGAAGATAAAAATCGCTCCCACAACACTAGCAATCATAGGCCCTACATAAGGAATGAACGATAGCACTCCTGCAAAGATACCTGTCATTACTCCATAGGGTATCCCAAACACGCTGTAACCAACCGCTATCATAACTCCTATGATAACTGCTTCAATCAGCTGACTCATCAAAAATTGGTCATAAGTCTCTAGTGCTACTTGTCCAATGTAAGTCAACTTTATCACCACCTTCTCTGGAAGAAAAACTTTTAGAAGTCGACTCGTCATCGCTGCCAAATGTTCCTTACTGGATAAAAATAAAAAGGTGAAGACTATAATCAAAAAGGCATTCATCAAACTTGAAAAAATATTGCCGATATTACTAGTCAGACCTGATAAAAAACCTATCAAAGCTTGGCTAATAGAACTAGATTGTCCCTGTATGCCTGATACGATAGTTGACAACATGTCTTTGGTTACAAATTCCGAGCTGCCTAGAAATTTCCCAAGTTGAGTAAGGACTGTTGAAAGGACTGTTCCCAGCTGACTAATAGTCTGAGCTAGGGTTGGCAGCACCAAAACCAAAAGAGCAATCACGATTAAGATAAGAGCTAGGAAAACAAGTACCATGGCAATCGGACGACGCAACTCTGCCTTTACCTTCAATTTAACTAAGTACTGTTCAATTTTTTTCATAGGAACATTAAGCACAAAAGCAATAACAGCACCATAAATCAAGGTTGATATTACATCAAAGAGAGAGATTGCTCCTGATATAAAGCTCGATGCATTCAGAATTACAAGAGCAACCAGCCCTATAAAAAGTATTAACGGGGTGTATTTTTTTACTAAGTTCATAAATTCTCCTTAATAAACATGTTTAGATACGACTATACTATTTGGTTTTTCAAACTCTCGATTAAGGTAGGCTTGGTAAGTTCCTGGAGCGATAAATCCTTTGGGTGAGAGGATATCGGTGCCAGCCTGACCGACTATGGTATCAGCCAAGAGCACACAGTTTGTAGATAAGACAAAGTAGGATTTAAACTTAGATTTGATAAATTTATAAAGTTCCCCATCTGTCTCATGTCTGATTTTATAAGCGTAGGTGTAGTCTTCCTTACCATCCCCTGTCATGATTTTATCTGCGCTTGGCTCCCATGGAATCGTCAGTTGTTTCAATTCAGCCAACTTTTTCTGAACTGCTTTTTCCATTTCAGGCGTCAAATCTATCCCATAACCAAAAAGCGTTTTTTGACTCTCACGTTTACATAGGTCAATGTACTTGTCACGATCACAGAAATATAAGACACCATCTCCTACCATGCCAAATAAGGTCTCAGAAGACGGATCATAGTTGCCATAAGAAATAACACGGCCTTGATAGCAGATATCCACATGACCAATTGCCGAAAACAGAGAGGTCTCAGCTGTATGAACAAAAATTTCAAGCTCCGCTGTCTTACCAGACTTCACTATTCCAAGATGGATATCCTCTCTCTCATCAGCATTTTCCTGCATGAATTTGTTGATTTTTGCTAAAGTACTTGCAGGGATGAGAGCGGCTAGGACAATAGGTAAGCTCATTCTTACACGACGTTTGAGATGGTTTTTCCCAATTTCCTCCTCAAACAAGAAACCATCACGGATATTGGACAGACCATAAAGGAAAAAATAAGCCCCTAAAACAAAGAGTTGAAAGACAGAATTTCCCGTAGAGGACAAAAGACTAGTCCCACCAAGAAAAACTAGTACGAGTCCATCTAGTAAGAGACGAAAACGAGGTCGAATTTTGTTTTTGCGGTAGAGAACATAGGTGACAAGGTTAATACTAGCATGAAAAATCTGATAAACTCCAATCACAAGAGCCAAAATATAAATCGGCACATCCGTCGCAAGATTGGAGCCAAGCAAATATCCCAGCACTAACAATTTAACCAGTGCAACTCCCAAGGTGTCCGTTGACTGACTTTTTTTGAAAATACGTAATACTAAATCTAAGACCGTTGCTATCCAAGCTAAAAACAGAACCAGTCGAATAACCTTTACTGGCAACCAAGTCCCCGTGACCATCAAGATGAGACCTAGCAGAACAAACAAGAACCCCTGAGCAAGTAATTTCTTACCTGTCAGACCTAAAGATAGAATTTTCTCCATATAAAAACCTTTCAACAATAAAAATTAAACACTCCGATTAAACTGACTAGTAAATAGCCAACACTACAAACAGCCTGTGCCAGCAACATATGGTGACTAGAAATGACTGTAGTAATGTCACCATCTTGTCTTATGCACTTCTAAAATTTGTTATATTGATTAGAAACCAGAGCTTATAAAAACTAGCTAAACTCGAGAGATAGACACAATTGCGACGAAAAAATGTATAACCAATTCAACTTGTTAAGGTAAGAAAGCATTATTTCCAATCTATTAATTATTCATCTATTACCTATTATGACACAATATTCCCTATAGTTCAACTTTTTACTTGTTTTTATATTACACGGACTAAAAAGTTTTCAACAGTTGATTGCATTTGTTTTAATAAGTTTTAACCTTTCTTGGTTAGATAAAAAAAGAACCATACAGTTTAGAATCTGTATGGTTTTTGCCCCACTTTTGTCCCATTTTTAAATCATGACATTGAAAATACCTAAAATCACTTATATTTCAATATTTTTAATTGCTCTCAATATGAAAGTCCTTTCCAAATCCCTGTAGGGGGCATCTAAATCAACAGGAAAAAGCCTTGGAATCAAGGCTTTTTTGTGTAGTCTTAGCACTAAAAAACGATAGAAAAAACACCCCTTCTGAACTGCACCCCAAAAGTTGGACAGAAAAAACCTAACTTTTGTGGCGCAGTTCATTAGCGCCACATAAAGTTATTTAAGCATCTCCTTTTCTCTCATTACCATTTTCTGTTATAATAAATTGTACTTCTAAAATAGAAAGGTCTTAAGATGACAACTCTTATTAAACATAAACGTGTAGAATTTTCAGAACTTTTTTATGACTTAGTTTTTGTTTTTGCAATTTCAAAAGTAACTACTTTAATCGACCATCTTCATAACGGTATTTTGACTTGGAATTCTTTCCTTGATTTTTTCATTGCTATTTTGGTTCTCATCGATTCCTGGATGATTCAAACCGATTATACCAATCGCTATGGAAAGAACTCTTTATTTAACATGGTAATCATGTTTATCAAAATGGGACTTTTACTCTTTATAGCCAATATGATTGGACCTGATTGGCAACAATATTTTCATTATCTCTGTTGGGCTATTGGTACATTAACCCTTACCTTATTTTTTCAATATTTGGTTGAATTTTTTAGAAAATCAACCGATGATGTTGAACGGGAAAGTATCAAAGATTTTCTATGGATAACAGGTCTAGGAAGTTTAGGAGTCTATCTAGCAGCTCTTCTTCCTATTTACGTTAGAGTCTATATCTTCTTTGCTAGTATTCTGTTTATCTTTATTATGCCAAGTATCTTGCTTAATAAAGATAAGCATTACCAGGTAAATCTCCCCCATTTAATCGAGCGCATCTCCCTTCTTGTCATTATTACGTTTGGAGAGATGATTACGAATCTAGCTAACTTCTTTACAATCGAGAATTTCTCGATTTATTCGGTTCTTTATCTCATTATTATGATTTCTCTGTTCTTGTTTTATTTTGGTCAATTCGACCATGCTATTGATGAAAAATCTAATCAAAAGGGACTATTTCTAATTTACAGTCACTATCCTATTTTCATTGGACTTATGATGATGACTGTATCGATGAGTTTTCTTCAGAATCCTGAAGCTAATCGTCTCTTTGCAACCAGCTTCTCTTATATCGGATTTGGCCTCTTTCAAGCTGCTGTCCTAGTAAATGGGCCCTATAACAAACACTATCTTCGCTATTCGAAAAGTTACTACTGTGTCCAAGCGACACTCTATCTGGCTGCCTTTATTCTCTCTTTAATCTTTGCTTCTAATCCTATAATAGTAGTGAGTATAACAACCATTTTAGCTCTAGCTATAGCCATTCATTTTATTTATTTTTATATGACACAGAATAAAAAATATTCCAAATCTAACTGGGAGTTATTTTAATGAGTTTATAACATTAAAAAGCTTTGGGAACCAAGGCTTTTTTTTCATTAATTTGTTTTTCCATTTTATCCTCCAATTTGATCTCGCACTGACATTTATTTATAACAAAACTATATATCTAGAATAGCATAATCATTAGGTATTATAGGTTTTCAAACCAAATACGAGTCATTCGTTTTTGCCCCACTTTTGCCCCATTTTTAAATCCTGACATTGAAAACACCTAAAAGTATTTCCCTAAAATCAGCTATATTTCAACATTTTTGTTTATTTTCAATATGAAAAGTTCTTACAAATCCATGTAGGGGGCATCTACATACAACAGGAAAAGCCTTGGAATCAAGGTTTTTTTCGTATCTTCTACAAAAAAAGCAAGAGTTTTAGAGGACTATGACTCTAGATGTACATTTTACTTAAATGACTGAAGGTCTTTTCTTAATAAAAACACCCCAAAAATTAGATTTTTTCTGTCTAACTTTTGAGGTACAGTTCAAAACGCGAAATAGCATTTTTTATTTTAGGTTACTAATCTAGTCGAATAAACATCATGGCATTTAACAAAGATATGAGTGAGACCGTGTTTATATTATTTGAATAGATCAGTCTCTTATTTTCAATAGGAGGAATAATAAAATTAGAAATAATGATATCGTAAGGTGAATCTTTTAGGGACTCAAGTGATAACTCTAATTCACTCCAAACTTCAAGTTCAAAATTATTGCTACAGTAATAAGAAAGTGTCTCTGCAACGGATTTTGCATGATACTGATCAAAATTGCTCATAACCAGAACCTTCAGCTTTGGCTGATTTTGTAGTAGATTAAGCACCAAATGTTTGGTATGAGTGATGAAGGTATAAGATAGATGATTTACCATCATTGAACTAGAACAAACTTCAAGAGTCTCTAAATAATGAGAAAGCTCTTTTTTTACATCTGAAACAAATTTAGGGAAAATATTTTGAAAATTCCTGATTGTATTCCCTTTTTGATCAAATAAAATAAACTCAGTGGACAACTCCTGACGATACAGATGTGCAGTATTATGCAGATGCCAAATCAGATTATCCTTATTCTCAATCTCAATCTGATACTTGACTGAAATCTGATCGATAAAATAACTCAATAAATGGTAAGATTTTTCAACATAGCTATCCTTTTTTACACATTTCATAAAGAGGCTTTCAGCTATGAAAAACATTTTTTGAAAGTAAGACACAAATAATTGGCAAACAACTTCTTCATCTAAAGAGATATTGTATTCTAATTCAAAATTCTTAGCAACACCTTCTATTCCTTCTGCCTGCATTAAAAAATCCAAACTTTGGTCGTTAAAAGAATCTTTATCTACTTCCATAAAATGACTAAACTTTATTCGATATAAATTCGTAACGAGGAGCAACTTTAGCATTCTATGCGTTGACAAATTCATTGGAAAGCTTGTTGCCTTATAAACCAATTCTAACAATTGAGATAGGGGCTCTAATGAAAAATTTTCAAATGGCCACTCTAGGAAATAATATTTTTCTGAAAAATATTATGCAAAAAAGTAACGAATGTCTCTCTCATTTTCAACGATTTGAACAGGGGTCAGACTGATTTCAAATTGAAATTGCTTTTTAATCACTTTATTGATTTGGCTAATAATACGATAGAGCGAAGATGAGCTGATATAAAACTCTTTGCAAATACTCTCAGCTTGACAACCTTCATTAAAGAAGATGAATTCTAAAATCGAAAAATGAGTTGAATGCTTAAAGAAATGATGATAAACCATTTCAATATCGCTATCATCGGTATTAATAATGCGTATACCATTAGTAGAAGAATGAAAAATCAAGTCAGGAAAAGCAGATTTAACATGGGATAGATCATCTTTTACTGCACGTTCTGTACAATTTAGTAACTCTGCTAGTTCAGAACGATAAAACCATCGTTTATGTTCAAATAATAATTCTAATTGCCTATGACTTTTTTAGATAATAAATCTCTCATGAATGTCTTTCTCTCTTTATAAATTATCGGATTAAACCTCTTGCAATTATACCACAAAGAATAGGTATAACATGATATAACGACTTTTCCTAAAATCTTTTATTTAGTATAATAACACTACGGAGACAATATATAAACAATTTTCTTATTTTACCGTCTATTGAGGGCGTGAATACAGAATCAAATTCAAGTCGAAAGATTATATTTTTAATTTTAAAAATTATATAATAGCAACAATCAAAGAATTTGATTTTTTTATATTAAAATTATATAATAATCAAAATAATTGATTATTTTATATTAAAATTATATAATAGCGATAATCAAAGGAATTGATTTATTTTTTGATATTAAAATAAAAAAGGAGGGTAGGCAATGTTGTGATCTATCATTCCTCGAGGTCTGATTGGACTTGTAGCAGGTAGAATCACTAAAAAAGGTAGTTTATGGGAATCGTCGCAAATGTATTCGCTGGTTTAGTCGGGTCATCTGTAGGACAATCCCTCTTAGGTAGTTGGGGCCCATCCATCGCTGGAATGGCTTTGATTCCATCTATTGCAGGAACAGCAATTGTTGTTACTGTAGTATCATTCTTTACAGGTAGAAAGTAAACTTTTCGCCAGTAAAGTTAGCAAACTATTTTTAAATCAATGACGAGAAAAATAGTTTAAATGTTAAATCGAAAGGATTGTATATGTCAAAAGCAAAGAAAATATGTTTCATTATTTTCTGTATTTTAATCTTGACAATTTTCCTTCCTGTTTTGATAGATTATCATCAAGTTAGTGATCTAGGCATTCAGCTATTTAGCTGGAGACAGAATCATTTCGTTGAATTCTATCTCTCTAGATATATATTCTGGGGGATAGTGGCTCTATCAACTTTAGTTTTGTTATCGATGTTAGTTGTGTTGTTTTATCCTAAACGTTATTTGGAAATTCAACTTGAAACTAAAAATGATACATTAAAATTAAAGAATTCTGCAATCGAAGGTTTTGTTAGAAGTTTGGTAAGTGATCATGGATTGATCAAGAACCCAACTGTTCATGTAAATTTACGAAAAAATAAATGTTTCGTTCATGTAGAAGGTAAAATTCTTCCTTCGGACAACATCGCTGACAGATGCCAACTAATTCAAAATGAAATAACTAATGGATTGAAGCAGTTTTTTGGTATTGAGCGTCAGGTTAAACTAGAAGTTCTAGTAAAAGACTACCAGCCTAAACCAAAACCTCAAAACAAAAAGACTGTTAGTCGTGTGAAGTAAGGAAGTAAAAAATGGAATGGCTTAAACAATATCGATATCCAATTATCGCTGGTCTCATAGGCGTATTTCTCGCTTGTTTGATTATCTCCTTTGGCTTCTTCAAAACAATATTTGTATTGATTTTAGGAGCACTGGGAGTTGCAGCTGGATTATATATCGAAAAAAACTATATAGATAAATAAATACATAAATAAATAAAAATTACTAATTTAATCAAAGGAGTTTCATATGTCAAACGAAAAAAACATTAACACTAACGTAGAAAAGAAAGATGCTACTGCTGTAGCTCACGAAATCAAAGGGGAACTTACTTACGAAGATAAAGTTATCCAAAAAATCATTGGTCTGTCACTAGAAAATGTTTCAGGTCTTTTGGGAATCGACGGTGGTTTCTTCTCAAATCTTAAAGAAAAAATCATTAACAGCGATGACGTAACAAGTGGTGTTAACGTAGAAGTTGGTAAAACACAAGTTGCAGTTGACTTAAACGTTATTGTTGAGTACCAAAAAAATGTTCCAGCTTTATATTCAGAAATCAGAGAAATCGTATCTTCAGAAGTTGCTAAAATGACTGACTTGGAAGTTGTTGAAATCAACGTAAACGTTGTCGACATCAAAACTAAAGAACAACATGAAGCAGACTCAGTAAGCCTTCAAGATCGCGTATCTGACGTTGCTGAATCAACAGGAGAATTCGCTTCAGAACAATTCGAAAAAGCTAAATCTAGTCTAGGATCTGGTTTCTCAACTGTTCAAGAAAAAGTTAGCGAAGGTGTAGAAGCTGTTAAAGGTGCAACAACTGGTGTAGTATCTCACGAAAAAACTCGTGTAAACTAAGATAAAATAAATATAATAGAAGAAATTATCATGTCAGTAGAAGAAAAATTAAATCAAGCTAAAGGTTCTATTAAAGAAGGTGTTGGAAAAGTCATCGGTGATGAAAAAATGGAAAAAGAAGGAGCAACTGAAAAAGTTGTTTCTAAAGTAAAAGAAGTTGCTGAAGATGCTAAAGACGCTGTAGAAGGTGCTGTAGAAGGTATCAAAAACATGTTGAGTGGCGACGATAAATAAGGCTAAAAGCTACTTTATCTTTTTAGTAACATTAGTCAAAAGAGTCTGAGTCAAGATGATTCTCAGAAAACAAAAAGCTAGAGATTTCCAATTGCGGAACTCTAGCTTTTTAATTTTGCCTCTTTCTCTTATTATATTTCAGCAGGTTGTTGACCATGAGTACGAATCCCATGTCAATTCTCACTTGGCGCTTACCTCTCAGATAACATCTCTTATAACCCAAACAAACCTTTATCTGCCCAAAGACAGATTTCATATCAATCTTACGTTTAGCGAAAATTTGTCTACCCTTGGAAGATAAAAGTGCCTGATATTCTTTAGTTTTTAAATACTGGTAACGTTCATTTATATACAGTCCCTTTTGAGGGGCTGATTCAGGTTCATCATCGCAGTCAAGATTGATTTCAAGGCTGTTTGCTTCTATCTCCCTTTTTCATGATGTATTTTCGTACAGGTGCTTCAACTATTTGAACGATTTCAAATCCTTCTTTTTGGTAAAGATTGTGAGCTGTTTGATTTGCCTCGTAGACATTTAGAGAAATAGTATCTATGTCTTCATTTTCAAATGCCAAACTAACAAATTTCCTTAAAGCCTGGCTACCTAAGCCTTGCCCCTGTTTCTGGGGGTTGATAAAAAATCTTCCAATATGAAGATTGCTGTCTTCTTGCCTGATTTTCTGGATAAGCCCCACAAACTCTTGTCCTTCAAAGATTGAAAAGATTCCTTCCAAATCTTGCAAAACTTGAATTGTCAAGGGAAAAGGAATCATTGTTCCCATCCATTGTTCTTGAAAGGATTTGCCAAGGAAGTTGGACCATTGGCATACGATCTGAGCGTTTTCTATACTCACCTTTTCTTCAAAACGAATTGTCATCTTTTCCTCACTATCTTATCTATTTTTCTCTATTATACTACTTCTCCGATTTTTTACGAATAGATAAGTATGATCAATTTTTATTTTTTTCTTGTCGGGAGCATTCTCGCTTCCTTTCTCGGTTTGGTCATTGACCGTTTTCCAGAGCAGTCTATTATCAGTCCAGCCAGTCACTGCGATTCTTGTCAGATTCGCTTGCGTCCCTTAGATTTGATTCCGATTCTGTCGCAGGTGCTCAATCGCTTTCGCTGTCGCTACTGCAAGGCACCTTATCCAGTCTGGTATGCCCTTTTTGAACTAAGTTTAGGTCTCCTTTTTCTGGTTTGCTCTTGGGGTTTTCTTTCCTTGGGACAAGTTATCCTAATCACTACTGGTTTGACCTTGGGTATCTACGACTTGCGCCATCAGGAATACCCCTTACTGGTCTGGATTGTCTTTCATCTACTCCTAATGGTCTGCTCTGGCTGGAATCTGGTCATGTTCTTCTTCCTTGTCCTTGGAATTTTGGCTCATTTTATCGATATCCGAATGGGAGCAGGGGATTTTCTCTTTCTAGCTTCTTGTGCTCTCATCTTTAGCGCAACCGAATTACTCATCTTGATTCAGTTTGCTTCTGCGGCGGGAATTCTAGCCTTTCTCCTGCAAAAGAAAAAGGAAAGACTTCCTTTCGTGCCTTTCCTCTTACTTGCTGCTTGTGTGATTATTTTTGGTAAGCTACTGCTTGTCTGATAAAGTCCTCAATCGGCTCTCCTTGGTGGAGAGCTTTTACGATTTTTGAACCGACGATAACGCCATCTGATACCGCATTGAAGCGTTCTACATCGGCTTGACTAGATACGCCAAAACCTGTCAAGACTGGGATATCGGCTACTTGATGCAGTTGTGCCAAGTGCTTGTCCAAGTCTGCACGGTAATTGCCTGATTTCCCTGTCACCCCATTGATGGCAACCGCATAGACGAATCCTTCTGCTCCTTCAATCAACTCTTTTTGACGCTCAAGTCCTGTTGTCAAACTAACTAGGGGAATCAAAGCGATGTCTGTATCTGCCAAATAAGGCTCCACAAAATTGGCATGCTCATGAGGAAGGTCTGGAATGATCAAGCCCTTAACCGCTGTATCTGCCAAATCTTTGACAAAGTTCTCCACACCGTACTGAAAGAGGGGGTTGAAGTAGGTCATGATGACAAGTGGAACCTCTGTTTCAATGGTTTTCAATGTTTCAACCAAAGCCTGGGTAGAGGTCCCGTGGGCTAAACTGCGCAAGCCAGCTTCTTCGATAACAGGTCCATCTGCAACAGGGTCTGAAAAGGGAATACCAACTTCAATAGCCGAAACACCCAAATCTTCTAAAAAGTGAATTGTTTCTCCGAGTCCATCCAAACCTTTCTCATGGTCTCCAGCCATGATATAGGGAACGAAAATTCCTTTTCCAGCTGCTTTTATAGCGTTTAATTTTTCTGTTAGTGTCTTAGACATGAGCTTCTCCCTTCTTTGCTGCATCTGCTTCCAAGCGGTCTTTGACTTGAACCACATCCTTGTCCCCACGACCTGATAGACAGACAATCATAGACTTTTCTGGTCCAAGTTCTTTGGCTAATTTCACCGCAAAGGCGATCGCATGGCTAGATTCCAAGGCTGGGATAATCCCTTCCACACGAGACAAGAGTTGGAATCCTTCCAAGGCTTCTTCGTCTGTCACAGGAACATAGCTGGCACGTTTGATATCGTGGTAGTGAGAATGCTCTGGACCGATACCAGGATAGTCCAAACCTGCTGAGATCGAGAAGGCTTCAAGAATTTGACCATGGGCATCTTGGAGCACATCCATGAGGGAACCGTGAAGGACACCCGGACGACCCTTGGTCAAGGTAGCTGCGTGATGCTCTGTATCCACACCAAGTCCTGCTGCTTCAGCTCCATACATAGCTACTGATTCATCTTCTACAAATGGATGGAAGAGACCGATGGCATTAGAACCACCACCAACACAGGCTACTAAGGCATCTGGTAGATTTTTACCTGTCAAGTCACGGTACTGTTGTTTAGCTTCTCGACCAATAACACTTTGGAAGTCACGAACGATTTCTGGGAATGGATGAGGCCCCAAGGCAGAACCAAGGATATAGTGGGTATCATCAATATTAGCTACCCATGAACGAAGGGCTGCATTGACCGCATCCTTGAGCACGCGCGAACCGTCTGTCACTGCCTCAACCTTAGCTCCCAAAAGCTCCATACGGAACACATTGAGGGCTTGGCGTTTAACATCCTCTTCACCCATATAGATGGTACACTCCATGTTAAAGAGGGCCGCAGCTGTTGCAGTTGCTACACCGTGCTGACCAGCACCTGTTTCAGCGATAATTTTCTTTTTGCCCATGCGTTTAGCCAGAAGAACTTGTCCCAAGGCATTGTTAATCTTGTGGGCCCCTGTATGATTAAGGTCTTCACGTTTAAGATAAATCTTGGCTCCGCCGATATGCTGAGTCAAATTTTTTGCGTAGTAAAGGGGAGTTTCACGCCCCACGTACTGACGCAAGAGTTGGTTTAATTCCTCTTGGAAACTTGGATCTGCCTGACTTTCACGGTAGGCCTTCTCCAACTCCAAAACTGCTGTCATCAATGTTTCTGGGACGAAACGTCCTCCGAATTTTCCGTAAAATCCATCTTTATTTGGTTCCTGATATGCCATTCTTTACCCTCTCTATAAATCTTCTAATCTTTTCATGATCTTTTTGTCCATCTGTCTCCACTCCGCTCGATACATCTACTGCATAGGGAGTAAAGTGTTGAATTGCTTGTACTACATTGTCTTCCTTAAGCCCACCTGCGATAAAGAAGGGCTGATTTAGTCCAGTAGTATCTAGTTGCCCCCAGTCAAAGGTCTGGCCACTTCCTGCCACAGGGGCATCAAAGAGGAGATAATCTGCCTGAGAATGAGGCACATGCCCCTCTCCATCCACCTGCACAGCCTGAATGCTGTCACAGGGCAAATCCTCAAACACATCATCCGCTATCTGACCGTGAACTTGAACCAAGTCTAAACCAACTTTGTCAATCGCTTCTAGCAGTTCTACCCGACTTGGTGAAACAAATACCCCAACCTTTTTTACGTCTGACGGAATAATCTTTGCCAGCTCAGCAGCCTGATCCAAGGTCACCTGTCTTTTGCTAGGTGCGAAGACAAAGCCGATGTAGTCCGCTCCTGCTGAAACGGCTGTTTCCACCGCTTCCTCGGTCGATAATCCGCAAATTTTAACCTTTGTCAATCTGCAACTCCTTGATTCTCTGGGCTACATCTTCTGCCTGCATGAGAGCTGTCCCTACTAAAATGCCGTTAAAGTATGGTGCTACTCGCTCTGCATCCTGCCCTGTGAAAATAGCTGATTCAGAAATATACAAGCAATCATCTTTGAAGTGTTTAGCCAAGTCTACACTGGTCTCCAAATCGACCTCAAAGGTGGTCAAGTTTCGGTTATTAACTCCGATAATCTGAGCACCGAGTCTGTGGGCCACCTCTAGTTCAGCTAGATTGTGGGTTTCCACCAAGACTTCCAGACCAAGCTCTGTCGCGTAGTCGTAGAGTTCCTTAAGGCGTTCTTCTGACAAGGCAGCCACAATGAGTAAGATGACTGTTGCACCTGCATTGCGAGCACGGATGATTTGCTTTTCATCGATGATAAAGTCCTTGTTGAGCGTTGGAATCTGTACCTGACTGGAAATCCCCCGTAGATAATCCAAATGACCTTTAAAGAAAACCTCATCTGTCAAAACCGAAATCATCACTGCTCCGTTCGCTTCATAAGTCTGGGCCTGTTGCACAATATCCACATTGAGATTGATATCTCCCAGACTAGGGCTAGCTTTCTTAACTTCAGCAATTACCTGCAAGCGGTCTTGATGATTCTTCAAAAAGTCAGCCAAGCGATAGGTCTGGCGCAGGGGCTGGATTTGCTCCATCTCCATTTGCTCGACCTCACGCGCCTTCTGCTCCAAGATTCGTGCTAAAAATTCCTGACTCATTTTTGGTACTCCTGTAACAGTCTGAGTTTTTCAAGGGCCTTGCCACTAGCAATCACTTGACGTGCCAAGGCAACTCCTTCCTTAATGCTAGCTACCTTACCATTAGCATAGAAACCAAGACCTGCATTTAAAACTGTAGTTTCCAAGAATGGACTTGGTTCGTTTTTAAGAACGCTGAGCAAAATTTCTGCATTTTCCTGAGCATTGCCTCCACGAATATCTTCGATAGCATAGCCTTCCATTCCCAAATCCTCTGGAGTAAAGCTTGACAAGGTGATTTCGCCATTTTCAAGAAGAGCAATCTTGGTTGTTCCGTTCAAACCAGCTTCATCCAGTCCTTCTGGCCCAGCAACCACGATGGCACGTTTGCGACCCATATTTTTCAAAACCTGAGCTGTACTTTCTAGAAGTTCTGGACGACTAATTCCAAGAAGCTGTGTTTCCAAGGCCATTGGGTGAATCAGGGGACCAGTCAAGTTCATAATGGTTGGAATTCCCAATTCCAAACGAGCTGGCATGATGTATTTCATTGCTGGGTGCATATTTTTAGCAAAGAGAAAGACGATTCCAGTTTTATCAAAGACCTTACCTAGTTCAGCTGGTTTGAGATCTAGGTTGATACCCAAGGCTTCGAGGACATCTGCAGAACCAGATTTAGAAGAAATCGAGCGGTTACCGTGTTTGGCCATGTGAACACCGCCACCAGCCAAGACAAAGGCTGCAGTTGTGGAAATGTTAAAGCTGAAGGATTTGTCTCCACCTGTACCACAGTTGTCCATGGCATCATGAATTTCAGTTGGAATGTGTTGGGCATGGCCTCTCATGACTTGAGCAATGGCTGTGCGCTCTTCAGGTGTTTCCCCCTTCATCTTAAGAGCCAAAAGGAGAGAAGCAATCTGCGCCTCCGTTACACGGCCAGTTACGATACGCTCAATGACATCCGTCATTTCCACACCTGATAAATTTTCAAATTTTGCTAGTTTTTCAATAATCTCTTTCATCCTAGTTTCCTCACTTTACAACCTTCTCGATAAAATTCCGAATAGAAGACAAGCCATCTGGCGTTCCAATGCTCTCTGGATGGTACTGGAAGCCATAAATCGGTAGATTTTTATGTTGAATTCCCATGATGGCTTGGTCATCAGTCGAACGAGCTGTCACTTCAAAGTCTTCTGGCATTTCTTCAATCAAAATACTGTGGTAACGCATGACTGCACGGCCATCCTCGATACCTTGATACAGAACAGATGGCGCTTCAAAGTTGATATTGCTCTGTTTCCCATGCATGACTTTGGGAGCCAAGCCTAGCTTACCGCCAAAGACTTCTGCGATAGCTTGGTGGCCCAAACAAATCCCAAGAATCGGCTTCTTGCCAGCAAAATCACGAATCATGTCTTCCATCTTTCCAGCATCAACTGGCCAACCAGGACCGGGCGAAAAGACCAGACCATCTGCTTTTCCAGCTTCTTCATACAGCCTGGGATCATCATTTCTCAAGACCTGAACTTCTGCAAAATTCCCAATGTATTGGGCCAAGTTATAAGTAAAAGAATCATAGTTGTCAATTAATAAAATCATGGTCTTAGTTCTCCAATTCTAGTCATAGATTTTGCTTTGTTAATGGTTTCTTGGTATTCGTTTTGGGCAATGGAGTCGTAGACAATCCCTGCCCCAGCCTGCACATAAGCTGTTTGATTTTTGAGAATCATCGTTCGGATGGCAATGGCGAAATCCATATCACCCGTCGCAGACAAGTAGCCGATTGCTCCTGCGTATACGCCACGTTTTTCTGTTTCCTGTTCATAAATGCGTCTCATCGCTCGAATCTTTGGTGCTCCTGAAACGGTTCCAGCAGGAAGTGTTGCTTTCAAAGCATCCATGGCAGTGAGTTCTGGAAGCAAACGCCCCTTGACCACACTGGTCAAATGCATGACATAACGGAAAAGCTCCACTTCCATATACTTAGTGACTTGGACACTGGCCGTTTCAGAGATGCGACCAATATCATTACGTCCCAAGTCTACTAACATCCGATGCTCTGCTGTTTCCTTCTCATCCGAAAGCAGGTCTGTCGCCAAATCCTTATCTTCTTCATCCGTAGCGCCTCTTGGTCGTGTCCCTGCAATCGGATTGGTTGTCACGATGCCATTTTTGACAGAAACCAAACTTTCTGGACTAGCTCCGATGATTTGATAATCCCCAAAATCATAGAAATAAAGGTAATTAGAAGGATTAGTCACGCGGAGATTTCTGTAGAAGTCAAATGGATTTCCAGTAACTTCTGCTGAGAAGCGCTGACTGAGTACACATTGGAACATATCGCCATTACGAATCAAGTCACGAGCTGTTTCCACCATTTCCTCAAACTTCTGAGGAGCGATATGGGGTTTGAAGTCCAGTGGAGATAGATCCAAGTCTTCAAATTCATTTGGAGCAGGAATGCGTAATTCCTCAAGCACTTGGTTCAAGGCTTCTTCCAAGTCTTCTTGGCTACGCTCACTATAAAGAGCATCCTCTATGACATGGATTTTTTCCTTCTTGTGGTCAAAGACCATGTAACTCTCATAGACGAAGAAATGCATGTCTGGAGTTCCAATTGTATCTTCAGGAATTTGACCAATTTCTTCATAAAGCGAAATCATATCGTAGCCAACAAATCCAATGGCTCCCCCACCAAAAGGTAGGTCTGAATGGTGCTGGTTCTTATGAGTCACTTCATAAAGGAAATCCAAGGGATCCCGATCAATCACTTGACCATTTTGATAAAGAACTCCATTTTCAAACTTAATCTCAAAAACTGGATTATAGGCTAAGATAGAAAAACGAGCGGTTTCCTTGTCTCTCGGAATACTTTCTAAAATAACCTTGTGTTGCCCCTTTAGACGCATATAAGCCAAGATTGGTGATAAGACATCTCCATGAATGATTCGTTCCATTGTAATTTCCCTTTCAGTTCTAATTCTAGTTGGTGGCGACTGTATAAAAAGTCCCCACGCAAAATAACTTGCGTGAGGACGAAATTCGCGGTGCCACCTCAATTATAGGATTTCTCCTATCTCTCATTCCTGTCTCAGATACCTCCTGTAACAGGCTGTGCGATAAAGGGCACTCCCTTGAGAATTATGTTTTCTTCTCTCGTTTCAGATGGACCCAACCTTACAGCTTTCTCTGCTTGTTTCCAGCAACCACAAGCTCTCTGTGAGAGAAAGGACTGTAATTTTTCCATCTATTATTTTTTAGCTTCTAGGTAGTCTGCAATCGCAGCTACATCCTTGTCTCCACGACCAGAGACATTGATGATGATAATCTCATCTTTACTTAGTTTTGGTGCACGTTTAACCGCTTCTGCAATAGCGTGTGAACTTTCAATCGCTGGGATAATCCCTTCAGTCTTGCTGAGAAGGAGCAGGGCTTGAACAGCTTCTTCATCCGTCGCAGCCACATATTCCACGCGACCTGAGTCTTTGAAGTAGGCGTGTTCTGGACCAACACCTGGATAGTCCAAACCAGCTGAGATAGAGTAAACTGGAGCCAGCTCTCCATCTTCTTTAAAGACTGCATAGGTCTTCATTCCGTCGACAATTCCGATGCTACCTTTTGTCATAGTAGCTGCGTGCTTGTCTGTATCAAGTCCGTGACCAGCAGCTTCGACCCCAACCAATTTGACTGCTTCATCAGCTACATACTGAGAAAAAGCACCGATGGCATTGGAACCACCACCTACACAGGCAATAACGTAGTCTGGTAAACGGCCTTCTTTTTCTAAGATTTGACGGCGAGATTCTTCACTGATGACTTTCTGGAACTCATGGACAATTGTTGGATAAGGGTGAGGTCCCACAGCAGATCCCAAAACGTAGAAGGCTTCCAAATCATTCATCCATGCTCCAAAGGCTGCATCAACCGCATCCTTAAGAGTTCGTGTCCCCGTTTCAACTGCGTGAACAGTTGCTCCCATCATCTCCATACGGAAAACATTGAGACGTTGACGCTCCACATCTTCTGCTCCCATGTAGACATCACAAGCCATACCAAACTTGGCTGCAGCTGCTGCAGTCGCAACACCGTGCTGACCAGCTCCTGTCTCTGCGATAACCCGTTTTTTACCCATACGTTTAGCCAGAAGAATTTGCCCTAAAACGTTGTTGAGTTTGTGAGAACCAAGGTGGTTAAGGTCTTCGCGCTTGAGATAAATCTTAGCTCCACCTAAGTGGTCTGTCAAACTTTCCGCAAAATAGAGCGGTGTTTCGCGACCGGAATAGTCCTTCAAGTAATGGCGAAATTCTGCCAAAAACTCTGGATCATCCTTATACTTGTCAAATGTCACTTCCAACTCATCCAACAAAGCCTGAATCGGCTCCGGTACAAAACTACCACCAAATTGTCCAAAATAACCTTTAGTTGTCATAAAATTTTCCTCTTTCTGTATTGGTTCCAAGATATGAAAAAAGCCCACACACAGAAAATTACTCTGCGTGAGGGCGTTGGTAACGCGGTGCCACCTCAATTATAAAGGGACTATTCCCCTTTACATCTCTGCCTTGTCTAACAACAAGTTGCACTGTAAGGTGTGCGCACCGAATTTTCATTGTTTCAAATTCATTTTTAAAATCAGCCCACTTTCACTACTCCCAACCACCTGTTCACAATAACCACAGGCTCCCTGGAGATCAAAAATAGTTACTTTTCTGATTTATTGAACTTATTTTAATACTTTACTTTTTCTTTGTCAAGACTTTTTTACGATTTTTTTGATAAAGTTAGTACTTTTTCAGAAACTGTTTTGAAAGTCTCAATGATATAGTCCACTTCTTCATCACTTAATTTAGTGTGAAGAGGAAGGGTAATTTCATTTTCAAAGAAGGCATAGGCCTTAGGATAGTTCGCCATGTCAAAACCAAGATTCTTATAGGCTGTCAAGAGCGGAAGCGGTTTGTAGTGGACGTTACTTGCAATGCCTGCTTTGGCCAATTCTTGGATGATAAGATTGCGTTCTTGTAAGCTTGCTCCTTCTACATGGGTAATGTAGAGGTGACGTGAAGATTCGACAGTTTCAGTCTTGTGTGCCAAAGGATGGATGCGAGAACCTGCAAAGCCACGATCATAGCGATCCACGATATCCTTACGACGTTGCAACAAACTTGGATAGCGGTCCAATTGTACCAAACCAAGCGATGCCATGATATCGGTCATATTGCACTTGTAGGCTGGTGTGACGATATCGTATTCCCATGAACCCAGTTGCATCTTGGCCAGAGCATCCTTAGTTTGCCCGTGAAGGGAAAGAATTTGAAATTCCTTGTACATCTCTTCGTCGTCAATCGCTGGATTAGATTTCCAAGTGGCACTTCCACCCTCTGCAGTTGTAAAGTTCTTAACTGCGTGGAATGAGAAGGAAGTAAAGTCAGCGATAGAGCCAGCAGGTTGTCCTTTATAAGTAGATCCCAAAGCATGGGCACTATCAGAAACAATCACAATACGGTTAAAGGCTTTTTGCCACTTGCTTGAAGCAGTAAAGAGGTCACGTTTCTTCTCCACTACTTGGAACAAACGGTCATAGTCGCAAACAATCCCTGCAAGTTCTACCGGGATGATCACCTTGGTATTTTCAGTGATAGCTTGCTCTAGCAGGTCATAGTCCATCTCAAACGTATCTGCTTGGATATCCACCATGACAGGGGTCGCTCCTACGTGAGTGATGACACTACATGAAGCTGTATAGGTCATGGCTGGAACGATGACTTCATCACCAGGTCCAACTTCCAAGACGCGCAAAATCAACTCAAGCGCGGCAGTTGCAGAATTGAGGCAGACAGTCTTGGGAGTCTGTGTGTATTGAGACAAGCGACGTTCCAGTTCTTTGGTCTTAGGACCTGTTGTGATCCAACCAGAACGCAGGGTATCCGCTACTTCAGCAATTTCTGCTTCCGTAATATCGGGTGGTGAAAATGGAATATTGTAATTTGGCATTGATTTGCTCCTTTTATATGTACTCATTTTCTCATGACTACTTTATTTTAGCACTTCAAACACGGTTTGAAACATGATTTTGATGTCTCCAAAGAAACTAAACTCTCGGAGATAAGCGAGGTTATAACGCATCTTTTCAGGAAGAACATGCTCTACATAGGCTTGGTCAACCGACAGACCTTTCTCCGTCATTTGACTGATGATAGTGTCCTCATCCTTGTAGTTGATGCTAGCTGGAGAGGTAATACCTGCTGGCAAAAGCAAGGTCGCCATCATTTCAGGACTATACTGCTCTGTGTAGCGTGGCACTTCAGGTCGTGTACCGACAAAAGACATCTCACCTTTAAGGACATTGACCAACTGAGGTAGTTCGTCCAAACGGACACGGCGGATGAAATTTCCCACTTTGGTAATGCGGCTATCGTTAGCAGAAGTTACCAGACTTCCTTTTTTGTCCGCATCCGTTACCATGGTACGGAACTTCCAAATCTTGAACCGACGGTTATACTGGGTCACGCGCTCTTGCTTGTAAATCACTGGCCCCTTGCTATCCAACTTGATCCAAATGCTCAAGATGAGAAAGATTGGAGAGGTCAGAATCAGTACGACCAAGGCTAGAACCCAGTCCAAGCAACGCTTGAAAATCAGCGAACCCTTCCTTTTAGAGACAAGCTGGTAGTAAGACTCAACCTCGCTTGATTTCATTTCCACGGGCAAGTCTTCCCATTTCAGCATGCTGTTTCTCCTTTGTTTTTATTATACTATTTGTCAACATTTTTCATTATACCACAAAATGGAAAAGGCGGTGAAAGAAATCTGTAATTTGAAGGATTTCCTTCTTACACTCAATGAAAATCAAAGAGTATTAGGACATGGCCCCTGCCTGCAAGCTATACATCTTGTGGTAGGTTCCACCCAGATCCAAGAGTTCCTCATGGGTTCCACTCTCGATAATGCGCCCCTTGTCCAATACATAGATACAGTTGGCGTCTTGGATAGTAGAAAGACGGTGGGCAATGGCAATGGTTGTCCGTCCCTGTCTCATCTTAGCTAGTGAAGCTTGAACTAAACTTTCTGTTTCAGAGTCAATATTGGCTGTCGCTTCATCCAAAATCAGGATTTTAGGCTGACTGGCGACTGTTCTAGCAAAGGCTAGAAGCTGGCGCTGACCAGTAGAAAAGCTCGAACCCCGCTCGGAAACGGGTGCATCATAGCCTAAAGTAAGTTCCTGAATAAAGGAATTTGCATCCACGAAGGCTGCCGCAGCCTGGACCTGCTCATCACTGATTTCTTGGTACATGGCAATATTGGACTTGATGGTTCCATGATAGAGGAAGGGTTCCTGCAAGACCAGACCGATGTTCTTTCTCAGCTCTTCCTGACTGTAGTCCCTAATATCCACACCATCCAAGAGAACTCGGCCTGACTGGAATTCATAAAAGCGCATAAGGACATTGATAATAGACGATTTCCCTGAACCTGTATGGCCTACAAATGCAATGGTTTCACCCTTGTTAACCGAAAAGGAAATATCATCCAGAATCTGATGTTTACCGTCATACGAGAAACACACATGTTCAAAACGAATATTGCCTTCTTTTACCTCAGCCTGGCCATTTTCTTGAAGAGGCTCATAGGTCCTCTCGTCAATCAAGGCAAATACACGACCTGCAGACACCATGGAAGTTTGAAGGGTCGAAAAATTTTGCGTCACTTCAATCAGGGGATCAAAGAGACGATTGATGTACTGGATAAAGGCATACATGGTTCCTGCCGTTATTCCCAGATAAAGACCACGATAGCCAAAATAGGCCATCAAAACAGCGTATCCTAGGAGTTTCAGCAAACTCATGGCAGGACGCAAAAAGAGGGCATCCAAGGCTACAGAACGGTTGGCATAGACCAAATGTTCTTGGTTGATTTCATCAAACTCTGACTGTAGGCGCTTCTCTTGATTAAAGGCCTGGATTATTCTGATTCCCTCTATGTTTTCAGCCAGCTTGCTATTGATATCTGACAAGAGACTTCTGGTTTTCTCAATGATTTTCACTGATTTTTTCCGATAGATATTGACCAAAAGGAAAATCAAGGGGAGAAAGAGCAAGACTAATGCTGTCAAACGAAAATCCAATACCAACATGGTATAAAGAGTTGTCAGAAAGATGAAAACTGCTGAGATAAAGCTAGATAAAATCCCTGAAAACATATCACTTATGGTCTCAGTATCATTTGTCAAACGAGAGACGATAGAGCCTGCTGGCGTCTTGTCAAAGTAAGACATGCCTAGTTTCTCCATATTGGCAAAGGCATCCCGACGAATATCCCTAACAATACTGTAAGACACGCGCGCAAAGAGAAGATTACCGACATACTGGACCAGAGTTTGTAGGATATAAAGGCCATAGTAGACCAGCAAAACGGTCACAGCGAATTGGTTGAGATTGCTGAGATACTGGTCAATAAAGTGGGAAGCCACAAGGGGAATGACACTTTTAATGACCGTCGTTGCTAGGAGAAAACTGAGTGCCAAAAAAGTCAGGAGACCATAAGGCTTGAGATAGGACATCAAGCGCTTCAATACAACCCATTGTTCTTGTTTATTCTGCATCTTCTTCTCCTTTCATTTCCAGCTGCTGAGACTGGTAGGTTTGGGCATACCAGCCATCCATAGCTAGCAAATCTTCGTGCCTGCCTCGTTCGATAATTTGACCATTTTGCAGGACTAAAATCAAATCTGCATGGACAACCGCACTGAGGCGATGAGCCGTAATAATGGTTGTCTTGTCCTTTCGCGTCTCCTTGAGGTTGTCGATAATCGCATACTCTGTCTTGGCATCCACGGCGGACAAAGAATCATCCAAAATCAAGATATCAGGGTCTAAAATCATAGCCCGACTCATGGCCAGACGCTGCTTTTGACCTCCAGAAAGACTGACTCCTTTTTCTCCAATCAGCGTATCAAATCCCTGAGGCATGGCTACAATGTCTTGATAAACTTGAGCTAGCTTAGTCGCTTCCTCGACCGCTGAAAGGGGCAAGTTAGGATTGCCAAAGCGGATATTATCTAAAATCGAAGTCGCAAAGAGGAACTGATCCTGAGGAACATAGCCCATAAGACTACGAAGATCTGTCAGACGATAATCGCGAATATCGTGACCGTTTAGATAAATGGCTCCCTCATCCACATCGTACTCACGCAAGAGAAGCTTAATCAAGGACGTTTTTCCAGAGCCTGTTTGACCAACCAAGCCCAATGTTTGCCCTTTTTCCAGACTAAAGTGAACATTTGTCAGTGTTTCCTCATTTTCAAAGGCAAAGCTATCAATGACATACTGCAAGCGCCCATTTTCAATACTGTCTAGAGGAAACTCAGGGTCTTGTACAGGTGATTCCTGAGACAAAAGTTCCTCAATCCGCTGGTAAGAAACCTTCCCTCGCTGGGTAATATTAAAGAGGAAGCCGATGGCCATAAGAGGCCAAACTAGCATATCCAAGTAGCTGATAAAGGTAACTAGATTCCCAACGGTAATCTGCCCCTCCTGAACCATCAAAGAGCCCACCAAAAGCGTTAAAACATAGGAGGAACCAACAAACAAGAGAACCATGGGGTCAAAGAGACTATCGTATCTCATGGTTTGGAGATTCTTTTGGAAGGTCAATTCATTGACTGCCTGAAAGGACTTGAGCTCGTCCGCCTGGTACCCGAAAGACTTGGTCACTTTAACACCTGATACGGACTCCTGCACCTTGTTATTGAGTTCAGAAAAGGCAGCTTGTGATTCACCAAAGGCCTTATGAGTCTTTCTACCTAAACGACTAGTTGCATAAGCCATGAAAGGTAGGGGCAAAATGGCAACCAGAGTCATCTGCCAGGAAATGCTAAAGAGCATGGTCAGCAAAGTCACTAGAGCCGTGATAGAGGCATCAACCGCTGACATGACACCGCCACCTGCGAGACGAGTCAAGGCATTGATATCATTGGTTGCGTGCGCCATCAGGTCCCCCGTCCGATAGGTCTGATAAAAGGCTGGAGACATTTTTGTGAAATGCTCAAACAAGCGAGACCGCATAATCTGCCCCAAACGGTAGGAAGTTCCAAGGATATACATACGCCAAACATAACGCAGATAGTACATCCCAAAAGCCGCAAGAAGCAAATAAAATAAGTCAAGAAGGAGGTCCTGCTGGGTTAATTGTCCCGATGTGATAGCATCAATGACCCGCCCCATGACCATGGGGGGAATGAGATTAAGGACGGAAACCAAGACCAGGGCCACAATTCCGACTAGATAACGGCGTTTTTCTAACTTGAAAAACCACCAAAGTTTTTGAATAATGGACATAAAATCCCTTTCTGATTGCAAATAGAAACCTGAGGCCAAGACCCCAGGTTTTTCTTATTCATAGGTTACGACTGTAACGGCACCCTTGTCATACTCAGCGATAAAGATATTAGCTACATTGTCATGTCCTTGCTTGTTGAGGTTATCAAGCAACCACTCTTCGCTACGACCAATCGATTCCAAAACATCTACTTGGATCACACCGTCAGTCACAACTGGATACTTAGGATTTTCATCTCCCATTTGGACCACGATGAGTTGGCCATTTTGCTCTTGCACAGCTCGTTTAACTTGCTTCATCTGGAAAATTCCTTGGCTACGAAGTTTGAGAGCAACATCTGCCGCAGACAAACCAACTGAACGACAGGCTTCTGGGTCAATCTGCCCATTTTTGATGAGCAGAGTCGGTTTACCATCAATCAAGCGTTTGACAAAACGAACATTGTTATTGAGCCATTTGAGGGTCAAGACCAAAATCGTCCACATCATCAAAATCACTGCATACTGGAGAATGCTGATAGAACTATTGTAAATCACCCCACCAATGATACCACCGAGAACATAGTTCTGAATTTGGTCTGTAGCAGAGTTAGGTGCTAGATTCCCCTTTCCTGTCACATTGATAACAAAAACAAGCGAGAAAAGACCCAAGGCCAGTTTGATTAAAATTTCCATGTAGTTGAGTGTCATTTGTTTACCTCCACCAATTCAATAGCATCTGTTTGATGCAATTCTAATTTCTCTAAAAGATACTTGTCTGGTTGGCTCCCGTTCATGGCACGATAGAAATTTGAACCTACCTTGATAAGTGCTCCATCAGTGGCAGCTGAAGTATTGACATAAACTTCTGATTTATCCACTCCCAAGTCTTTAGAAATGACCTCTATGAAATGAAGGGAAGTTTGAAATTGATTGTTAGAGGCTTGATTGGTCTGGTATTTTGAGATTGTTACCAAAAGCATGGCTACCAAAGTCAAGGCCAAAATCATGACCAATTCACGAAACTTAGTTCCCTTTTTATCACGATAAGCCTTAAAAGCAAAAAATCCTGTGATAGCTAGGAGCACAATCCCAAAGCCAATCATGATGCCATTTTGCTGACTGATTTGGCTAAGTACATAGTCATATGAGTAAAATTTCATTTATTTTCACTCCCTTTCATAAAATCATTCTTCATTATAAACGAAAGAGAGTGATTTTTCAAGCCATACGTTGGGGAAATAGACCTTTTTTTGGTATAATAAAATCTATAATCTGAATGAAAAAGGTAACTTTATGAAACTTATCTCATGGAATATTGATTCCCTCAACGCAGCCCTAACGAGTGACTCAGCTCGTGCCAAATTATCCCAAGAAGTCCTACAAACCTTGGTCGCTGAAAATGCTGATATTATCGCTATCCAAGAAACAAAGCTTTCTGCCAAGGGGCCTACAAAGAAACATCTGGAAATTTTAGAAGAACTCTTTCCAGGCTACGAAAACACCTGGCGCTCTTCCCAAGAGCCTGCCCGTAAAGGATACGCTGGTACCATGTTCCTCTATAAGAAAGAACTCACACCCACTGTCACTTTTCCAGAAATCGGTGCCCCTTCTACCATGGACTTAGAAGGTCGCATCATCACTCTAGAATTTGATGAATTTTTCGTGACCCAAGTTTACACTCCAAACGCTGGCGACGGCCTCAAACGTTTGGAAGAACGCCAAGTCTGGGATGTCAAATATGCGGAGTACTTGGCTGAACTAGACAAAGAAAAACCAGTCCTTGCGACCGGTGACTACAATGTAGCCCACAATGAAATTGACCTTGCAAATCCTGCCAGCAACCGCCGTTCACCTGGATTTACCGACGAGGAACGTGCTGGATTTACCAACCTTTTAGCAACTGGATTTACTGATACCTTCCGCCACATTCACGGCGATGTTCCAGAACGCTACACTTGGTGGGCACAGCGCAGCAAGACCTCTAAAATCAATAATACTGGCTGGAGAATTGACTACTGGCTCACAAGTAACCGCATCGCTAACAAGGTGACTAAGTCTGATATGATCGACTCGGGAGCTCGCCAAGACCATACACCTATTGTCATGGAGATTGAACTCTAAGGAGAAAACGAATGGACTATCAAGCTGTCATTCCTGAATTTGTAGTATCTGACATCGAAAAATCACGCCACTTCTACTGCAACCTGCTAGGATTCTCTGTCGAATACGAGCGTCCAGAGGAGAAATTTCTCTTCCTCTCGCTTGAAGACTGCCAACTTATGCTAGAAGAAGGCAGCGTAAAAGAATTAGCTCAGCTGACCTATCCTTTCGGGCGCGGTGTCAATATTTCCTTTGGCATTGCAGATGTTCCTCAGCTCCACCAAAAACTGCTGGAAGCCAACTATCCTATTTATCGTCCCTTAACCAAAAGAAAGTTTCGTGTTGGGGATCACTATATTTATCCACATGAATTTGCAGTCTTGGATCCAGATGGCTATTTTTTAAGATTTAGCGAGTAGAATAATAAAGACTGGGAAAAAGTCTTTAAAGTTAGAAAAAGGCATATTGTCAAGTCTTGAAAAATCTTGATAATATGCCTTTTATGATGAAAAAACCTTCTAAATGTTAGCCAATAAGTTAATTTTTGCCCATTTTTATTATATTTGTTCGTTTTTAAAACAAAAACACTAACAAAATATTTAATTTCTAAAGTTATTTAGTGTAAAATAAAAACATTGGCTCAAGCCTATTTAAAATTGAATATCGTTTTACTTGTTTATGTCGTGAATTGGCACGACGTTTCTACAAGGTGCCGGAACACCTAACAATAAGTAAGTTAGCTTGAGGGGATGGTCTTTTTTGCCATGCCTATTTTGGGGACTTACTTAGAGATTAAGTAGGTCCTTTTTGAATATTTTTAATATTTCCCTTAAGTAGTGCGGACGGGAGCAACTTCCTTCGGAATTTCATCCCTAATTTTTGAGCCAAAAGTCTCAAAAATCCCGTCATAGACAATAACAAGATTATTGTCTATGATACCACTACAACGGGAAATATTTGATAAGACTCGCTTCGCTCGTACTAGTTTTATCAAATATATAGTACTAGCAAACTGGATCACCATAGAAACATTTAACCAACAAGTAAACTGGCTTTTAGACTTTAGGAGGTCTTATGAAATTATTAGAAGAGCGCATCCTCAAGGATGGGCATATCTTGGGTGACAACATCCTCAAGGTGGATTCCTTTTTAACCCACCAAGTTGACTTTAGCTTGATGCGAGAGATTGGTAAGGTTTTTGCGGAAAAATTCGCTGCTGCTGGCATTACCAAGGTCGTAACCATTGAAGCGTCAGGTATTGCTCCAGCCGTTTTTACAGCTGAAGCCTTAAACGTTCCCATGATTTTCGCTAAAAAAGCTAAAAACATCACTATGAACGAAGGTATCTTAACTGCCGAAGTTTACTCCTTTACCAAGCAAGTGACCAGCACTGTTTCTATCGCTGGAAAATTCCTCTCACCAGAGGACAAGGTCTTGATTATCGACGATTTCCTTGCTAATGGACAAGCTGCTAAAGGCTTGATTCAAATCATCGAACAAGCTGGTGCCACAGTCGAAGCTATCGGTATTGTGATTGAAAAATCCTTCCAAGATGGCCGTGATTTGCTTGAAAAAGCAGGCTATCCTGTCCTATCACTCGCTCGTTTGGATCGTTTTGAAAATGGTCAAGTTATTTTTAAGGAGGCAGATCTCTAATGCAAACTCAAGAAAAACACTCGCAAGCAGCCGTTCTTGGCTTGCAGCACTTACTAGCCATGTACTCAGGATCCATCCTGGTTCCCATCATGATTGCGACTGCCCTTGGCTATTCAGCTGAGCAGTTGACCTACCTGATTTCTACAGATATCTTCATGTGTGGGGTGGCAACCTTCCTCCAACTCCAACTCAACAAATACTTTGGTATTGGACTCCCAGTCGTTCTCGGAGTTGCCTTCCAATCAGTCGCTCCCTTGATTATGATTGGGCAAAGCCATGGAAGTGGCGCTATGTTTGGCGCCCTTATCGCATCAGGGATTTACGTAGTTCTTGTTTCAGGCATCTTCTCAAAAGTGGCCAATCTCTTCCCATCTATCGTAACAGGATCTGTTATTACAACAATTGGTTTAACCTTGATTCCTGTCGCTATTGGAAATATGGGAAATAACGTTCCAGAGCCAACTGGTCAAAGTCTCTTGCTTGCCGCTATTACTGTTCTGATTATCCTCTTGATTAACATCTTTACCAAAGGATTTATCAAGTCTATCTCCATTTTGATTGGTCTAGTTGTTGGAACAGCCATTGCTGCTAGCATGGGTTTGGTGGACTTCTCTCCTGTTACGGCAGCACCACTTGTCCATGTCCCAACTCCACTCTACTTTGGGATGCCAACCTTTGAAATCTCATCTATTGTCATGATGTGTATCATCGCAACAGTGTCTATGGTTGAGTCTACTGGTGTTTATCTAGCCTTGTCTGATATCACAAAAGATCCAATCGACAGCACGCGCCTGCGTAACGGTTACCGTGCAGAAGGTTTAGCCGTACTTCTCGGAGGAATCTTTAACACCTTCCCTTACACCGGATTTTCACAAAACGTTGGTTTGGTTAAATTGTCAGGTATTAAGACTCGCCTGCCAATCTACTACGCAGCTGGTTTCCTGGTTCTCCTTGGACTGCTTCCTAAGTTTGGTGCCCTTGCCCAAATCATTCCAAGCCCTGTCCTCGGCGGTGCCATGCTGGTGATGTTTGGTTTTGTATCTATTCAAGGGATGCAAATCCTCGCTCGTGTTGACTTTGCTAACAATGAACATAACTTCCTTATCGCAGCTGTATCAATCGCTGCAGGTGTCGGACTCAACAACAGTAATCTCTTTGTCAGCATTCCGACAGCCTTCCAAATGTTCTTCTCAAACGGAATCGTCGTCGCCAGCCTACTTGCCATTGTCCTCAACGCCGTATTAAATCATAAAAAGAAATAAGAAAAAGAGGTGTAAGCCTCTTTTTTTTTGTTTCTCTATATCCTTACCTGTCTTTCTTCTGACCGCTGACCCGTGACAAACATGGTAAAGGTTGCTTTGCAGACATTTCTGCCCTCTTGATTGGTAATATCCACATCCACGACACAGGTTGTGCGACCTTGATGGACACATTCTCCTTTAATAGTCAACACATCGTCGAGTTTTCCTGCCTTGAGGTAGTTGATAGAGGATTGTAGTGTCACTCCATCAAGCCCCAGAGATATGACCACCAAACCACTGATCTGGTCGCAAAGGGTAAAGAGATAGCCACCATGGGCATTGCCATAGTAGTTGAGCGACGAGTCCACTACTTTGGTCGTCACCACAACGTGACCATCTCTCATTTTTTCAATTTCGTAATTTTCAAAGGCAGATATAGCGTCAAAATGAAAATCTTTCATCGTTTCCTCCTGATATTTCAAACGACACTATGATACTACTTTTTATAGGACTGTGCAAGGAGAAAGCTCCTAGTCTGGCAAAATTCCGACCTGCTCCACAAAGCGCATAAAGGCTGCTTGTCCCTGTTCCGTTTGCTTGTAGACTCCTGCATCCTCAAGTACACGTGCAAAGATAGCACCAACAGAGTCCTTGACAATTTCAAGGGCTTTTTCTTTATCTGTTAGGTCTAGATGTTGGACTTTGAGTTGGTCTGCCCATTCCTGATGATAATCGGCAACTGTATCAGCTTCTCCTACAAGATAGCTAGCGACTTGCTCCACCTCTTCTTTTAGACGTGGTGGCAAGATTGCCAAGCCCATGACCTCAATCAAGCCGATATTTTCCTTCTTGATATGTTGGACATCCTTGTGGGGATGATAGATGCCATCAGGATGCTCTGGCGATGTCTGATTGTCTCGCAAGACCAAGTCCAACTCAAACTGTCCATCGCGTTTACGGGCAATGGGTGTGATGGTATGATGCGGTGTCCCATCAGTCTCAGCCAAAATCTGCACTTCAGGGTCTGAATACTGACGCCATTCCTGCAAAATCTTATCAGCCAAGTTGATCAAATCCTCTTTAGAATCCGAGGTCAAACGCAGCACTGACATAGGCCACTTGACAATCCCAGCCTTAACCTGCTCAAAACCTGCAAATCGAAAGGTCTTTTGCAAGGGAGCCAATTCCATAGGAAATACGTGACGGCCTCCCTGATAGTGATCATGAGTTAGAATAGAGCCCCCCACAATCGGCAAGTCGGCATTAGATCCAGCAAAATATCCTGGAAACTGCTCTACGATAGCCAGCAGGCGTTCAAAGCTCTGACGACTAATGGCCATGGGACGATGCTGACCCTCTAAGAAGATACAATGCTCATTAAAGTAGGCATAGGGCGAATACTGGAAGCCCCAATCCTGACCAGCCATTTCAAAACGGATAATACGGTGATTGCTGCGAGCTGGGTGGTTTATCCGACCATGGTAACCCTCATTCTCTAGACAAAGCTGACACTGGGGATAATTGCTAGCTTGCACCAACTTGGCTGCCGCAATCTCTTTCGGATCCTTTTCAGGCTTAGAGAGATTGATGGTAATTTCAAGTTCACCGTAGTCAGATGGAACACGATAAGCGATATTTTTAGCAATGGCCTTGAGTTTAATGTAGTCATTTTTCTGGCTAAGTTGGTAAAAGTCCGCAATCGCTTGCTCAGGAGATTGGGCATAGGTTGCCCAAAAGTCACGATTGACCTGACTCGGACAAGGAGTCACCAAATCCATCAGTTCAGCACCAAGGATTTCACGCGCAGTCTGACTATCCTCAATCGTCTCTAATCGAACCGACTCCTCAACCAGCTGGTCCTTGAGGTCAATCAATTTATCCAGATTGGTCTCAACCTCCAAAACACTTTCGCCCACTCGTGCCAAGACACGATTGGTCAGGTAGATTCGATCCATTTCCTCAAATGAACTTTCAGAAATGACATGTGTTACAAATTTATCTACTAAAGTCACTATAGAGCCTCCTTTTGACTAGTCAAGGACGCGAGTGCCACCTGCAACTTCAGCGATATAGAAGCTTGGAGCGTAGCCAACTACTTCCTCGTAGTGTTTGCCAACAGCTTCCTTAAAGGCATCGACAGAATCTTTTTGCACCAAGGCAATGGCACATCCGCCAAAACCTGCCCCTGTCATACGAGCACCGAGAACTCCTTCTTGTGCCCAAGCTGTGTGAACAAGCGTATCCAATTCCAAACCAGTTACTTCATAATCATGCTCTAGGGAAACGTGTGACGCATTCATCAAACGACCAAATGTTTCCAAATCACCTGCTTGAAGGGCTGCTTGCGCTTTAAGGGTACGTTGGTTTTCAAGCACAGCATGACGAGCACGTTTCAAACGATTTTCATCTTTAATCAGATAGCTATATTGGTCGAAGGCCCATTCATCCAATTCACCCAGGGTTTGAATGTCCAAAGCCACTTGTAGTTCTTCTACTGCTTTTTCACACTCAGCACGGCGTTCATTGTATTTAGAGTCCGCCAATTCACGGCGTTTGTTAGTGTTCATGATAACAACGACATTGTCCTTCAAATCAAGTGGCACCAAGTCATACTCTAAAGTGTTAGTATCTAAGTAAATAGCACGTTGATCAGCCCCCATACCGATAGCAAACTGGTCCATAATACCAGAGTTGACTCCGATAAAGTTATTTTCTGTTTGTTTTCCGATTTTAACCAAATCGAGACGCTCTAATTTTAAATCAAAGAGATGCTCTGCCACGACTCCTGTCAAGAGTTCCAAGGATGCAGAAGAAGACAAACCAGCACCATTTGGGATATTCCCATAAACATAAAAATCAAAACCTTTGTCAATCACATGCCCAGCTTCTTGCAAGAAATGAAGAACTCCTTTTGGATAGTTGGTCCAGTTGTGCTCTTTTTCAAACTTGAGGTCAGCAAGAGGAACTTCGATGATGCCCTTGTCCTCAAAGTTGGCTGAGTAGAAACGCAAGACTCGGTCGTCACGCTTGCGAGCCGCCCCATAAGTTCCCAAGGAAATAGCTGCTGGGAAAACATGTCCACCGTTATAGTCCGTGTGTTCACCAATCAAATTAATGCGGCCTGGTGAAAAGAAGGTTTGGTCTGCTTCTTGACCAAAAACAGCAAAGAAGTCTTTACGAAGAGCTTCAGCAGTAAGATGTTGTGTCATATGATTTCTCCTTTTACTGTCCGTTAAGTCGTCTTAACGTGTAATCGTTTTCTTCTATTGTATCCAAGGGATTTTCCAAGGTCAATCCTTTTTACTAAAATTTTACTAAACTATCGGTAAAAGGTAGAAAAATATGATATACTAACTTAAAAGAAGGAGGATTTATGGCTACCTTAAAAGACATTGCACAGCTAGCCTCTGTCTCTATCGCGACCGTATCCCGCGTTCTCAACCGCGACCAGAGCCTATCTGTTACAGAAGAAACCAGACACCGTATTTTAACCGTTGCTGAAGAGCTGGGTTACACCAAGCACCTCAAGACAGGAGAGTCCCACAAACCCAAGCAAAAGATTGCCATTATCCAATGGGTCAGTGAACAAGGAGAGCTAGACGACCTCTACTACTACCAGATTCGCCTAGGAATAGAAAAAAGAGCCCAAGAGTTGGACTATGATATCTTGCGCTATTTCAATGACCATCCTTTTACCCTGAGCGAGGAAGTGATTGGGATTCTCTGCATCGGAAAGTTTAGCCGAGCACAGATTACTGCCTTCGAAGAATACCAAAAGCCTCTTGTCTTTCTAGACAGCGATACACTTTCACTAGGACATACTTGCATTATCACGGACTTTTACACTGCTATGAAACAGGTTGTCGATTATTTCCTCAGCCAAGGAATGGACCGTATCGGGATTCTAACAGGTCTTGAGGAGACAACTGACCAAGAAGAAATCATTCAGGACAAGCGACTTGAAAATTTTAGGAACTACAGTCAAACAAAGGGAATCTATCATGATGAACTGGTCTTTCAAGGAAGCTTTACTGCCCAGTCTGGCTATGACTTGATGAAGGAGGCCATTCAGAGCTTAGGAGACCAACTGCCACCAGCATTTTTTGCAGCTAGCGATAGTTTAGCCATCGGTGCCCTCCGTGCCCTACAAGAAGCTGGAATCAGCCTACCAGACCGCGTCAGCCTCATTTCCTTTAATGACACTAGCCTGACCAAACAGGTCTATCCTCCCCTCTCCAGCATCACCGTCTATACCGAGGAAATGGGGCGAGCAGGTATGGATATTCTTAACAAGGAAGTACTCCACGGTCGCAAAATCCCAAGCCTGACCATGCTGGGAACCAGACTGACTCTGAGAGAGAGTACTCTGCCATAACTCCACAAATTAAACATGACAAAAAATCCTAATAGAGAGTCTCAAATCTCCATTAGGATTTTCTTTTTTAGTCCATCACAATCATAGACTTAATGGTCTTACGTTCATCCATATCTTTATAAGCTTGATCAATATCTTCTAATTTATAGCTTGAAGTAAAAACACGGCCTGGATTGATATCACCATCAAGGACGGCTTTTAGTAAAAATTGCTTATCGTATGTTGTCGCAGAAGCTGCCCCACCTGCTACAGAGATATTTTGCATAAATGTCGAACCAAGAGCACGATTATTATAGTGTGGGACTCCTACAAATCCCATACGCCCTCCATTATGGAGAACGCCTAGCGCCTGTTCTACAGCAGCCTCCGTACCAACACATTCAAGTGCTGCGTCCGCTCCGCCACCGAGAATTTCACGCACCTTGGCAATACCTTCTTGACCTCGCTCAGCTACAACCGCTGTCGCACCCGACTCCAGAGCCATCTTTTGACGATCTTCATGACGACTCATAAGGATAATTTGCGATGCTCCACGCATTTTAGCTGCGATGACAGCACATTGACCAACAGCCCCATCACCAATGACCACAACCTTATCCCCTTTTTGAACATTAGCAACACGCGCCGCATGATAGCCTGTCGGCATGACATCTGCAAGAGTCAAGAGGGACTTTAGCATACCTTCTGTGTAGTCAGAAGGTTGTCCAGGAATTTTAACCAGCGCCCAGTTTGCATAGTGGAATCGGATATATTCCGCCTGAAAATCGCCTCCCAAGTTATTACCAATATGATTATCGCAAGAACCGTCAAAGCCAGCAAGACAGGCATCACACTCACCACATCCATGTGTAAAAGGGACGATGACAAAGTCACCTGGTTTCACCGTCGTAATGGCTTCCCCAGTTTCTTCGACAATCCCAATCGCTTCGTGTCCACTATTTTTGTGTCCAGCTTTCGTTTCTGGATTACGGTAACTCCAGAGGTCCGAACCACAAACGCAAGTACGGACAATGCGGATAATAGCATCATCTGCTTCTATAATTTGCGGACGTTCAATTGTAGCAAGTCCAACCTTGCCTGCCTTTGTATATACTGCTGATTTCATTTAAAATTTTCCTTCCTTGTAAAGTTTAATTTTGAGATTTAAGCGATTTAAAGCCGTCTGTAACTGAGAAAAGCGCTCCTCTAATTTTTTCTTTTCGTCTTCTAAAATATCAAGCCTTTCTTCTCTCGTTTCATCCCCCTTTTGGTAGAGCGACATATAGTCAACTAAACTATCTACAGAGACACCCGCCGAACGGAAACACTTAATAAATTCCAGCGCTTCTATATCCTGATCTTGAAAGTCACGAATTCCAGTCGCAGTTCGAGTAATAGGTGGCACAAGACCAACTCGCTCATAATACCGAATCGTATCCGCTGAAATTCCCAATAAATCGCTGGCAGATTTAATATTCATATACTAGCCTCCTTTCATTATCTTCACTGAATTTAAGCAACTATAACTCATTCATCTTATTATACAACTTTGAGTTGACTCCAAGTCAAACTTTTTGCATCTAATCGAAAAATTTTTTTAATTACCAAACAACTAAGTAAAGTTTATACAGAGACTTATAGGATCAAACTTTTAAAATATTTAAACAGTAAATAAAATACTCTATTTCAAATAACATAGGGGCTTAATCATTCTTTACTTTGTACTAATGATGCCCATGCTTCTGCTCTAATTCTCTCACCCTCCGCTTATGTTGCGCATGATTGCTTTGACTGCTATCTACTTCAATAGTGATATTCTGCACGCCTCTTTCTTCTAAACATTGACGCACCACTTCTTTGGTTTCCATCATCTGTTCCCAGTCCTTGATACAAATGTGAACAATAGCATTATTCTCTAGACCATCCATGGACCAAATGCTAAGTTGATTGACACTGTTGACATTGGGTAGAGCCTCTAAATCCTTCTCCAAATCACTTGTCTCGACTCCTTCTGGCACAGCATCTAGGAAAATTTTCAGTGCGCTCCAAAAGCGAGGAATGGCTTTCGACAGAATAAAGATAGAAATAACTAGTGATAAAAGCGGATCGAGGATATACCAGTCCGTAAATCGAAGAATAATCGCCATTAGAATGACGGCCAACCAACCAAGAGTGTCTTCCAAAAAATGCAGGCTAAGAATTGACTCGTTCTTTGTTTTCCCCTTACGAACTACCAGACTTGCTAGCACATTAATGGCTACTGCAATGATTCCCAGCCAGAGGATGCCTTCCTCATTGACGGGTTGCGGGTGAACAATCTTTGTGACATTTTCCAAGATCACTAGGACAGACCCTATCATAAGAATCACAGCCGTTAGCATGGCTCCTAAAAGACTAAAACGTTTGTAACCCAAGGTGTACTGTCTATCTTCTTCACGGTTTGAAATTGTTTCTAAAAGGGCTGAGATGCCAATGGCTATAGCATCTCCCAAGTCATGAACGGAATCAGCAAGAACTGCACTCGAACCAAAGATTCCTCCTGCGATAAACTCAACAATCGCATAGCTTAAATTTAAGAAAAAAGCTAACCAGATAGATGTTTTAGAACTCATTTCTCTCCCTCCTTTGGTATAATGGGTATATACATACTTCTTTCATTTGTATTATCTAATAAAATTCAAAGAAAGGATAGAAGCAAACTGTCAGCCATGTTCAGTTCTGAACAGTTTGTCTCAAGTGTCTACATGCCAAAAAGAGACCGTCGAGTCAGCAAGACGAAAAAAGCCATCTATCAAGCTTTTTTACAACTTTTGAACGACAAAGGCTATGATGCCACTACTGTTCAGGATATCATTGACCTAGCAGATGTTGGGCGTTCTACTTTTTACTGTCACTATGAAAGCAAGGAACTCCTTTTAGATGAGCTCTGTCGCTACCTCTTTCATCATCTCTTTGAAAGGGAAGGACACTTTACTACCGAGGACTACCTCGCACATATCTTTTTACATTTTCAGAAAAACCAGGACCATGTTACCAGTCTGCTATTTTCCAAAAATGACTACTTCCTCCGTCAACTCCATAAAGAGCTAGAACACCATGTCTATCCCATGTTGGCTGATGAGTTAAAAGAAGCCCACACTAATCTGCCTACTTCTTACCTCCAACACTTGGTCGTGTCCAACTTTATCGAGACATTGACCTGGTGGCTCAAAAAAGGACAAGACTTTACATACCAGGAAGTTGTCCAGTTTTATCTAGACCTTCTCATTCCTAAAAATTGAATACAGAGTAGAGCTCAGTTGCCTTATTTCTAGGCTACTGAGTTTTCATCTTTTCAACAATCAAAAAAGCCCAGACGACATTGTCTGAGCAGTTTTCTATATGGTCGTTTAACAAAGTTGAGTTTGACATTTTCAAACTATTTCTTCAACAAACCTTGTTCTTGTAGAAACTCCTTGGCTACTTGCTCTGCTGACTTGCCTTCAACACCGACTTGGTAGTTGAGCTGGCTCATCTGGCTTTCAGTAATTTTACCAGCCAATTTATTGAGAACTGTTTCCAACTCTGGATGTTTCTTGAGAAGAACTTCTTTCATGAGTGGAGCCCCTTGATAAGGTGGGAAGAGTTGCTTGTCATCTTCCAATACCTGTAAATCATAACGTGCCAATTCCGCATCGGTCGAATAGGCGTCCGTGATTTGAATATCACCTGACTGAATAGCCTGATAGCGAAGGGCTGGTTCCATGGTCGCTACATTGAGATTGAGACCATACATTGATTGCAAGCCCTTATTGCCATCTTCACGGTCATTAAACTCGAGAGTAAATCCAGCCTTCAACTGCCCTTCCACTTTTTTCAAGTCCGAAATGGTCTTCAAGCCATATTCTTGAGCAATCTTTTTCGGAACAGCTACAGCATAGGTATTTTGATAAGACATAGGTTTGAGATAGGATAGATGATCCTGTTTGGCAATGCCATCACGCGCTACCTGATAAACCTGATCTGGCTCATGACCCACTTTCGGTGATGGTTGCAGCAAACTTTCAGTCACCGTACCAGTAAATTCAGGATAAATGTCAATATCGCCTTTTTTCAGAGCTTCATAGAGAAAGCTTGTTTTCCCAAAATTCGGTTTAACAGTCGCAGTCATGCTGGTATTTTCTTCAATTAGCAACTTATACATATTGGCCAAGATTTCTGGTTCTGGACCCAATTTCCCAGCAATAACCAAGTTCTCTTTCTCTTTTTGAGCCAAAAGAGCTGGACTATAAGACAGACCGAGCAATATGGTCACTAAGGCAAAACCAGAAAAAATCGTCCGCAATTTTGCTTTTTCCATCACTTTTAGTAGGAAGTTAAAGGCAATAGCCAGCACTGCAGAAGAAAGGGCCCCAATCAAAATCAGACTGGCATTATTACGGTCAATTCCCAAAAGGATAAAGGAACCTAGTCCCCCTGCCCCAATCAAGGCCGCCAAGGTTGCCGTACCGATAATCAAGACAGCCGCCGTCCGAATCCCAGACATCATAACAGGCATGGCAAGTGGAATTTCAAACTTCTTGAGACGTTCCCATCTGGTCATCCCAAAGGCAATCCCAGCCTCTTGCAAACTCGGATCAATTCCCTTCAGCCCAGTGATGGTATTTTGCAAAATCGGAAAGATCGCATAAATCACTAGAGCTGTCAAAGCCGGCAAGGTTCCAATTCCCATCAAGGGAATGAAGAGACCCAACAGGGCCAAAGACGGGATGGTCTGGAAAATCCCTGCAATCTGCAAAACCCAATCCGCTAACTTCTCATGATAGCGAAGATAAACAGCCAAGGGAATCGCAAGCAAAATGGCTAGTAACAAGGTCAAAAGTGACAACTGCAAATGTTGAGATAGGGCTGTCAACCAATCACTAAAACGATCCTGAAAAGTTGCAATTAAATTAGTCATGAATACTACCTCCAAACAAGTCTGCAACAAAGTCTGTTGCAGGAGCTTTTAAAATGGTCTCAGGATTCGCCACCTGACGAATCTCTCCGTCCTGCAAGACAGCAATACGGTCCGCCAACTTCAAAGCTTCATCCGTGTCATGGGTCACAAAAATAGTTGTCATCCCAAACTCTTTATGCAATTCTTTAGTAAGAACCTGCAACTGTTTTCTCGAAATAGCATCCAAGGCTGAAAAGGGTTCATCCATGAGCAAAATCTTGGGTTGACCAATCATAGCCCGTACAATTCCAACACGCTGCTGTTCTCCACCAGATAATTCACTAGGCAAACGATGCCCATACTCAGCTACTGGTAAACCAACCTTTGCCAAAAGCTCTTCTGTTTTCTTCGCAATTTCTTCCTTAGTCCATCCCTTCATCTCAGGAATCAGGGCAATATTTTCCTCAACTGTTAGATTAGGAAAGAGAGCAATAGCCTGTAAAACATATCCAGTAGAAAGTCGGAGTTCACGCTCATCATAGTCTTTGATGCGCTTTCCATCCATATAAATATTTCCATCAGTTGGTTCCAAGAGACGGTTAATCATCTTAATCATAGTCGTCTTACCTGACCCAGAAGGCCCAACTAAAACCATGAACTCCCCATTCTCAATCTGTAAATTAACATCTCTCAAGACATCTTTTTCTGTGTAGCGTAGCGCCACATTTTTGTATTCAATCATTCTGTATCCTCAATTTAAAACTTCCCTCGATTGGTCAAATCTTCTACCTTAGGCATGACTTCCTTATTGTCCCAATGTTCCACAATTTTCCCGTTTTCTAGACGGAAGATATCGTACTGGGCATAGGCAACTCCACCAATCTGAGTCTGACCATAGCTAACCACATAGTTTCCTTGTCCTAAGAGTTGGAAAACAAAGTCAAAAGTGGCCTTTACTTATAAACAGCTAATTTGCTCCATTTTAAACCTCATTTTCCTCCTCTTTCAGATTAGCCAAAATTCTTTCTTGAAAGGCTTCAAACTGACGAATTTCTTCCTCTGAAAATCCTTTGTAAAATATCGTATCCAATTTCTGACTGACACGATGCCCCACTTCTTTCTGAGACTGCCCCAACTCTGTTAAAACCAAATACTTCTTACGCTTATCTTCTCCACATGGACTAATAGTTACAAGATTTTGTTCCTCTAGCTTTTTAATCATCGTCGTCAGTGTATTGTTAGCAAGCCCAGTTTCCAGAGCAATATCTGTCGCAGTTGCGCAGCCAGTTTTACTATTCCATAAAACCGCTAAAATCTTTCCCTGCTCACTCCGATAAAGAGCTTCAGGGTCTTGGCTCAGTAACTTTTGAAAAATCCGCCCATTCAACAAACGAATATGATGGGCTACCAAATGACTATCTTTCATAACACCTCCAATTTATTTCGATATCGAAATGAATAAAACAATTGTAACACTCATAGTTCCAACTGTCAACTATTTCGATTTGGAAATAATTTTTCCTAGCAAAAAAATCTCCCACCCAAGGTAGAAGATTTGAATCTAATAAACTTAATCCGTCATGTCCGATACCAATGTTCGATGCTCCAACGGAATACTGCACATAACTAGCAAGAAAATGAAACCTGACTGAATCCAGAAGAGGGCCAAGTCAAAGATTCCGTGCACAGCAACCACTGTAAGGAAAGATAGATAAAGGCCGATAATCGGACGTTTCCCCGACTCCTGACTCATATCCATCATCAAGCGAACAGGAGCAACAGAAGACAAAACTAATAAAATGGTCCCCACAATTCCGTAACTCAGAATCGTATCAATATAAAGGCTGTGAGCATGTTCATGATAAGGAGCATTTATCCGAGGATACGAGTGCATGTAGGTCAATGGCCCTTCACCCCAGAAAGGATTTTGCTTAAACAAGGCCATCCCAGCATCCCAGATAGAAATGCGTTCTTCCATAGAAGAGTCTAAAGTCCCCATCCGAACTCCTAAATCACTGGAAAAGAGGAAACTCAAGCCAATCGCAAAGACCCCAATACTAAGCCAAAAGGCCTTCCAGTTTTTAATGGTCGTAAAGAGATAAATAATGGCTCCAGCAATAATAGCAGGAAAGGCAGTTCGATTTTGAGTAAAGTTCAAACCAAAGAGATTCACAAAGCCTGCAAACACACAGAATACTTTCAACCAATTCAATTTGGTCGTTGTAAACAGATAGAAAGCAATCATGATACAGAAACAACAAATAATTCCATAATAATTAGGATTAAAGAAGGTCACTTCTGCACGATTCTGATGCCACACCTGCATATTGGGTGAAAGAAAAGCATAGTTAAATTTCTTCACAATTTGGAAATGTTCTAAACTCGCAAAAGCAGCTGACAAGACGCTACCAAACAAGACGAGCTGCAAAATCAATCGAAAGAATTTATGTGATAAAATCGACTGATAATGCAAAAAGAAAACAGTAAATAAAAAAATTCCTACTGAAGCTACAACTCCCATCCAATTTTGTGCAAAAATGGATATTACAGTACTATAGCCAAGAAAAAGAAGCAGCATCGGATGCTCCCCCATCTTCTGAAGAATACTTTTCATGTCTCCTGTAAAAATCAAACTGATAATATATAAACAGAATACAACTACAAAAAGATAAAAGGGTAAAAAGATACTCAGGATAATTCCTAATAAAATCAGCTCTTTATTAGACAACCCTTTCAGCTTTTCAATAAAGCCTATTGATTTCAAAATGAATCCTTTCTCTCCAAATCAACTGATTCAGATAATAGTAAGCTATCCTATATTGTACCACTTTTTTAGCAATTTGAAAAGAAAGGAAACGTTTTCTAAAATAAAAACCCTATTTTATCAACCATATCAAGGCTTCAAAATGTTACTTCAATTCCGTTCTCAATTACTCGATAAGTCTGATTTTGCAAATCAATTTCTGCTACTGCTGTTACGGACTTATCTTTATTTTGACGTTTGATTACAATGCTGTGGGCTGTTGGTGTCTCTATCTCAATAGTCCCTTCTAAATCAAAGGCTTCTGAACGGTTTCGGAAAGAAAATAGATTGAGAAGGGCCTTCACCACAGGACGTTGGACTTCTTCTGATATTTCCTCATTGCTATAGTAATGACGATTAATATTTCGACCTTCTTTAGTTTCTTCTAATAGTTTCAAGTCATTCTTTCCTGCTAGTAGCCCCACATAGTAGACCTGGGGAATACCTGGGGCAAAAGCTTGAATTAAACGGGCAAGGAAATACTTGACATCATCATCTCCAAGCGCAGAATAGTAAGTTGAATTGATTTGGTAGATATCTAAATTGTTATACTCGGCACTGGAGTACTTACGTTTGACATTAGCTCCAACCTTATAGAGTTCATTTGAAGCATAGTCAATCTCATCATCGGTCAGGATATCCTTAACATCTACTACTCCAATCCCATCATGGGTATCTAGTGTCGTAAATTGCTTCATCGGGCTCATCTTTAACCACTTAGCCAAACGCTCTGTTCTGGAACTGTAAAGAGTATAGAGTGTCACCATTGGAAGAGCAAAATCATAAACATAGTAATCATGCTCCGCTATTTTAAACTGAATCGAATAGTGTTCATGAATCTCAGGTAAGAGCTCTGTCCCATATTCAGCAGCAATATCTCGAACTTTGTCCAATAAATCCCAAATATCTGGTTCCACAAAGAAATCATTGGTATCCAATTTCTTCACTGCATATGCAAAGGCATCTAGACGAATCAAATCACACCCATTACTTGCCAAGTGCTGAATGGTCTTACGGATAAATTCCATCGTTACTTCTTTGGTCACATCAAGATCAATCTGCTCCTCACCAAAGGTATTCCACAAATGTTCCACTGAACCATCTTCAAACACAATCTCTTGCTTTGGTGCACGATCCTTACGCTTGTAAATTAAATCTACATCAGACTGTGTCGGACGGTTTTCTGGCCAAAACTTATCCCAGTTTAAAAAGAGATCTTTAAATTCACTGGCTTCATGTTTTTCTTGATAGTCCTTATAATACTTGGATTGACGAGAAATATGATTAATCATAAAGTCAAACATAAGATAATATTTCTCACCTAAACGCTTAACATCCTCCCAATCACCAAAAGCTGAATCCACTTCGTCGTAGTCAACTGGCGCAAATCCACGATCACCTGTTGATGGGAAAAATGGTAGAAGGTGAACTCCCCCAATAGCATCTCCAAAATGCTCTTCCAAATTATCATATAAGTCTTTAAGATTATTTCCAAGACTATCTGAATAGGTAATCAACATGGTTTTATTCTGAATTGGCATAATTACTCTCCTTTTTCTAATTGAAGCCAAGTCTCATATGACTTGGCTTCGTAAATCAAATTCATGTTATACTCTTGGAAAATCTCTTCAAACCACGTCAGCTTTATCTGCAACCTCAAGAGCAACCTGCGGCTAGCTTCCTAGTTTGCTCTTTGATTTTCATTGAGTATTAAATCTCTGTTTATCATCAAACTCGTACTAAATATAGACTTCAATAAACTAAGTACTACTTTCTTGTTTTCACATAAAATTGTCAACTAGCTGAATCCTTCCTCTGTGTCAAAGACTATAGATTCCATGAGTTCTTCTTACTTCACTGCTCCGTTGCTCATTCCTGAAATAATATGTTTTTGGAAGATGAGGTAGACGACAGTAATTGTTACAATTCCCACAATATAGGATGCAAAACTTGGCCCATAGTCATTAAAATACTGACCTTGGTAGTTGTACTGGAAGAGAGGCAAAGTCCACATCTTGGAATCCTTATTCAAAATTAACAATGGCAACATAAAGTCATTCCAGAACCATAATGCATTGATAATCAAGGTTGTAGCATGCATGGGCTTCAGCATTGGAAAGATAATTCGACGGTAAGTTGTAAATCGATCAGCCCCATCAATTTCTGCAGCTTCATCTAAACTATCTGGTACACTGATTTTAATATAACCAACATACAAGAAGAGGGTCTGTGGAATTGCATAAGTTAGATAAAGTAGTACCAACCCCCACATATTTGCCAGGCCAAGTTTGCTCATCATAACTGTGATAGGAATCATAATCACCTGAAATGGAACAAATATCCCTAAGATCAAGAGCGAATACATAATTGCAAAGGCTTTTTTCTTGGACATATTTCGAGCAATGGAATAGGCTGCAGCTGGTATAAAAAAGGCTACTACAATCAATGATAACACCGTAATAACAGCTGAATTCCAGAAATAGCCTCCAATCCCATCCGAAATCAAGCGTTCATAATTACTTAATGTAAAAGGATTAGGCAAACTAAAGAAATGATTCATGATATCCTTGGTTGTCTTGAAGGAACTAAAAACCGTTACCAACAAAGGAACAAGTATAAGAATACCACCTACTATCAAGAGGACATATTTCCAAAACTGATTCAATTTTTCTTCTTTTTTCATGTGTGGGACTCCTCTATTAGATTTCAAATTTCTTTGATAGTTTGATTTGGATAAGGGATACAATTCCAATAATTAAGAATAAAATCAAGGCAATTGCATTCGCATATCCATATTGATTACTCTTGAAAGCATAGTTGTAGACTAAAAGGCCAAGAGACGTTGTAGCATTATTTGGACCACCACTCGTCAAGGCAAAAATTTGGTCAAAGGCTGTCAAACCGGACTTAAGAGCCAGAATGAAAACCATAGAAATTGTTGGTAACAAATATGGTAATTCAATCTTCCAAAAGGTTTGTTTACTTGTTGCACCGTCAATTGATGCAGCTTCTAAAATATCACTTGGAATACTTTGAAGACCAGCAAGAAAGAGAATAATTGGCATTGCTACTCCTTGCCATAGGAGAACAAAAATAGTTGCTACCACTGCTCCAACAGGTGTCCCAAGTAAACTTTCTTGTAAAAAACTAATTCCTAAAATCTTTCCAATTGTTGGAAGACCATAGTTGAAGAATTGTTTAAAAATCAAGGAAACTGTCAAACCAGACAAAACAGCTGGGAAAAAGAACCAAGCTCTAAAGAAGGTCTGCCCTTTCATCTTAGAATTTAAGGCTCGAGCCACAACCATCCCAATCGAAATCTCTCCAATAATCAATGCCAAGGTTAAAATCAAAGTAAAAGCTATAGCTGTGAAGAATTTGCCATCAATCATTAGCAATTTGTAGTTATTCAAACCAACAAATTTATAATTATAGGTCAATCCGGTCCAGTTAGTCAAACTATAGAAAGCACCCTGCACCATAGGAAAGTAAAAGAAGATAGCTTGTAAAGCAAGCGGGATGACTAAAAAAGTCCAACCCCAGTATTTATTTAAAAATTTTCGAATAGCCATATCATCTTAACTCCTATTCTAGTCCAAATCTGCCTTCATTGGATTAAAGAAAGCATTGAGATTATTTGCCATATTTTTCAGATTTTTATCTATCAGGTAACCTGCACTTAGATTAAAAAAGTCTTCTTCAGAGTTCCAGCGTTGACCCAACCAAACATAATGTTTGTCCGTAAATGCCAGTTTAGAAATATCTGCAAGCGCTGAATCTTCTTTTTCCTGTATGCCTTTCACCGCAACTGGTGATCCATCTACATCATAGTATGACTGCATAGCTTTTGGACTAGTCATATAGCTGATAAATTCTTCGGTTTCTTTCGGATGTTTAGTAGTAGCTGAAGTTGATAATGCCATGTCCCCTGCACCAACAGTGACTTCTTTTCCTACTTCTTCTCCTGGGAAGGCAAACATCCCCACTTCAAATTTTGGATCCTGTTGATTAATTGCGGCTAACGCCCACGATCCTTGTGGCATCATCAAGGCTGTTTCGTTCGAAAATGCTACTACCGCATCATTATAAGAAGCACCACGCCAACCATCTTGAGCATTATCTGCCAATAAATCTAGTCGTTCTGCATCTGCTTTTAAAATAGGATCATCTGTGGATATAGCATTTGGTTTTGAAAAGCGAAGGTAGTTATTAGCCGCGTCTCCACTACCTGTAAGAGTAATGAAAGAAAGTTGGTGGTAACCATTTAATGTCCAGCCTTCATTGCCTGCAACTGCAAACGGATAATTCCCACTATCTTTTATCTTTTTAACAATCTCTTGGAACTCTTTAAAAGTCTTCGGCTCCTTTAGTCCTAATTCTTTAAACTTTGTTTTATTGTAATAGATTCCATAAAGATTAGCAGTTAAAGGTACACTATAAATCTTGTTATTGATTGCATACTTTTCGGCATAATCATTCTTGATATTCTCAAGATAGGACTTTCCTGTCATATCTGCAAAATAACCTGCTTTTGCCCATTCTTGGAAATCCATATTTTGAGGATAGATATTGATAATATCTGGGACATCTCCTGATAAGATACGAGTCTTCAGAACAATTCCAGCTGCCGGAACAGTCGTCAGTTTTACATCAATAGTAGGATGATCCTTTTCAAAATCATCTACAATTTTTTGCAAAGTATCCGCCATTTCGGTCTTCTGGTTAAAAAATTCAATCGTTACCTTTCCATCAGTCGATTGATTATTCTGACCACAAGCTACTAGGCCTAGTAAACTAGCCCCAGCGACTAAAAGAAAACCTGCTTTCTTATACCATTTCATTGGAAAGCCTCCTTTATAAATTTATACACCCTTATTATAGTCTTCTAAAAATATACTGTCTACTCAAAAAATCTCCTTGGGATAAGATAACAGTTAAACCTGCATACATGAGTTCTGCACCTGAGTAAACTTCTCCATTTTCCTGTAATTCATATAGTCCCTCTTCAACCAAATCTTTTAACTTTAAAGTTGTTTCCATGGTCTCTACAACTGATAAAACGCGAACGTAGGTTACAATCGTTTGATTTCCGTAGTTAAATTGTACAGCTGCTTCATTTGATTCAGCATCGGGATTAATTAGCCTATACTGCTGTCCTAACTGAACTACTGGTCGTAATTCTTTGTACAAGTTTACCTGCATTCTAATGTCTTCTTTTTCTTTCTCAATCAGACTTGTCAAATCAAGCTCATAGCCCAAATTTCCCATCATTGCAACATGACCACGTGTTTCTAATGGTGTCATTCGTCCCATCTGATGATTCGGTACTGCTGACACATGGGCACCCATAGAAATGGTTGGATAGAGATAAGATGACCCGTATTGAATTGGTAAACGTGCAATAGCATCAGTATTATCACTAGCCCAGACTTGTGGGAAATAGCGCATCATACCAAGATCATTTCGTCCACCCCCACCAGAGCAGGACTCAAAGAGAATATGGCTGTGCTTCTCTGTCAGATAAGCGACAACTGCATAAAGTCCCAGCATGTACTGATGAGATTGCATCTGTGTCTCTAGATAGTTCGAACCATTCCCCAGGTTAGTAATATTACGATTCATATCCCATTTGATGTAGTCAATCGCATGATAAGATAAGAGTTCATCTAAGACATTTTTCAAGTATTCTACTACCTGAGGATTAGCAAGATTAAGTACTAATTGATTCCTAGAATAGGTATGGTCATAGCCAGGAACCTGAATAGCCCAGTCAGGATGTTTACGATACAAATCACTATCAACAGAAATCATCTCAGGTTCGAACCAAAGTCCAAACTGTAGACCTCTTTCATGGATATCTGAAATAAGACTTTCTAGACTGCCACCAAGTTTTTGCTCATTAACAACCCAATCACCTAAAGCACGGTTATCATCAAAGCGATTACCAAACCAACCATCATCTAATACAAAAAGTTCAATGCCAACTTTCTTAGCTTCATCTGCTAACTCTAACAGTTTTTCTCTATGAAAGTCAAAGTAGGTAGCTTCCCAGTTATTGATTAGAATTGGACGTTCTTTTTTAGAAAATTTACTTGGCAGAATGTGCTTCAGTACAAAATTCTGACTTTCATGACTAATACCAGTTAATCCCTTATCTGAATAGGTCACTAAAGCTACCGGTGTTTCAAAGTATTCCTCAGGGTCTAACTTCCAAGAAAAGTTTTCCGGATTAATCCCAATCGCTAACCGAACTTCATTCAATTGATTCTTTTGAACAAAAGCTTCAAAGTTTCCACTATACATTAGTTGAATAGCAAACACATTCCCAGCATCTTCTGTGATTCCTTGATCACATAATAGAAAAGCTGGTGTTTGGGCATGACCAGAAGCACCACGGTTCGAACCAATCGAAAAGATTCCTTGTTCTACCTGTTGACGTCGAACAGTCTTTTCGCGAGCATAAGCTCCCTGCAAAGTTACGATTTCGTAATTCGCAGCTGGAACATCAGCCATAAAAGAAAAATCTTTATGGATGACAACTTCCTGATTACTATTATTCTCTAATTTACTGTAGCTAGCAATAGTCGAATCATTATCAAAAGCAGTATAATACAAAGTCAGACTAAGTTGCGCCTTAGAATCTTCTAACATCAAAGCAAGAGTCTCTGTATTATCTATGCTATGTGGAGAAGGTAAGCCCTGTGGTCCATTCTGACCTTTTATAATCTTTGCTTCTACCAATCGAAAATCTGTTACTTCAGTTACACTATGCTGAACCTGTAAAGTTGATTTTCTAAAATCTCCTAAGCCATGTTGTCCGAAAATCAGACGTTGTGTGTCCAAACTAAACGTTCGATTATTAGCTGTTGGATTTCCTGAAAAGGCATGATCTCGTTCATAAATACTATTGGAACCTTTATAGTTCTTAATAGTCTTTCCTAAATGTTTCAATAGTAAGTAGCCATCACGATTTTCAATGATCAGACTTAAATTTTTACTCTCAACATAAAATAGATTATGCTCTATCCTCACTCCCATTTACTTCACCTCATCACTTTCTTGATTCTATTTTATCATCTGAAATCGCTTTCTAAAATAGAAAAATGTCTCAAGAATATGGTAAAATGTTAGGTAGGAGGTAGCACATGCTAGTTTTTTCAGAATACCAGACTGGAACAATCGATCTTTCCCTAAGGTTTTATGGATATGAGGAATGCACACCTAATTACTCTTTTGGTCCAGCTATTCGTGATACATACGTTTTACATTATATTACTAAAGGGCAAGGAAAATTTCATTACAAGGGTAAAATTGTTGATTTAAAAGAAGGGGATTTCTTTCTATTAAAACCAGATGAACTAACCTTTTATCAAGCTGATAGTGAAAAACCTTGGGCCTACTACTGGTTAGGAATCACTGGAGGGAAAGCTCCTGACTATTTTGCTCTTTCTCAAATTTCTGACCAATCCTATCTCATAAAATCTGAAACTTGTCATACCCAGACTACTGCAAAACTCATTTCAGACATTGTCCGCTTCGCTCAGATTACAAAATCCAATGCATTAGCTCAACTCCATATCATGGGACAACTCCATGAACTGATGTTCCATCTGGGAACTATTGCTCCCAATCAGAAGAAAAAGAATATTTCATCAACCCACCAACTCTATCTTGAATGCAAACGATTAATTGATAGCCACTATCCTCAATCACTTACAATTCAAGATTTAGCAAAAGAGCTATCAGTTCACAGAAGCTACTTATCAAGCGTATTCAAAGAATTTAATACCTTATCACCCAAAGAATACCTACTTTACGTTCGAATGCACCGAGCTAAACAACTTCTCGAAAATACCCAAGAGTCTATCAAGGTAATTGCGTACTCAGTAGGTTTTTCAGATCCACTCAATTTTTCTAAAGCTTATAAACAATACTTTAATCAGACTCCAAGTCATACAAGAAAAGAACATTCGAAATACCAACTAGTGAGAAAGGAAACACTATGAAATCCTACCAAGCTGTCTACCAGATTCTAGCTAAAGAAACCGACTATATCAGCGGAGAAAAAATCGCAGAAGAACTATCTCTAAGCCGAACGTCAATTTGGAAAGCCATCAAGCGTCTAGAACAAGAAGGCATTGAAATTGATAGTATCAAAAACAAAGGCTATAAACTGGTGAATGGAGACCTTATTCTTCCAGAACTTCTAGAAGAAAACCTTCCAATTAAAGTCAGTTTTAAACACGAAACAAGATCAACACAACTCGATGCAAAAGAAGCAATTGATTTAGGAAATGAAGCAAACACCCTCTATCTAGCTTCCTATCAAACAGCAGGGCGAGGCCGTTTTCAACGTTCTTTCTACTCACCCCAAGGTGGCATTTATATGACACTCCATCTTAAACCAAATCTTCCCTATGAGCAATTACCATCCTACACACTACTTGTAGCAGGAGCTATCTACAAAGCCATTAAGAACCTAACATTAATAGATGTCGACATAAAATGGGTCAATGATATCTACCTAAACAATCATAAAATTGGAGGAATCCTTACTGAAGCAATGACCTCTGTAGAAACTGGCTTAGTCACAGATATCAATATTGGAGTAGGAATCAACTTTACTATTAAAGACTTTCCTCAAGAATTAAAAGAAAAAGCTGCTAGTTTATTCAAAGCTCCAGCACCTATTACCAGAAATGAATTAATTATCGAAATCTGGCGTGCTTTCTTCGAAACACCAGCAGAAGAGCTATTATACCTATACAAAAAACAGTCCTTCGTTCTAGGAAAAGAAGTGACTTTCACACTAGATCAAAAAGACTACAAGGGGCTTGCTAAAGATATCTCAGAAAATGGCAAACTTTTAGTTCAATGTGATAACGGAAAAGAAATCTGGCTCAATAGCGGAGAAATTTCACTCAAGAGTTGGAAGTAATAATAAACTAGCACAACCATAAAATCGACAATATATAAAGATTTTAGCTTTTCTGCAGCCCACTACAGTTGACAAAGAGCGCAAAAAACTTCAGATAAGTAATCCAATTAAGTTTTACAAATCTGAAGTTTTTATTCTCTATTCTTAAAAAAACAAAAAAAGAGTTATAAACTCTCAATAAAACGGAGAATAAGGGATTCGAACCCTTGCGCCAGTTACCCGACCTAACGATTTAGCAAACCGTCCTCTTCAGCCTCTTGAGTAATTCTCCTATTAATGGGCACGAGTGGACTCGAACCACCGACCTCACGCTTATCAGGCGTGCGCTCTAACCACCTGAGCTACGCGCCCAAGTTAAAAACTTGGTAATTGAACAAAGTTCAAAGCGGGTGACGAGAATCGAACTCGCGACAACAGCTTGGAAGGCTGTAGTTTTACCACTAAACTACACCCGCATACATACTATTAATA